>JALZAF010000308.1 GCA_030948505.1 Chloroflexota bacterium
GTGATGCGGCACGCGAGCAGGAACGTGCCAATGGGCAGGACCGGCATCCAGACGAGCGCCAACAGCTGGTCCGCACGGACCGCGTCGAGGCCAAGCGCGCCCATGACCCCCGCGAGCAGGAAGTGGAAGCCCGGCGGGTAGTAGGTCGGCAGGCCTGCGTACGGGCCGCCGGGAATCAGCTCACCGCGCAGGATCTCGTGGGCCAGGGCCTGGTGATACAGCAGGTCGCCGCCCAGCCAGGGCGTTCCGAAGATCCGGAACCCGTGGACCAGCTCGCCCAACAGCAGCAGGCCGACGAGGGCCACGTTGACGGACACGAGCGGCCGGTGTTCTACACTCCGAAGCCACCCGGTCCCGAGCCCATTTGTCCGCTCGGCCCGACCCAGGCGGGCCGTCACGCCCCCGACCCGAGGACCAGCCGACCGACCGTGAACCCCCCGGCCATCCTGCTCGCGGTGCTCCAGGCGGCGATCGCCGTGGCCCTCCTGTTCGTCGTCCCAGGCCTGACCCTCGGGCCTGTGCTCGCACCGGGTGCCTCGACGCCGCTGGCACGCTTCGGGCGCGCGGCGGGCGTCAGTCTACTTGCGACCGCCACGACCTGCATGCTCCTCGCCCGGTTCGGGCTGCTGCGTCCGACGATCGTCGTGCTGGTGCTCCTGGGCCTCAGCATCCTGCCGCTGCATTCGCGCATGCCGAGCCTGCCACGCCTCCCCAGCGCGAGGGCGCGGCGCTGGTGGCTGGGCGCGATCGCCGCGGTCGTCCTGGTGGCGATCCTGGTCGTGCTGCCGTCGCGGCTGAAGGTGGGGTCGGAGCTCCTGCCGTTCACGTCGACCGTCTGGTACTACGCGAACCTGGCGCGCGTCGTGGCCACGACCGGCGGCTTCCCGGCCGATCTGCCCGAATGGGGCGGCCTGCGACCGTTCCAGAGCGACTACCTGCCGGTCACCGCGCACACCGCAGCGGCGATGCAGCTCCTGCCGGGCGACATGCTCGTCCAGATCGAGATCTATCGGCTGGCGATCCTCGTCGTCACGCTGCTGCTGGCCACGCTGCTGTTCCGCCGCTGGGTCTCGACGTGGGTCTCACTGCTGGGCTCCGTGCTGCTGCTCGCCACCGTCCGCATGGATGCCAAGTTCCTGAGCTACAAGCCCGAAACCATGGCCCTCGCGCTCGCGCTGTTCACGTTGTGGCTGGCCGATCGCGCCATCGCGGAGCGATCGCGCCGCCTCAGCTTCGCGGCGGTCTTCGCCGCCACGATCGTGTTCCTGTCCCACGCCGAGGTCTTCCTCGTGCTCGTCGCCGCGCTGGTGGGGCTGGCCGCTGGTCGGGCCCTCGTCGAACGCGGTGGAGGCCCCGTCTTCGGCGGTGGCCTGGGCCACCGCTTCGGTCGCCGATTCGGCCTTCGTCGTCGGGTGGCACGAGCGGCGTTCCGGCCGCCGGCCGTGGCCATCTGGATCGTCCTCGCCAGCGTGCTGTTCGGGGCCGTGGCAAATGCCGCGCTCGTGGGCCAGTTCCGCCTGCTGGGCTACGTCGCCGGAGGCACGGCGTCGCGTCAGACCCCCGTCCTGACCCGGTTGACGGAGATCCCGGACAACTGGAAGTTCAGCGGCGACCCGACGTGGGACTTCTACGTCGCCGCCGTCGCGCCGGCGTCGATGGGCCAGACACCGCCATCGAGCTTCATCGACTCACGCGTCCTGCCGAGGGCGATCCTCGACGTCTGGCCCGGTCTCGACGCGCGACGAACGGCGCTCCTGCTCGTGCTGCTCGCACTGCTGGCGTTGCCCGTCGCCGCGTGGCCCAGCCTCGACGCGCGGCGGCAGCGGATGCTCGTGACGTGGGCGGTGTTCGGCGTGCTGCTGGCCGTCGGCGCCTGGCTGCTGTTCGCTCTCTCCAACACGTACGTGCCGCGACGCATCGGACCGCGACGACTGATGCCATACGAGCTGTTCCTGCCCGTCGTGGCGGCGGCGTTCGCCCTGTGGTTGCTGGATCGCACCCTCCGGCCCGCGTGGCACACGCTGCTGCCCGCGAGGCGTTCGATGCTCGCAGCGGGCATCGCGCTGGCCGTGGTGGCGACCGGTATGGTGGCGCCGGCGCCCGTCACGGACGCTGGGGGCGAGGCGGACCCAGGGCTCACGCCTGCCGGTCTGCAGGCCTATCGCTGGATCGCCGCGAACACGCCGCCAGATGCACGGATCCTCGCCAACGCCTACACCGATGGCAGCATCGCCGCCCTGGCCGAACGCACCGGCATCATCGACGGCCGCGCGGTCTACCTCGAGAACCCCCAGTTCCTGGCCGAGTCGACGGCGCTCGTGCTCGGTGCCCGGGTGATGTTCGCGCACCCGGCGAGCACCGGCGCGCGGTCGTACCTCGCGCGCGAGACCGTCGACTACCTGCTCGTTGCCGGTCCGGGCGCCACGGGCGCGGACCTGGGTGGCTATCGCCCGTTCGACACCGATCTGTCCGCCCTTTCGGGTGGCCGGTACACTCTCGTCGGGACCTTCGGCGACGGCCGCTTGCTCCTCTTCAAAGTCGCTTCGGGCTGAGCACGGAGGCCGCGCGAACGATGCCGAGCCTGCTGCGCATCGTCGGCGTGGTGCTCTCGCTGGGACTGGCCGGCGTGGCCCTCGCCCGACTGCGCCCCACGACCGGCAGCCGCGTCCCGGCGGCCATCGTCCTCATCGTCGCCCTGGGCCTGGCGGTGGTGGCCGCCTTCCCTGATCTCGTCGTCCCCATCCAGGGGGTGCTCGGCCTGGAAGGCGCCCCGCTGGGGCGGCTCATCACCGTCCTGGTCGTTTCGGTCGCCATCGCCTACCTGCTGCTGTTCTACGCCCTGGCCCGGGTCGATCGTGCCAACCAGCGCGTGAGCCGGCTCATCCGTTCGCTGTCGGCGGCCCAGCTCGAGGTGGAGCGCCTGGGCGACGAACTGGGTGGCGTGCTCGTCTGCATTCCCGCCTTCGAGGAGGCGGACAACCTGCCCGCCGTCCTGGCCGAGATCCCCAAGCAGATGGGCGGGCTGCCGACCCACGTGCTCGTCATCGACGACGGCTCGCGCGATAACACCGCGGCGGTCGCTGCGGCCAACGGCGCGCACGTCGTGACCCATCCCGTGAACAGCGGCCAGGGCGCCGCCCTGCAGACCGGCTACCTGGTCGCGGAGCGGCTGGGCGTGGAGGTCGTGGTGACCCTCGACGCGGACGGACAGCACGACCCGGCAGAGATGGGCCGGCTGGTCGAGCCGATCGTCGAGGATCAGGCGGACTTCGTCGTTGGGTCGCGGCGGGGCGGCGGCTACGACGGCGAGTCGCGCGCCCGCAACGCCGGCATCACGCTCTACACGCGCCTCATCAACCTGCTGGGCGGGACCGAGGTGAGCGACGTCGCCAACGGTTATCGCGCGATCCGCGCCAGCCGCCTGTCGGAGATTGCCTTCACCGAGGACCAGTTCCACAACCCGGAGCTGCTGCTGGGCGCGGCCCGCGCGGGACTCCGCGTCGTCGAGGTGCCGGTGACGATCCGCAAGCGGGCCTCCGGAGTGAGCAAGAAGGGCACCAACCTGCGCTATGGACTGGGCTTCCTGCGCGTGATCTTCAAGACGTGGCTGCGGTAGGGGAGCAGGGGGCGGGTTCCTCGCCCGGCGTGGAGTCCTCACCCGGCTTGCAAGCCCCACCCGGGTTGCCGTCTTCGCCCGGCGCCCTCGACCTTTACGGGGACCTGGTCGAGGCCGCCCGATCAACGCTCGATGCCGCCCGCCGACGGCGCCTGGCGATCGTCGTTGAGCTGTCGATGATCGCCATCTACGTCTTGCTGCGAACAGCCGATGTTGGCCGGGGACCGCTGGCGCTGTGGACCGCGGCGGCCATCGCGATTTCGGTGCTGTCGCCCGTTTCGGGGCTGGTGATCCTGGCTGCCATCGCGCCCTTCAGCGAACCATTCACCGTGACCCGCCAGCTTAGCGTGAAGACATTCCTGGTCGTGGCGCTCGCGGCGGGCGTCGTGATCCGGGTCGCTTGGTGGGCCGCTGCCTGGGTTCTTGCGCGCCGAACCCGCATGAGTGGCGCGATCGGTCGGTCCGCGGTCCGCTACACGCGCCAGCAGCTCCTTGTCGCAGCCTCACTGGCCAGTGCCGTGGTCCTCCTCGTCGGGACGGGGCTCGGCGTCGTGCACACCATCATCTCTTTCGACCACGACTTTGCCGCCGTCGCTGCCCAGTCGTGGCTGGCCGGGATCGGCGGCGGGCTGATCATCCTGCTGGTCGCCGCGTGGGCCGGCTACAGCGGCACTATCCGGCCGCTCGTCGCTGCGGTCGTGTCGGCCACGGTCGGCGGCATCGTCAGCCTCGCCGACTTCCTGGACGCCGGGTCCATTCGCGGCGCGGTCGTTGACTGGCTCCTGCGACAAAACCGGGGCGTAGGCCGGCTGACCGGAATCATCCCATCGGCGAACGCCGTCGAGGCCTTGCTCATCGCTCCGACGGTGATCCTGGTCGCGGTCGCGGTCCTGGGTCGCGACGTTCGGCTGAGGGTGGTCGCGCTTGCCGCGGCTTTGCCGCTGAGCGTGGCTCTCTACTTCACATACAGCCGCGCCGCGCTGATCGGGCTCTTCCTGACCGCGGTCATCGTCACGTGGCGCATCCGCCGGCGGGTGGGGATGGTCGTCCTCGTGGTTGGCGTCGCGGGGGGTCTCCTGCTCTTGCCGTCCTACCTTCGCGCGCGTGGCGAGCAGCTGGGCCAGCAGCAGGCTGCCCCGCAACCCGGGGAGCAGTTCATCGCAACCGATGCCTGGCGCCTACGGGCCTGGGGAGCCGCCGGACAGATGTGGCTGGCCGCGCCCCTTGTCGGCCACGGATTCATGAGCTACCAGGCCCTGCATGAGGCGTATGGCGATCCGATGCTTCGATCTCCGCACAACGAGTGGTTGCGCTTCTTCGCCGAGGAGGGTGCGTTCGTTGGTCTGGCCGGACTCGCCTTTGTCGGCTTCACTGCCGCAGCTCTCACCTACGGCCGTGGAGCCATCGGCGCGGGCATCTTTGCGGGCTTTCTGGCCTTTGCGGCCGCTACTGTCTTCAACAATCCATTCCTGTTCGTGCAGGTGCTAGCGATCGCCTTCGCGATCACGGGTATCGGCTTGGGAAGGATTCCCGCAGGTCGTGAGCACACGGCCGCTGCGGTGAATCAGAGCCGCGACTCGCGCGTGGCCGCAACGCAGGTCAGGACGATGTCCTGATACGTCTGAGCGAAATCCCGGACCCGTCCCGGGAGCTCGCGCCGGGCGCGCGCTGAGCGCTCGCGCTCGACTTCGGGGTCGTGCGTCGACAGGACCAGTCGCATCAAATCGGCGAGGCGCATCGGGTCGTCGGGGTCGATGTAAATACCATCCGGCGGCGCCTGCTCCCGGTGCACGTCGATGTCGGAAAGGATGATGCGCTTTCCGAGAGACTTCGCTTCCTCGACGCTGGTGCTCCAGCCCTCCGATCGAGACGGGTTGATCAGGGCAACCGCATTGACCATCAACCCAAGGAGATCGTTACTTGGAACTACACCGAGCACCCGGAAAGAGTCGAGCACTCCCAGGGCCTCCGCCTGGCCCATCAGTCGGTCGAAATATCGCGGCTGCCTGTAGTCCTCTGTCGCTCCGGTCGAGATCACGAGTGGCGCTTCGCCGCTCTTCTTTAGCGTTGCCAGGGCGTCGAGGATGAGTCTGTGATTCTTGTGAGACCAGAACTGATTCGGGACGTGGAAGTAGGGGCCTGCGAAACCGTAGCGTTGCTGGAGCGCCGAGAGGCTGGTGGGCTCTCTGCCGAGAGCCGGCTGAGCCACGAATCGAAGAACCCGTGACCTATCCACGCACGACGGCCGGAACGCCGCGAGGGCTCGCTGGGCGTCTTGAGAACTCAGGATAAGGCCGCTCGAGTGGTCGCACTGAAGTCCGATGTTCCGGTCGCGGTACCAGCGCTCGGACGCCGTGAAGAACTGGGGGAGCTCGCGATGCTGGAAATCAACGATCCAGCAGATGGCGGGGATCGCGGACCTCTTTCCCAGGACCCCGGAGTGGGAGAGAACGGCGATGCTGTGGGACCGCAGGAGGCGCTCCAGAAACGGATCGCTGGCGAATATCTGCTGCCAGAGCCGGCGACCGACCCAGCGGGGTGTGAACCGGTCGAACCAGCTGCTGCGAATCACTTCGACTGGCGGGAATCCGGAGAGGGTGTCGCCGTCGGCTCGCTCGCCGACGAGGAGCACAGGCTCGATCTGCCGCTCGGGCAGCGAGAGGATCGCGTTCAGCAAGTTGCGGTAGTAGGTGACACCTCCCAGCCACCAGCCACCGAGCGCCAGACCTACCCGGATCAATGCGAGATCTCGAGGAACCAGCGGGCGTATTCGCGGACCCCCTCCTGCCACGCACGCTGAGGCGCCCAACCCCACGCCGAGGCGCGGGAAGGGTCGCCGGCATAACGTTCGGGATCGCCGGACCGTGCTTTGCCTGTGAACTCGGGGCTGCCCTTCGCTCCAAGCCCCTCAAGAAGCGCCTCCAGGACCGATCGGTTCGCCACCTCTATTCCCGAAGAGCCGTTTACGATCGGCGCCTCCGAGGCGGCGTGGCCGCCGGCGATGAGGAGCAGCCGGGCCACGTCCTCGGCGTTCACCCAGTCTCGCGTCTCCCGTCCGCTTCCGGCAAAGCGGAAATCGCCCGCAACTGCCTTTCGGGCGGCGTCCCACAGGAGTTGCTTGCGCAGTTCGACGCCGTACGCTGAGAAGATCCGAACGATCGCAACGCGCGTTCCAAAGGTCCGCCCGTACGACCGACACAGGTCCTCGACCATCATCTTGTGCACGCCGTACGGTGATATTGGGGCGCGCAGGCTGTCCTCAACAATCGGCAACGCCGATGCCTGGCCGTAAACCGCGGCGCTGGAGGGGTACACGAGGGCCGTATCGGGTGCGCTGGTTCGCAGGTATTCGAGCACGTCAAGTGTCGTTACTACGGTTCGTTCGAAATCCTGGGCGGGGTTCTCGAGCGAGAAACCGACCGAACTGCTTCCCGCGCAATGGACGAGGACATCCGGCGTCCCGACATGCGCTACGAGGCTCGCGAGCGTCACGTCGAGTTCGTGCCAAGCCGATAGTCCCCATTGACGCCACGTCTCCTCTTGCCAGTCGCCGTGCCCCATACCTATGACGTGATGACCTTGGGTGGCAGCGACTCGGCTGACGTGGCGGCCCAGGAATCCACTGGCGCCCGTGACGAGGATGGTGCTCATTGCCCCTCTCGAACCCCGAAGAAGCTGTAGTTGGTTCCTGGCGAGCGGAGCAGCCATCCCATCCAGCGCAGCACCGTGGGGGTGAACACGGACGGCGGAATGAACGGAAGCCGTTCGTGGATGAGGACACCGATGTCCTCCGCCGCGCGCGGGTGCAGATTGATCGCAGATGCCCACGGGTTGAGGACGCGCGTCAGGCGCACGCCCGCTTCCTCGATAGCGCGTTTGTACTCGCCCAATCGGTAGGCGTTCTCACCCCCGTACAGCCGGTGAAGCGGATGCTCCGCCAGGAAGACCGCGAGGTCCGCGTCCCTGAAGATGACGTGCTCACGAGTGGCTAGAAACGTTCCACCCGGTTTGAGGACGCGCACCATCTCCGCACAGAGGGTCCGCAAGTCACGCGCGTGATGAAGAACCTGGCGACCATACACGAGGTCGAAGGTCGCATCCGCGAATGGGAGAGTTTCGCCCCAGTCCCTTACCACTTCAATGGGCAGGTTCGAGACGGCGGCGAGCTGCTCGATGGCGCCCGCACCCACCACGGCACTTGGGTCTGGTTCGAGGGCTGTTACCCGCCAGCCGTCACGTGCGAGAGCGTACGACGAGATGCCACGCCCGGCGCCCACATCGAGGGCGCGACCAGCGGCGCGACCCGTCAAGTTCCGAACGGCACCCCACTCGCGTGAGGTGTAGTAACGCTCCGCCGCCTCAATTAGGGGATCATCAAAGAAGCAGGCCCGAACGAGATCGACCTGATCCGGCTGTGACCTCAGCCAGAGCACGGCCCCTTCCCAGGTCCCGACCCTAGAGCTCATCCGGAGACAACTCCCGGACAATACGGGCAGGATTTCCTGCGACCAGGACGTGCGGCGGCACATCGTGCGTCACGACGCTGCCCGCGGCGACGACCGAGCCCGCGCCGATCGTGACGCCCTTGAGGATAATGGCGTTGAGTCCGATCCAGGCCTTGTCCCCGATAGTCACGGGCTTGATGTCTATGCGACTCCAGTCCTTACGCCCGTGATACCAGTTCGAAGCGTCATCCTTCCGATCGGAAAACCGCACTGCGTGCGAATCGTGATCAACGATCGTGCATCCCCACGCGATCAGCACATCGTCACCGATCTCGATCCGGCGGGCGATGACGATCGTCGAATTGCCAACGAAGGTCCTATCGCCAATCGAGAGTCCAGCATCGCTTCGATCGAAGAGCACCCTGGCACGGAGCATGCTCCGATCACCGACGCGGACGGTGCAGCCAGGAAGGAGCCTGATGGCTCGATATCGGACCTTTGAGCGGCGAGCTAGCGTGACCGACCGGCCATTGCGGAGCCGATAAGGCAGGTCGAGGAGTCGGTCCGCCAAGTCTCTCAGCATGAGGGAGGCCGCTGGTGGGATCTCAGTCCTCGCACTCTTGCGGTGCCGCATCCTGGCGAGCTCCATGGCGGCTCACGTCCCGGGCTTCGCCGGAGTGGTCGTGGGCGCGGCAACGCAACCCGGGTCACCACCGAAGGAGGCCTCGGTCTAGTTCGGGTCAGCCGACGGCCCTCAGACTCCCTACCTGGCGCTCCTCTGCGGACAGGTCCCGTATGACCCGGGCTGGATTTCCTGCGACGACAACGTAGGGCGGAACGTCCTGCGTCACGACACTGCCGGCGCCGATGACAGCAGCCCGGCCGATCGTTACGCCCTTCAGAACCACCACGTTTGCACCAATCCAAACATCGTCCTCGATCGCAACCGGCTCCCCGCGAAGGTCGATAACGGGCGGGTGTCCTTTGCTAATGATCCGGACAAAGTGCCGGTGGCGATCGCCGGCATTCATCGGGTGAGTGTCGCTATCGAAGATGCTCGTGTTGTGTCCGATCAAGACGCGATCACCAATGCTAATCTTCACGGCCGACCACAATCTCGCGTTTTCCCCGACGTAGCAGTAGCTTCCAATGGTGATGGCCCGCCATGGGCGAAGGTAAACAACTGGCCTCGGATGTGCGTATTTGCTCCCACGGAGACGCTATCTCGTACATGACGGTTCATCGCCCGAATCTCACCGTCTGGATAGACTCGACACGAATAGCGCCGTTCGAATCGTCGACGTTGCACATATTCGACGCCGGCCTTAACCAGATTCATCGTTGTCCCCCGTCTAGCTGTCTTGTTGCTCACCGGTCCCCGACCCCGGGTCAGGCTTCTTTCTCGGCAATCGCGGGACGTGCAACGCCGGAGCTGCGCGCCGAAGCATGAACCTTGCTAGGGCTATCGCCTTGCGGTAATTTGACGACGGGCGGAACCTCCCGATCGCGTCGAAGACGAGTCCTTTCTCAGGATCCTCCGCCAGCTGCGTTGGCAGGTCGAACGCGGCGTTCGTCTCGAGCTCGGCCTGGTGCACCGGCAGAGCGAATCGATCATGCGTGCCGGTACCGTCAAATCCTGTATGTAGAACGAGCGTCCGTGGCGGGTATAAAGCCAACCCGTCCCTTGAGAACACCGAGTAGTACCAGCGGATGTCCCAGGCCGGAGCACTACGGCTCATGTGGTGTGACAGCATCCTCGCGTACTTGAAATGGCCATCAAGATCGAAACGCCTGCGGTCCCGATCGTCACGAAGGCGTTCACGCCAACCGGTCGCTAGGGGATCGAACTGATCCCACGCCCTCTTCCACGTAGCCCATCCCCACGAATTCGGCATCGGAAGAAGCATCGCCATGTTGCGACCGCGAAACTGCGGTACGTCAAACATATAGCCGCAGACTTGCATGACACGTGGCTGGTCTTCGTATCGCTTCAACCCCATGTTTAAGAACTTCAGGAAATGAGGCGAGAAGACGAGGTCGTCTTCGACCACGACGGCCGCACCATGCTTGTCGCAGAGTTGCGTTACCCCGTTGATGATGGATATCTCTATCCCCAGGTTTGTGTCTCGCTCCAAGTAGATAGCGTCGTCGCCGAGCAGGCGTCTCGCTTCTGCTCGCGCCTCCTGCGTCGCCGCGACGTCCTGCACGTATCTCGGGCCATCTGCAAAGACGTAGACAGGACTTTCGGCAAAGCCATCGCAGGCCTGAAGGCTGGTGATCATCCGCCGAGTGTGCTCCGGCCTCTTGTAGATAAAGAGCGCGATAGGTGCCCAACTCTTGTCGGATACCCTCGCACGCTCCGTCAGAGACTCATTCGCGAACGGGGATACCTCTGCCTCGAGCCTCGCCGCTCGCCCCTCGGGATGGGGGAGGGAGAGCTGTGACCTCCTGCTCAATTGTCTCCCGACGGCATCCACCGTCGGAGTTGCGCCACCTGCCGGACTGCGATTGCCCGTGGTGAGGAGGAGTTGAGGGCGAGGGCGTCGCCCCCGCGGGCCGCCTCAGCGACCTTTGACAAACCGGCCAGCCTGGCGGTCACCTTCACCCCCTTGGCCAGGATCGGGTTCGAAGCCCACGCCGCAGTTCGGTATCGCTTCCTGATCAGTGCGTGGTCGTGGGCAGCTAGGTCGAGACGCGTATAGGACTTTCTCTGGAGGTGATGGCGGTCGATTGCCACGATGAGATCCAACCGCTTGAAGCGGGTCCGGCGAGCGAGGTGGAGCCAGAGTTCCCAATCCATCATGTAATCAAAGGCGGGATCGACGAAAAGCGCACGTCCCAGCATGGAGCGTCGGACGAATACGGTCGGCTGGCAGAGGAGGTTGTACGCCCGGAGCACGGCGGGGGCCAAGGACGGCGTCCAGATTACCTGTAGCACAGTGCCTTCGGCATTCACCAGGGCCGCGTGGCCATAGACGACGCCGACCTCGGGATTGGCCTCGAAAATCGCCACAGCTCTCGCCACAGCGTCGCGCGAGAAGTAGGCGTCGTCCGAGTTGAGCCAGCCGATGATCTCGCCCGAGCTGCGCGCAAACGCGCGGTTGATGGCGTCGGACTGACCCTTGTCAGGCTCGCTTGCCCAGAGCAGTCCGTCGCGCGACCGGCTCTCCAATATGCCTACCGACCCGTCCGTCGATCCGCCGTCCATCACGACATGCTCGATTGACGCGTACGTCTGAGCATGGACCGACCGCAAATTGTCTTCGAGCCAGCGCGCCTGCCCGAAGGATGGCGTCAAGACCGAGACGAGGGGCCAGCGATGTGTCACCTGCGGATCAAGCATGCGCCTGCAGGCTGACCCCCTCGCGCTCGGAGGACCGAATGACGGCTAGCGCAAGCCCCACGAGGAGGATTAGGGCCAGCCCTGTGCCCTTGTCTTCCAGCTGCGCGCCGAATGGCGCCAAAACGATGATTCCGGTGGCGAACCCCAGGAGGGCAGCCCGTGGGATTGCTCCCGGCCGGCCGGTTCGACGGAGGCGACGCAAGGTCGAAATCGTTGCCCACGCGAGCGCAACCCAGATAACGATGCCCATGAGACCAAACTTGGCGAGCACCGTGAGCGGTGTGTCCGCCGAGAAGGTGGCCACGAGCGTGCCGTCCCAGTCGATCCACGGGATGGGGACACCGAGGCCGCGGCCCACGAGCGGGGAGCTGAGGAAGATATTCCATGCGGAAACAGTTTGTGCCCACCGAAGTCGCAGGCTGACGTCGCTGCCCGCCACGACCGCATCAATCGTTCCGAACCTCCCGGGATCCGGGACGGGCGTGGGCGTCGGCGTCCGGACCGGGGGCGGCCCTGGAGTTTGGTCGCGCGACGGCGGGGGGCGGACGTCCGCGCTCGGGCCAACAGGCAGGTTGGACCCCCCAACGCTTGTTGTGGGTGCCGTTGCGAGTGTCGTGGGCGCTGTAGCGAGCGGTACAGGCGGCGGACCGGACAGGGACCTCAGCACGCCCGGGGTCAAGACGACCGCCACGACCACGAGCGGGACGACGGCGGGGATGAACGCGGTGCGAAGCGTGCTACGGCCGCCGACCCGAACCGCGTCGCCCAACAGGACGATCGGTACCGCAGCCAGAACGAGTGTCGTTCGCGTGCCGGTGGACAGAAGTAGGCCGATGGCTACTGCGGCTGCCACGGCCCATGCATATCGGTCGCGGCTGCCCCGCATCGAGCGTGCCACCAGGAGGGCGAAGAAGGCCGTCGCTAGGGCGAATGACGGGAGCACCAGTCGGTCGAGCGGGAGATCGACTAGGTGTCGGCGCTGCACCCAGTTGATGGCGAACGAGACGGTGGCGGCGGAGCCCGCGATGATGGTTGCCCACGTGATAACCCGAGGCGATACCGCACTAGCGAGGTCCAGCGCGAGCCATGGCGCGGCCGCGATCAGTGCGTACGGCGCCGCGTCCCGGAGCCAGGTGCCGAGTGCCGTCCCGTTGGCGACGGCTACGGGTAACGAAAGGCCCACGATCGCCGCGATGATCACTGACGCGATCAGCCACGGCCGAGCGGGTCCCGTTAGGCCCGAATCTCGTCCCTTCCAAACGTGAAGTATGGAGCCCGCAAGGGCGAGGATGGCCACCGCGAAGAAGGCGACCTTCGGCAAGTCGAGGGTCTGCGATGACTGCAGAGTGACGAGGGCGCCTACGACCACGACAAGCGGCCGCGCCGCACCGGGGATCGAGAAAATTGGCACTTCGGAAGAGGGAGACTTCCGGCTTCGCTGTGCCTCCATCAATCGTTCCCGCCAGCGGGCGTGGCGCTCACGGGATCGAGGACCTAGTCAATGCGGGGAGTCCAGCTCGCAGACCATCATCAAGTAGACGTGTCCGTCGGCCCCTGCAAGCTGAGGGTAGTGTCGAGAACGTAACATCGGGACCAGGGCCTCGGCTAGGAGCCCTCTGCCCAGGAATGGGTTGGTCAGCTTCTTGATCGAATCCTTCAGCAAGTTGATCGAATCCTTCAGCAAAGGGGATCGAGGACGTGCGAGGGAACTGTCTCGCGCAGCTGGCTCCTGACCATACTCCGCGAGGATCCGGAACCGAGGCCTGAGCAGGTCGATCAGCTCGGATCGTGTCATCTCTGAAGGATGGAACGGGTTGTGGGACTCTCCCACCCCCGCGCCAGGGCTGTAATAGCGGCGATCGGGCGTCGACAGAAGCAGTCGACCTCCCGGCCGCAGTACCCGCCTGATCTCGTCAAGAAACGTCGTTGGATCGGAAACATGCTCGATCGACTCGAACGCCACAACGGTGTCGACGGAGCCAGCCCGGAAATCAAGATGGAGCGCGTCGCCAACACGAAAGCTCAGATTCGGCTCCCTCCAGGCTCGTGACGCTGCCACGACGGCGCCTGGTGCCACGTCGAGCCCAACTACGCTGCAGCTTTGGTCACGCGCCAGCAGTGCGCTTCCATGACCCGATCCGCAGCCCAGATCGATGATCTGGGACCGGGCAAGCCAAGAGCGCGCAAGCAAGTACCGCGCCACGTGCTGGCATCGGAGCGGATCCCAGAACCAGTTGGTATCAGGGCCGATTTCGGCGCGTTCGTCGAAGAGCGTGGCATCACACCTAGTGCCTGACTGCGCCCTCACGCTTGTCGCCCTCGAACCCGATCCACCATCTTCAGGATTGGCGGCCCAAGGCGGGTTGTAGCGAGCACTTCCGCGGCCACAACTCGCGGCGATCGGCTGGCGCCTGGGTCGAGGCGTCGCAACGCTCGCAGGTGATTACGAACTATGGAGAGTTGACTCGCGCGGATCAGCTCGGCGCACACAGACACGATGGCCCATCTCGTCTCACGCCTCGCAAACGCTCGAACGCTCGTCGAGCACGCCTCGACTCCGTGCATGCGGGCCTTCCAGTAGATGTCGACGAAATCTGGTTCTCGCCAAGTGGAATGTCGAGTCTGCCCTGGCCAGGCGCTCTCTCTGTAAAGGTCTGTACCCACCATTGCGATGCCGCCCTTCATGGCGAGCCTTGGGAGCATCTCTTCATCCGGGCAGTAGGGATACTCCGGAGAGAAGCAGGTCCCTTCGGCTGACGACGAGCGGAAATAGACGACACTCCCGACAGCTGGGCGCATTCGGGACAGAAGGACTCTGACAGCGGGCTCAGGCGGCAGATACGCCACCCTCCCAGGAGACCCCGCTGCAACCGCAAATGCGCAGGTCGGAGCAGCCGTGAAGGCTTCGCGTACGGCCGTGTAGAACCGGGTGTCCACGCGATCGTCGGCATGCATCAAATGGACCGCGCGGTTCGAGGCAAGGCGAAGGCAGTGATTCCAGTTGGCGACAAGTCCCAATCGTCGAGCATTTATCACGACCTGCGTCTTGGCCGGGAATTGGAGGCGCTCCGCGTCATATGCGGGTGGGCCATCAAAAACGACGATGAGCTCATCCGCGGCACCTAAGGCTGAATCCACGGACTCGACACAGTCCAGTAACTGTCGTTGAGATACTCCGAATACGGGAATGACCACGCTAATCCTGGGTTGTGGCAAGGCGTTGGAGGTCAACTGATCCGAACCTTCGAGATCTCGTTTCGCGCGCGTAGCGGAAGTAACCATGCCGAAATAGCGGCTGTGCCCACTGCCAGGGCAGCCACGTACCCGAGGACTCCGATTATGGGGATGAGGATCAACATGAGCGCGGCGACAAGAGCGGCTTCGATGATGAGCACCGTCGCGGTAAAACGGAGCAGTCCCAGACCGACCAGCGTGAGGGCGCTGACGTGCGAGATAACACCGAGAATGAAGTAGGCGGCGAGGAGAACCTGAATTGGTAGGTCAAGATGGATCGCCTGCCCCGTCCATAGGGTCAATGCTTGCTCGGCTCCAAAAAAGATTGCGAACGCTATCAGGCATGCATAGCCGGTCGTTACCGTTAGAACTCGGCGATAGATCCTCCCCACCCAGAGATTGTCGCCCCGAGATGCGGCGTCGGTGACGGTGGGCCAGGTCGGAGCGGTTAAAAGGGCGACTGGGCCTGACGCAACGGTAATCGCGCGCAGAATGATCCCCGCAAGTGAGACGGACGCCGCCTTCGACGTACCTGCGACAACAAGCAGGCCGAACTGCAGGGAGACGTAACTAGCGAGCTGGATGGCTGCGAACGCGACTCCAGATCCAACCACCGGCCGAAGGAGGGAGCGTACCTGCAGGCCGTGCGGTCGCAAGAGATAGCGGTGGCCCGCTACGAAGGTGAGGCCGTTGAGCGCTCGAGCGAGAATTTGCGGCCCCTGCGACAGTGCGACAAATGCCGTAACGCTGGTAACGGCTGGGCCGACAGCGCCAAGAAGGAGGAGCGTTAGGGCGGACCCTGCGGCTGCCCACATATTGGTCAGGTATTGAGACTGAAGGCCGAGCTGTGCTGCCTCAGGGACAGCCAACAGCAGTTGAGCGGCGACGAACCCGATCATCAGCGCAACGGCGCTGCCGGCGTCTGTGGCGTCTGCGCCGAAGGATTGCCCCAGGCGTTCGCCAACTCCCGCGGCGGCGCTAATCGGTAGAGCGATGAGGACCAACCCAGCTGCGACAACTGCAGCGAGCAGCAACGACACGGAAAAGAGCCGCGCCGCGGTGAGGGCGTCCGCGCGAGCGGCCGCACGGGCGATGCCAAGAGTGACCCCTGGTGCGACGCCAAGACTTGCGAGACTGAGCCACGAAACGAGCGCAACGATGGTGACGAAGATCGCGAATCCTTGGACATGCAAGACTCTATAGGCGATCGCCACCGCAAGGATCTGAGCTGCCAGCGACAGCACCTTGGCCACAGCACCGGTCGCCGCGGCCAGCCCGATGCGCCTACCCGGACTGGCCGTAAGTCGACGAAAACGTGCGAGTGTGACCGTCCGGCCGCTATCGAACACGGCGGGTGGACTTGTACCGGGCGACGGTTGGCGCGATCAGGGCCTGAACCTGGTGGCTCTTGGCGGAGAGGACGTGGGCCGAGTAGGAGAAGTCCCGGCCGGTTTCCCGGTGATCAGCTGGCGACTCGTCACGCGTCGGTCTTTCGGAGCGCGGCTGTTCGCCTCGCCACCCGAGCGACGAGAGAGTCCGCCCGTTCGAGCGCCTCGCGGCGACCCAGGCTGGCCTGAGCGTAGGCAACTCCGTTTGCGCCCATCCGCTCTGCATCGCCCGGCCTGGTTCGGAGCCCGAGGAGGGCATCAAGCAGTCCCTCCGGTTGGCCTGCCGGCGAGACCACTCCGGCACCCACCCGTTCCAGCTCGCGGGCGGTCGCCCCTGCTGGGTGGACGGCTGCGACGACCGGCCGCCCTGCCGCGAAATACGCCGTCAGCTTGCTGGGCAGCGACATGTCGACGACCGATTCGCGCTCGGAGATGAGCAGAACGTCGGCCGCTGCCAGCACGTTCGGCAGCTCCTCCGCCTCGACGAAGGGCCGGAAAGCCAGGCGGGAGGTTCCGGCGGCAAGGTTCTCGATCGCCAGTCGCTGGCTGCCGTCTCCCATCAGGACGAACCTAACGGGGGCTTCTCGGCGGTCCGCAACCTTGGCTGCGGCGACGACCTGCTCGAGACCCTGCTTGAGTCCCATGTTGCCGGCGTGAAGAACCACCCACTCGTCAGACGCCCAACCTAGCTCCCGTCGCGTCTCCTCCCGCTCCCTGGTCCGAGGCCCCAGCTGTGACCAATTCCGAAGGATCTCGAACCTGTCTTCCGCCACACCGATCTGTCGCAGGTAAGGGACGAACGACTCGGTGACCGGGGCCACGGCCGCCGCCCGCGCGACGACCCATCGCTCGAGTCGTCTGGCCACGGCTGCGGCGCGTCGGCCGCCCTGGATCCCGCTCTGTTCGGCGGCGGAGCCCATCAGGTCCTGGAAGATCACGCCGTAGCCCGCTCGTGCCCGGGCTGCCGCCAGGCGAGCGAGCAACCCGCCACTGAGGCTGGGCACCACCCCGATGACCACGTCGGGTCGAGGCACAGTCGAGTACGGCAGGGCTGCGGCAAGAAAGGTCGCCTCGTATGCGGCACGCCTGATAGCGGACTGAAGGGCGGGGACATAGTGGCGGCGCCGCTCAATGCTGACGCCATTATGGGACTCGGTCAGTCGCCAGCCCCGATACCCATCACGCACCCGCCATTCGGGGTAGTGCGGCATGCCGCTGAGAACCGTGACTGAATGTCCGCTGCCAGCGAGGTGTTCGGCCAGGCCGGTCGAGTACGGCCCGTTGCCCGACTCCTCCGGCCAGTAGTACATCGAAATGATCAGGACGTTGGACATGATGTCGGTCAAGCCATCGCCGCCTGAAGCGCATTATCGAGTCCTCGGTGGGCTGCGGGAGCGATCGGACCGAGCACACCGGACAGGCCCAACTCGGCGAGAAGCTCGCCCCACCGGAGGTGGAAGACCGGCACGTCGAACTCCAGCGCCCTGACCCGCGCGATCGCGGGGTCGAGGCTCATCGAGTCGAGCCGTGTGATCGCGTCCGTCAGGGTCCTCGCGTCCTGGCGGTCGAACAAGACCCCGGTCTGGCCGTCGACGATGGTCTCTAGCACGCCACCCGCCCCAAAGGCGATCACCGGCTTGCCGGTCGCCATTGCCTCGACCGGCGTCATCCCGAAGTCCTCGATGCCGGGAACGATGAGGGCATGGCAGCGCCCGAGGAGCTCCTGCAGGCGCGAACGGGCAACGTGACCGGCGAACGTGGTTCGTGAACCGGCCATCGCCTGGAGCCGCGCACGCTCAGGACCATCCCCGACCACCACGAGCTCCGCGCCAAGCCGAGCGCATGCCTCGATCGCGAGGTCCACCCGCTTGTAGGCGAGAAGTCGGCAGGCAACGAGATAGAACCCGTCGTCTCTCGCGCTCGGCTGCACGCCGGACACGTCCACCGGCGGGTGGATCACCTGACTCTCCCGGCCCCAGCGGAGGGCGATCCGCCGCTGGACATTCCGGGAGTTGGCCACGAGCACGTCCGGCCGCCGTCCCGCCCAGCGATCCCATCTTCGTAACGCCGGCGCGATCGCCCGCAGGCCAGTCCGGGCCGGCAGCGGGAAACTCGATCCAGCCAGATAGCCGTTCACGTCCCAGGCGAACCTCATCGGGGTGTGGATGTAGGCGACATGAATGGTCTCGCCACCGGCTGCCGCGCCCCGGGCGAAGGTCGAAGACGTGCTGATCACCAGGCGGGAAGCACGTACCTGGAGGGTCGAGAAGTAGGCGATGTAGGCAGGCAGAAGCGGCCGGAACCACGGTGAGGGACCCACGAGCCCCTGGAGGCGCCAGCTTCGAATCCGGCGCGGATCGATGCGGTCGCCGAACCGCCCGCGTTCGAAGAAGGTCGTGTGAATGGGGGCGTCCGGGAACATCCGGGAGAGCTCGACGGCTACCGCCTCCGCTCCACCGTCCTGGACGAAATAGTCGTGGACGAGCGCGACCGTGGGATCGGTGAAGGGCACCTACCTGAGCCCATAGGGGCTGTTGCCGGGACCCAGAAGGTACCCGGCGACTTCGCCCCCGCCGTGACAGTACTCGAGGGCCAGGAGCCACGGCAGCGCGCCCAGGACCGTCCTCGTGTGTCTCTTCACGACCGCGTTTCGGACCACGCGCGCCGTCCGGTAGAGCGGCAGCAGCGGTGCTCCGGCGAGCCGAAACCAGTCGCCCGCAGCCATGGACCGTCGCCGGAAGCCGGAGATGGTCCTGCCGTCGTCGAAATGGATCGTCGCCGTTGCCCGCGGGCCCAGCGACTCGTAATGGTCCACCACAATCCGATCGTCATTCACGAGCAGCGCCCCCCGGTCTGCGAGCGCGCGGGTATGGCGGATGGTCATGAACCCGAGCGGGTGGTCCTCGATCCCCAGAAGGCCTGTCCGCTTGAAGGAGATGTTCGCCTCGTTGGCGATCCGCGGGGCGGGCCCGTTGGCGAGCGGCGCCATGTGGGCGCCCTGCGTCATGAGGTAGCTCGCCCATTCAAGCGGGCTGGCCGTGGTGCCGTTCTCGATGGCACCGCCGATCGCGGCCGCATCCGGGTACTCCTGGTGGGCGCGCAGGATTGCCTCGGTCCAGCCTGGGCGGGCCGTGCAGTGGTCTTCCACGAGGGCCACGACATCGCCGGATGCAGCGCGGAGATTGCTCATCACGAGGCGGAACACGGAGCGCTCGTCGTACCTTCGCCAGGTCACTCCCGTAAGGATGGCGGGATCGTCTGGGGGCGGGTTGCCGCTGCCATCGGCGATCAGGATTTCAGCGCCAACGGATCGAGCCTCTTCGAGGAAGGACAGCAGGCACGGCTCGAGTGCCGGCCAGCCGGCAGCCGTACCGATGCAAATGGACAGCGGTGGTCGGCTCGTCACCGCAGTTTGCCGGGACTGGAGCCGGGCCCGGCCGCATATCCGATCAGCTCGCCCGCCGCCTGGCAATAATGGAGATACGCCACGAGCGGAACCGAAACCACCACCTTCGGGCGAGGAATCCACTTTCCCCATGCGATTCGGAGGCTGCGCAAGGTCCGGTACAGGGGCAGCACGGGGAAGCCGACGATGCGCAGCCAGTCGCCCCGGGCCATCGCCCGGCGGCGGAATCCGGCGATCGTCCGGCCGTTGTGAAACTGCGACGCGCTCGTTCCTGCCAGGCCCATCGACTGGTGGTGGGTGACCCGTATGGAATCGTCGTTGAGAAGAACCTCGCCAGGCCGTCGCATGACGGCGGTGTCGAACAGCTCGATACCGCCGAGCGAGCCGTGATCGGGTCGTCGATCAAGGACGGCGCGCTTGTAGCTGACAGACGCCGCGCCGACGATCCGCTCGGCTGGGCCGTTGGCCAATGGTCCAACGAATGGGGCTTGGGTAACGATGAAGGTTGCCCAATCGAGCAGGCGATCGGTTGTGCCGTTTTCGACGGCTCCCCCGATCGCTATCGCCTCTGGATGCTCGCGGTGCGCCTGCAGGATCCGCTCGCACCAATCCGCGGCGGGGGCGCAATGGTCCTCAGTCACCGCGACGATCTCCGCGCGGCACGCCTCGTACCCGGCCGGCCTCATCTGGAAGACGGACTCGCCCGGGGCGCGAAATCCACTTGACGTCCGGGCCAACATCGGCCGTTGTCGGAGCCGGCCGTCCACTCCCGTCGATGACGACGATCTCGCCTCCCACGCTGGCGACCTGATCCCGCGATGCGTCGATCGGAAGGCGGGCGTCTGGCCATCCCCGGGTCGTCGCAAACATGACGGACAGGCTGGGCTGGTCGCTGGCCACCCGCTCTCCCTCCTGGCGTTCCACAAGCATTGCGGCGTGATTCCTAGTCTGCCGCATCGGCCGGCCAAGCCGCAGGGGGCCCTGACGGCATGAGGCGGATCGCGCTTGACGTGGGGCCGGCTCGCGCCCAGCCCAGCGGGGTGACGACGTACGTCAGGGAGCTTGCCGTGGCTCTCGAGGCCCTGGCTCCTGATCGCGTCGTCCGCATCGGCGCACGGAGGGCGCTAACGGGGCGCTCCTATCTCGGATGGATGGTGACTCGAGCCGACGACGAGGCTCGATCTGCCGGGTGCGACCTCGCCCATTACACGAACGCGGTCGCTCCGATCCGCTCCAGGGTGCCATTCGTGCTCACGATCCACGACCTTTCGGTCATCCGATTGCCCAGATTTCACCCGGCCTCACGCCTGTTGCTCGTGCCGTTGCTCTTACGCGCGGCCCGCGGAGCGAGACTCGTAATCGTGCCGTCGCGGGCGACGGCAGCGGAGGTGCAGCGCCTGCTGCACGTGCCCGCAGAGAGGCTGGTCGTCATCCCGCATGCCGCGCGAACGCTTCCACGATCGACGGCTGGGGAAAGGGTGCTTGCTGGCCTGGGAGTCCAACCTGGCCGCTACATCGTGGCTCTGGGGACCCTGGAACCGCGCAAGAACGGGACCCGCCTGCTGGCGGCTTTCGAGGGATTGGCGAGTGAGGACCCCGGCCTGAAGTTGCTGTTCGTCGGCCGCCACGGGTGGGGAAACACTCGGTTCTTCAGAGCTCTCGCGCGTAGTTCAGTTCGATCCAGCGTGGTCCTGGCAGGCGATCAGCCAGACGCTTCGCTGGCCGTGCTGCTGAGCTCCTGCGCTGTGATGGCCTACCTGTCGCTTTACGAAGGCTTCGGTCTGCCGGTCCTCGAGGCGATGGCGTCGAATGCGCCCGTGGTTACCTCGCTCTCGTCCTCACTGCCGGAGGTCGCCGGAGGGGCTGCGGTGTTGGTCGACCCTACACACGTCTCGTCGATCGCTGGCGGCCTGCGAGAGGCGATGGCGCGGGGCGATGTGCTCCGCCGCGCGGGGTTGGACAGAGCGGCTTCGAGGAGCTGGCTCGACGTGGGCCGGGAGACGTTGGAGGCCTACGACCGGGCGCTCGCCGATCCCGCGTGACATCCGGTCGTCAGGGCAAGGCTTCCCAGTCCGTCCGGTGCCACGTCTCGATTCGCCGCCCACGTACGACGTTGACCCAGGCCATGGCGAACGCGAGGTTGACCACGCCGAAGGCCCGGGCGAAGGCGATGGGTCCGGGGGGCTTCCGCCCCGAGCGCGAGATCGCGTGGGCAAGGAGCCCGGCCAAGGCACCCGCCAGGACCGCTAATGGCGCCACGCCGTAGGCGGGCTGGCCATTCCACGCCAGGGCCGCTCCAGCCAGCGCGGCGATCACGACAAGCCATGGTGTCGCCCAACGAAGGAGCTTGTGGGACCAGACCGCCGCTGCGGCGCTCGGGTGTCGCCATGGCCGCAGTGCCGCGACCATCGACAGGTTGGCGACGATCCCTCGCGTCGCCGTTCGTGAGCGGTTCACGAACTGCTCGCGGACGCCCGAGATGGGCCGGTCAGTCGCCGAGGCGTCCGGCACATAGACGACGAGGCGCCCGTCGGCGCGGGCGTACAGCGGTAGCAGGTGATCCATCGACGCGCTCGGGGGGACTGCTCGGTAGCTCGACCGGCGGACGCCGAGGAGCGCGCCGGTCACTGCGGTCAGGAAGCCGGCTCGACTCTCCGCTGAGCGGACCGCGCGCTCGTAGCGCCAGTAGAGCCCCTCGTTCGCGGACGTTGCCGTCGTGTTTTCGCCGCGCCACTCGAGGCGACCCGTGGCGCAAGCGACACGGGGATCGCGAAAGACGTCCGCCAGGCGAGCGACGCATTCGGGGGCGAAGCGGGTCTCAGCATCGGTCAGGACGACGACCTCGCCGCGAGCGGCGCGAAACAAGGCGTCCTGAGTAAGAGTCTGGCCGGCTCGCTGGAGAGGCAGCAGCCGCACTCGGGAATCGGTGCGGCTGACTTCGTCCACCTGCCTCTCGGTGCCGTCCGTCGAGCCGTCGGACCCCACGAGCACCTCGACGATCCAGCCTCCGGACGGATCCTGAGCGAGGACATCGAGCAGGCGTTCGCGGATCTGGGCCGCCTCGTTATGGACCGCCACCGCCACCGTCACGTTCGGCCTCGGCGCCGTTGTCTCCAGGTGCAGAGGCTTGACCCGGGCGAGCAGGGAGACAAACGCGGGATAGCCCAAGTACACCCAGACGAGCGCCAGGATGGTGGCCCAGAAAAGGGCCTCGACGAGCACGCTCCGCAGGGTACGGGATCAAGGGGGCGGCCGGGCTGGACGTTGCCCGTATCATCACTCCCTCGAACCCAGGAGTAGCCCGTGGACCTCCGCCCCCAGGGCTCGATCCTGCGTCACCGGATCGGGTTCATCCTCGCCGGCACCCTGCTTGCAGCCGCCGCGGCGTTCATCGTGAGTGCCGCTCTGCCGAAGACGTATCAGGCCAGCGCGAGCCTCATCGTCGGCCAGACCGCGAGCGTGGCGACGCCGGACCAGAACGCGCCGGCCACATCGCAGCGACTCTCCCAGACCTACGCGGATCTGGCCACCACCGGGCCGGTCCTCCAAAAAGTCATCGACAAGCTCCAGCTCGGGACCGGTGTCGAGGAGCTCCGCGGACGGATCAGCGTCGTTGCGCCACAGGGCAGCGCTGTTCTTCGCATCATCGCCAGCGATGGGAGCGCGTCTCGTGCTGCCGCCATTGCCAACCAGATCGCCGACGAGCTGATCGCGTCGGCGGCGATCCCACCGCGGGCCCCGGATGTGCAGACCTTCATCGATGAGCAGCTGCGCCAGCTGCAATCCCAGATCCAGGCAACCCAGGCCGAGGTCTCCAGGCTCGCCAGCCTTCCTGCGCGTAGCTCGTCGCAAGAGCAGGACCTGCAACTCGCCCGCAACCGGCTACTTGCGCAGCAGTCGACTTACGCGAGCCTGCTCGCATCGTCACCAGCCTCGACGGCGCAACCCCTGAGCCTGGTTGATTCGGCGCTCGCACCAGCGGAGCCTGTGGGGCCCCAGCCACTCCTGTACGCAATTCTCGCTGCCATGGTGGCCCTGGTCGTCGGGATCGTCCTTGCGCTCGTGATCGAACGCCTCGACGACACGATCAAGTCCGCCGACCAGGTCGAGGCCAGCCTGGGCCTGCCCACCCTGGGCGGGATCAGCCGGATGAACGGTGACCCCAAACAGAGCGAGATATTCCACCTGGTAACCGTCGTCGACCCGGGATCGCCCGTCGCCGATTCCTACCGGGCCCTGCGGATGAACACGGACTTCGCGATGGTTGGCGCTCCGGCCCGCACGCTCCTGGTTACGAGCTCCGTGCCGGGTGAGGGCAAGACCACGACGGCCGCGAACCTCGCCGCCGCATTCGCCCAGGCGGGCCGCCGGACGTTGCTGCTGGACGCAGACCTCAGGAAGCCCGGCATCCATCGCATATTCGATCTGCCGAACGCCTACGGCCTGTTCACGCTGCTGCGCAGCGACGACACGGCGTTCGAGCAGCTCGTGCATACAACCGAGCAATCCGGCCTGTCGGTCATGACGAGTGGCCCCCTTCCACCCAACCCGGCCGAGTTGCTCGCTTCGGAGCGGTTCAAGGGAATCCTGCAGCGGTTGCGCGTGGCGTACGACCTGGTGGTGATCGACAGCCCATCCCTCGAGGGGGTGACCGATGCGGCCATCCTTGCCTCGGCGACCGACGCGACGATCCTCGTCGTACGCGCGGGACGTACCCGCAGAGAGGCCGCTGTCAACGGACGAGACGCGTTGGCCAGGGAGGGTGCGAGGGTGCTCGGTGCCGTCATGAACCGGCTGAGGGACCGCGTTCGCCAGCAGGACTTCGACAGGTCGCAGGCCGCCCATGCGCTCGATCGCGAGGAAGCGCCGATCGCGCCAAATCCTGGGTCTGTCGTCGCCGCGTCCGGCTCACACCGGCGATAACTGATGGGCGGGCCAGGCCCGCTCGTCCTGCGGTCTCAGGTGTCCCACGGGAGCGTTGGGAATGCTGCGCGCCAGAACATGACGAGCCGCGAGGCCTCTGCGTCTCGGGTATGGGCCGCGGCGAAGGCCGAGCCTGCCGAACTGAGTTCGACGGCCCGTCCCGGCCGTGCCAGGAGGCCGGCCAAGGCCGCGCGCAACGCGGCCGGATCGCCCGCCGGGACCGGCTCGAAGAGCCCCTCGGACACCAGCTCCGCGAGCGTTCCGGCCGGTGAGGCGATGACGGGCAACCCTACCGCCATCGCGTCGAGGACGACCTTCGGGAACCCCTCCGCCGGCGAGGGGAAGACGAACACGTCCGCCCCGGCCAGGACCTGAAGATACGTTGGCCTGTCCGACACGTAGCCCAGCCAGCGAACCTTGTCTGCTACGCCCAGCCTCGTCGCGTTGGCCACCAGCCGATCGCGCGCGGGTCCGTGCCCGAGCACGCTCACCCGATCCACTTCTGGGGAGGCGGCCACGGCCTCCAGCACTGTCTCGAGGCCCTTTCCGTTCGCCAATCGCCCGGCCCAGGCCAACGAGAGTCGCCCCTGCTGGCGCGGCCACTCGGCCCTCGGACTGCGTATCTCTGCCGACTCGACGAGGCTCGTCACAACGCCGGCACCCATCAAGTCGCGGCCCACGACCACCATGTGAGGCCCCGATGCCAGTTTGGCCAAGGCGTCGTAAATGGTCGCACCGGATCGCGCGATAAGACCGCGCAGGCCGCGGCGGCGCTGGCCGCGCACCACCTCGACCACACTGCCGGCGAAGTAGCCGAAGCGTGGCGTGCCCTTCCGGGCGGCCACGAGGGCGGCGAACGGGGCGTTCGAAGCCGGTACTTTCAGCCACACGAGATCGGCAGCGCGGATCGCCTGGCGCAGTGGGCGCAGGTTACGTGCCGCAATCACCGGCAGATGTCGAACGTAGCCGGCGATCCCGTCGAACGGCGCCGTGGCGATGACCTCGATCCGTGGATCGAGCTGCCTCGTGGCCGGCTCTGGAGCATCCGCGGGAAGATTGCGCACGGGGATGAGGTGAGCGATCGAGGCGACGGGCGCCCCCGGCAGGTCGAGAAAAGCCGTGAGGAAGCGGCCAAAGGTCGCGTTCTCGGGGTAGACCCGCCCCCGCCACCGGACGTGGGGGTTGTCGTCGATGACGGCCACTCGGATGCCCATTCGTGTTAGGGCTCCTCGCCGGGTTCACGCTCGCCGATGACGATCTCCGCTGCTGCCTTCCCCCCTCGAAGTCCGATGAGCGGCCCGATACGCCGCCCGCGCAGACGATCCGCCACGGCCGCGAACGTACGCCCCACCGCCCGGATATCTGACCGTCGAATGACGAGCGTCTCCACCCAACCGCGCCCGGATAGCGAGCGGAAGACCGCCAGTGTGAGAAGAGCGGTGACGCCGTACGAGATTGACGATGCCGCTGCCGCGCCCAGGATCCCGTAGCGGGGGATGAGGACGAGGTTGAAGACGATGTTTGCCGCCAGCCCGGCCAGCAGGACCAGCGTGCCAACACCCGGGCGGCCCTGGCCCACGATGTAGCGCGACAGGATCGCCACGACGCTGTACGCGACGACGCCCGGGAGGATGAGCCGCAACGCGACGCCCGCATCGGCGAACTCGGATCCGTAAACGAGCCGGACGAGGCGTGGACCCAGGATGAACGCCGGCACCGCAGTAACGAAGGCGACCGCGATGGTGGTCCGGGTCAATACGCTGGCGATCCTGGCCGCGTCGGCGCGCGGGTCGACCGCGCGGCTGAACATGACCACGCCGAGGGCGTTCGGGACGTACCACAGCGTTTCCGCGAGCCCGCTCGTCACTGAATAGATCCCCGTCGCCCGAACACCCACGATGGCGTTGATGAGGAACGCATCTGCGCGGAATTGCAGCCGTTCGGCGATGGTTCCGACAATGGCCCGGCTACCGAATTGCAGCTCCTCGGCTAACACCGGCGCGGACGGCCGAAGGGAGAAGGTGCCGTCCTGGATTGCCACCCAGCAGATCGCGGCGGCCACGGCGAGCAGGGAGATGAGATTGAGCAACAACGCCGCATCCAGGGACAGGCGAGCCACGGCCGCTGTGGCCACGACGAGTACGACCAGAATCCCGCGCCGGAGGACCCGGATGACGCTGTAGGCCACGACTCGTTTCCGGCCGAGCAGCGCGTACAGCCCAATCGCGAAGAACAGCTCGCCCGGCAACGCCAGCGCCGAGTACACGAACTGCGCGGCCGACAGGTTGGGGATTAGGCTGGCCAGCGGCCCTTGCGGTCTGGTCTCGGTCGGCAGGCCGTACAGCCAGCCAGACAGCACAACAGCGAAACCACCAACGACGAGTGTCCACACGACGGCATTGGCGAAGCCCTTCCTGGCCGACTCGGAATCGCGGCCCGCGATCACGGCCAGGGCCTGGTCCATCCCCCATCCAACGACGAGTGCAGCCAGCTGGGAGTAGAGAAGGACGAGCGCGAAGCGGCCCTTCGCCGCGGGCCCCAGCAGACGGGCGAGGACGATGTCCGTCCCGAAGATGAGGACGGCCAGGCCGAATCGGGTGGCGATGGTGATGAGGGCGTCGCGGAGAAGGGGACTGGCGACCGGGCGGTCGGCCATCCCTAGTCGGACCCGGACGTCGCGTGCGGCGTCACGCCGGCGAGCTGCGGGTCGCGGATGGCGGTCTCGAACCAGCGTGCGGTCCGGGCGAGCCCATCGTCCAGGCTCGCGGCTGCGCGATAGCCCAGGCGGTCGGCCGCCTTGTCGACACGGGCCACATTGCGCCGGACGTCACCTTGTCTCGCATCCGCCCGCCGAATGTCCAGCGGACGGCCCACCGCCCGCTCGACGGCCGCCGCGAGCTGGTTGATGGTCGTCTCGCGGCCGGTCCCCACCTGGAACAGCTCGCCAGCGACGGCGCTTTCGGGGGCATCGAGCGCCTTGATCACCGCGCCCGCCAGGTCGTCGGCGTAGACGAAATCGCGGGTCTGCTCCCCGTCGCCGTGAATCGTGATCGGCTGCCCAGCCAGTGCGGCTCGCAGCCAGGCGGCCACGACGCTCTTCTTGTGCAGCGAGCGCGGTCCATAAGCATTCGAGAAGCGGAGTGCGCAGGCGGCCATGCCGTAGGTGGCGGCATAAGCTTGGCAATAGGCCTCGCCGGCGAGCTTCGAGGCCCCGTACGGCGACACCGGGTGGGGGAGATCGGTCTCGTCGGCTGGCGGCTCGTGGTCGCCGGCCGCGGCGTTCGAAGAAGCGAACACGAAGCGGGGCACGCCGGCTCGCCGGGCCGCATCGAGAACGCCCAGCAGCTGGCTCACGTTGACGGCGAACGTGCCCAGCGGATCGGCCACCGAATCCGGGATTCCGGCCCGAGCTGCCAGGTGGATAACCGCGTCGACGCCTTTGACGGCGCCGCTGACGGCGGCCTCATCCGCCAGGGGCGCCACGAGGAGCTCGTGCGGAACGCCGTCCAGGTAAGCACGCTGGCCGATCGACAGGTCGTCCAGCACCCGAACGCGGTCGCCGGTCTCGACCAGCAGGCGGGCGAGGGAAGAACCGATGAACCCCGCGCCGCCCGTGATGAGGACGAGGCGCTTCACCAGGCGAAGGTTGGATTGGTGTCCGGGGTCCCGCTCAGGCCCGCGTGGAGGCCCGCGTCGTTGCTCGCGTGGTGGCCCGTTCGGCGCCCGGCGCCCAGCGCACGTTCTGCACGAGCGTCGTCCGGTCGACCAGGTCGCGCTGGCCCGCAATCTTCACGAGCATCGTGTCGATGAGCTCCTCGTCGAGCAGGCGTGGCTCGAGGCCCAGCTCGAGGAGCTTTGAGTGCTGCGCGTTGTAGTAGTGCTGCTCGGCTTCCTTGCGGGGGTTCTCCGTGTGCTCGATGGTGACCTTCCAGCCAAGCTTCTTCGCCGCCGCCTGGACCCGCTCGGCCAGCTCGAGCACCGTGAACTGCTCCGTGAACTGGTTGTACACGCGCAGCTCGCCGGCAGCCGCCGGGTTCGCAGCGGCCAGGGCGACGCACTGGATCGTGTCGCGGATGTTGAGGTAGCCGCGCGTCTGGCCGCCCTTGCCGTAGACCGTCAGCGGGTGACTGATGGCGGCTTGGACACAGAACCGGTTGAGAGCCGTGCCGAAGACCTCGTCGTAGTGGAAGCTCGTGGCCAGGCGAGAGTCGAGGCCAGACTCGTCGGTCTCCAGGCCGTAGACGACGCCCTGGTTGAGGTCGGTCGCCCGGAGGCCCCAGATGCGGGTCGCGAAGTGGATGTTGTGGCTGTCGTGGACCTTCGACAGGTGGTAGATCGAGCCGGGGGTCTTGGGGTAGAGGAAGGTGTGCTGGCGGCCCTTGTGGTCGACCGTCAGGTAGCCCTCCTCGATATCGATGTCCGGCGTGCCGTACTCGCCCATCGTCCCGAGCTTGACCAGGTGGCTCTGGGGCGAGCGATCCCGCATCGCGAACAGGACATTGAGGTTGCCGACCACGTTGTTGGCCTGGGTGAAGGTGGCGTGGCGGGCGTCGATCATCGAGTACGGAGCGGACGGCTGCTCGCCGTAATGGACGATCGTGTCCGGCTTGTAGTCGCCGATCACGCTCTCGACGAAGGCGTAGTCGGTCAGGTCGCCGACGTGGAGCTGGATCTCGTTCTCCGAAACCTCGCGCCAGGCCCGGAGGCGCTCCTGGAGGGTCGGGATCGGGAAGAGCGGCCGGACGCCCAGCTCCGCCTCCCAGCCTCGCTTGGCGAAGTTGTCCACGACCGCGACCCGGTGCCCCTGGCGGGAGAAGGCCATGGCCGACGGCCAGCCCAGGTAGCCGTCGCCACCCAGGACCAGGATGCGCTGGGCCACGTATGAACCTCCCACAACGCGTCATCCGGCGTGCCCCTGGCGCACGCCGGCGATCCCTCTGAACCGGGCGGAGTCTAGCACGGCCCTAGTCCGCTGGCGCCTCAGCGGACGGGCTTTGCTCGCCCGAGAGAAGCGAGCGGTAGAGCGCTTCGTAACGCTGCACCATGGCTGTATCGGAGTATTGCATCGCGTCACGACGCGCCCGATCGCCCAGCCGCCGCCGGTCCGCCGCCGACCTTACGAGGCGCAGAAGCGTGGTCGCCAGGGCCGCGGGATCAGCCGGATTCACAAGGAGACCATTCTCGCCTTCCGCGATGAGCTCATCTGTGCCCTGGAGCCGCGATGCGACGACCGGTACGCCGCACGCCATCGCCTCGAGCACGACCAAACCGTAGGCGCCAGCGATCGAGGGGTATGCGAAGAGGTCCAGGCCGCCGTAGAAGGTCGCGTCGATAGGTCGCTCTCCGACGAGACGAATCCGATCGACGGCGCCCGACGCGCGCACGGCTGCCTTCAGCTCGTCGCGAAGCGGCCCATCCCCGACGAGCATCAAAGCCGCGCTTGGCTCCTCGCGGGCGACGAGCTCGAAGGCGTCGATGAGCACACGGTGGCCCTTGACGGCGACCAGACGTCCGACCGCTCCGACAAGGACGTCGGCGGGACCAAAGCCGAGCTCGTCGCGGAAGCGATCCCTAACGACATTCGAGATCAGTGGTTTGAAGCGATCTGTATCGACCCCGTTCGGGATCGCACTCACCCTATCCTCCCGAAGTCCGTAGCGGCGCACCACATCGGAGCACCCTGCCTCGGTGAAGGCCACGCCGTGGTCGAGGTAGCGCCGGGCCACAAACCCTGCGACCTTGTCGCTGAGTGCCAGGGCCGTGCGCCCCGCTCGGCCTCGGCCAGCCGCCCGCGCCCTGGATAGTGCGTGATAGGTGCGCACGAGCGCGGGAACAGGCCGGAGCCTCGCCGCGGCAGCCGCGACGAGCATCGATCGCTCGTCGTGCACATGGACGACGTCTGGGTCAAGGCGAGCAAGCAAACGTGCGAAGCGCGCCACGTCGATCGGGAATCCTGCGATCGACATGCGGCTGAAGATGGCGCGCTGCGAACCCAGGTCGATGGAGGCAGAGCGCGATCCACAGATGACCGAAACGTGGGCGCCTGACAGGGTCAAGCCTCGAGCGAGCGCACCTACGATGACCTCGCCGCCACCCTGGACGGCGCAGGGAGCAGCCAGCACGATCTTCAGGTTCGTGAGAGCGCTCCGGGCGCGGCTTCCTGCGGCGGTTTGACCGACCGCTCTTCCGTGCCCCACACGCGGGTACGATACAAGGCGGGGGAGGCGACTCCGCAACGGGCCGCAGCTTGGTTCCACATGCTCGCGACCGTGATCAGCGACGCAACGAAGGTTGAGAATGCCGGTACAGGTGCAGGTCCTGGGTCAGTTCAACACCATCTTCCCGGACGTCAGGATCGGCGATGGCACGCGGCTCGGGAACTACGTGATGATTCGCAGCGACACCGTGATCGGCGCGCTCTGCACCATAGGCTCATACGTCGACATCGAGGGCGACGTAACGATTGGCAATCACGTCTCCCTTCAGAGCGGCTGCTACATCACCCGTGGGGTCGTCATCGAAGACGACGTGTTCTGTGGGCCGCGCATCATCACCATGAATGACAAGCGGATCATCCACCGCCGGCCCGGACTGACCTTCGTCCGCGACGCACCGCGCATCCTTCGGGCCGCCCGCGTGGGCGGCGGCAGCGTGCTGCTGCCGGGGGTGACCATCGGCGCCAACGCCTTGGTCGGAGCTGGCTCGGTGGTTACAAGGGACGTATCTGAGGGCTCGATCGTTGCCGGCAACCCCGCACGGGTCATCGGAACGGTGCGCTCGGAGGAACTCTTGTGAGCGGCTACCCTCCGCGGCCGACGTAATAGGTTCGATCGTCGATGGCGAGTTGGTCGAGGTGGCTGCGGTCGATCGCGAGAACCTGGCCCCCCGCGCCGATGATGGTGTGAACCGCTCGGTCTTCGGGCAGATCGATCGTTCGAATCGGATGGAGTCCGAAGCGGCGGTAGAGCGGAAGGGAGCTGAGACCGATCACCCGAAGGGCGGCATACACGCGTCGCCTTGGCTGAAGCCTCCGTCGGAGCGGGATCCGGGCCGGTATCTGGAACACGAGCAAGCCGCCAGGTCGTAGGACGCGAATGAGCTCCCGGATATAGCTCTCTGCGACCGCCTGATTCGGCAGGTGCATCAGAACGATGTGGCTGTACGCGAGATCGAATGAGGCGTCATCCAGGATCGACAGATCCGGCCGAGTGTTATGTACAAACGAGCAGTTCCTCACGCCGGCGTTGACGAGCATGGCCTGCTCGATCATAGGCGCCGAGATGTCGACCCCGACGGCCTCGCCGAACCAGAAGGCGAGCGGGCGCGTCAGTCGTCCGATCCCGCATCCGAAGTCGAGCGCCCGGTCGCGTCTGAGCGGAAGGCCGAGTGACTCGGCGCGCGCCATCAGGTTCTCGACGTTGCGCACGCCAGTCGCCATGAACTCCCCGAGGCCCCATCCACCGTACTGTCGGCCGCGGTGAGCCAGGATGGCCCAGAGGGGATCAATGGAGCCGAGCTCCTCCCAGTCCCGCTGGAGACTCCCGAGCTTGACGTCGCCCACGACCCAAGGTTACCCGGGGCCAATGGGCGATCTCCTCCGTCTGGTGAGTCGTTTGCTGGCCCGTCAGCCTGGCTCAGGGCGGTCCGCTGGCGGGTAGGCTGATGGTAGGCTCGGCCGGTGCGAATTCGTCAGTTCGACTTACCGGGTCTGGGTCACCTTTCCACCCTTATCGCTGACGACGCCTCGGGCACGGCAGCCGTGGTGGACCCGCGACGTGACGTCGATGCGTACCTTGCCGCCGCGACCGCCGACGGTGTCCTGATCACCCATGTGATCGAGACGCACCTCCACAACGACTACGTCTCCGGAGGGCGCGAGCTGGCCGCCCTGACCGGAGCCACCCACGTTATCGGTGCGGGAGCGGGCCTCGCGTACGACCACCGGGGTGTCCGTCACGGCGACACCGTCGACTTGGGAGGGCTGCGGTTCAAGGTTCTCGAGACGCCGGGCCACACGCCGGAGCACGTGAGCTACGCCGTGGCCGACACGTCCCGGGCTGAGGAGCCGCTCCTCCTGTTCACCGGCGGCTCGCTCCTCGTTGGCGCGGTCGGGCGCACGGACCTGCTTGGTGTGGACACCGCAGTCCCGTACGCGCGAGCGATGTTCCGCTCGCTCCACGAGGTCATCTTGCCGCACGAGGACTTCGTATCCGTCTATCCGACGCACGGCGCCGGCTCGCTCTGCTCGACAGGTATCGCGTCGACGCCGCACTCGACCATCGGGTTCGAACGGCGCTACAACCCGATGATTCAGTCAACAGAGGTGGACGAGTTCGTCCGCGTGCTCCTCCGCGACCAACCGGCGTTTCCGCACTACTTCGCCCGAATGCGTCCCCTCAATCAGGCCGGGCCTGCGCTCCTGGGAGGCGGCGTTCCAGAGGCCCGTGCGGTCAGCGTGGAGGAGGTGCGCGACGCGCTCGCCGGGGACGCCCTCCTGATCGATTCTCGCCAGCCCTTCGCCCATGCCGAGGCGCACATCCCCGGGTCGGTCTCGATCCCTGCCGACTCGTCTTTCGGGACCTGGCTGGGCTGGGTGGTCGATGCCGACCGGCCGCTGATTCTGCTGCTCGACGATCCGGCCGACTGGGACGACCTGATCCGCCAGGCCCTGCGGATCGGCTACGAGCAGGTGATCGGCTACCTCGTCGGCGGTATCGAGGCTTGGCGCGAGGCTGGCCTGCCATTGGCGTCGGGCAGACGCCTGACGGTTGATGAGCTCGCCGGGCGGCTCGCGGCTGAAGGTCCGGAGGCTCCTCTTGTAATCGACGTGCGCCAGGCAAGTGAGTTCGCGACCGGGCACGTACCAGGATCCATACACATCCGAGGCGGCGACCTGCAGTCGCGCCTCCGGGACTTGCCCCGCGACCGCCCGATTGCCACGATCTGTGCGTCTGGCTTCCGCTCGAGCATCGCTGCGTCGCTGCTGCGGCGGGCGGGTTTTTCCGACGTCTGGTCGGTCGCCGACGGCGTCCCCGCTTGGCAGGCCCGCGGCTTTCCGGTCGACCGCGTCCGTGATTCCGAAGCGGCCGTCTCGGCCGCGACCGTGCCCCACAGCCATTAAGTCGTCAGAAGCGCCCTAGCGTGAAGAGCACCCGGAAGATGGCGTTGTCGAGGGCTGGCTGCCGAAATACTGGACTTCGGGCGACGTAGCGAGCCCGTGACGGCCAAGAGGCTTTGTGCTGGGCGAGGAGCAGTTCCACCGTGGTTCTCTTGTCTTCATCGAGTTGTGCGCCGAGCGCCTCGTAGAACTTGGCGACCATCACGGACCGGCGGAGCCGTCGGGGGCGCGTCAAGTGAGCCGCGATGCGTCGCGGCCAGTGGCGCCGGATTAGCGCCGAACTCACGTTCTGCGCGTGAAGACGGTGAAGCATGGTGATCGCGTCGTCGTAGATCACCGTGCCAAATGCCGAGACCACGAGATAGATCCACGAATCGTGCATCGGAGGGTAATACGGCAAGCCCTCGAGGCACAGCGTTCTTGCCGGCTGATTGATGACCATCGTGCAGCCAGCGAAGGCCGTCTGCACCAAAGCGTTGTGGAAACGGGCGCTGCGTGGTGACCCACTGGTTGCCACCGGATGGAGCTCGTCGCTTACGTGCAGCATCGCTGCCCCATAGAGGGCGGGCCGACTGTCGAAAACCTCGAGAGCGGCCACGGCTCTGGACAGCTTGTCTGGAAGCCAGACGTCGTCCTGATCGCAGAATGCAAACCAACGGGCATCTTCGCTGCCGGCCGCCAGGAGGGTCATGAAGCTCTTTGCCGGGCCCAGCCGAGGACCTTCCGAGAGCCGCAGGCGCGCGTCATTGGACGCGATCGCACGGACGATCTCTACCGTCCCGTCGGTCGATCCGTCGTCGCGCACCTGTACTCGGATGTTCGAGTATGTCTGGCTCAGGAGGCTGGCGAGCTGCATCCCGACGTAGCGCTCCCCGTTGTGCGTCGAGAGCAGTACTTCGACGACCGACGAGGACGGCCTCGTTGACACGACTGTAGTAGGGAGGGTTTGAAGACGCTCCGTATCGGCATGGTCGGCGGGTTCGACGTCGAGAACTTCGGGGATCTTCTGTTCCCTCTCCTCGCCCGACACGAGCTAGCCCGCAGGCTGGGCCCGGTCGAGATACGCCCCTACTCGTACCACGCCCGGTCGGCTCCCCCATGGCCCTTCGATGTTACGCCGCTCGAGCGATTGCCCACAGAGCTTCCCTCGCTGGATCTCCTGCTCGTCGGTGGCGGGGACATCATTCGATTCGATCGTCGTGTGGCGCCGGGCTATCGCCCGAGTTCAGCCCGGATACACCACCCCACCGGTTTCTGGCTTTCGCCCATCTTTATGGCGCACGCGGCGGGAGTTCCCGTGGCTTGGAATGCGCCGGGCATTCCAGCTCAGTTTCCGCCCTGGGCGTTGCCCCTCGTGCGTGCGAGCGTTGCGGTCAGCTCCTACGTGAGCGTCCGCGATGCCGCCTCTCGAGAGCTCCTCTCCCAGGTCGTTCCCGATGCCCTGGTTGAGGTCACCCCGGACACGGGGTTCAATGCCGCAACGATGCTGGCCGACGACCCAGCCTCGCGGGGCGTTCCATTCGACCAGCCCGGTGCGACCCGGCCGGACTCTGCAGGCTATCTGGTCGTCCAGAGCCGACCGGAATGGCGCAGCTGGCTTCCCCGTGCGTCGGCCAACCTCCGCCCGTGGGACCTGGTCCTCACGCCCGTGGGTCCCGTCAATGGCGACCTTGCCCGCTCGCCAAGGGACCTGCCTTCGCAGACCACCTTCTGTCCTCCTCTCGATCCATACCAATTGTTGGCGCTGATCGCCCACTCGAGCGGTGTCTTGGGAACGAGCCTGCACCTGACAATCGCCGCGCTTTCTCTGGGTCGTCCTGCGTTGCGCCCGACATCGACCGCAAGGCGGAAATACCGGATGCTCGAAGGCTTGGGTGGTGTTCGCCACTTCGACCGCCGGGCTTGGGAGAGCCTGAACAGCGTGATCGACCTGGGGGTACCCGATGAGGCACAGCTGGCGGACAGGCATGTGCGGTTGGCGCGACACTGGGACACGGTCGCGAGCCTCGCCCGTGCCGCGGCCGCTGTCCCGCGACAGCCGAAGAGCTGGAGACCTCTTCTGGTCGATTTCTGGGAGCGGCTCCCGGGGACGCTCGAGCAGCGGTCAAGCTCAGAGGATTTGCGTGACCTGATCAGTGCCGCCCGTCGACGCCTGCCGCGACTTGAGTACACTCGCCGGCGTGGATAGAGGTGTGTTGCAACTCGACGCGGTGTCCCGTTCGCGTCTCGAGCAGGTTCCGTTTTCTCACGCCGTCGTCGATGGACTGTTCCGCCCGAACGATGCTGCCGCCTTGGCCGCAAACTTCCCAACTGATCACTACCGGGTCGTGAATGGCCGCGACGAGAAGGTGTATCGATATGACGCCCGGCCCTTCATACGCTTCGGGACGAGCGAAGTGCGATTTCCCGAAAGACTCTCACCGGAGTGGCGCGCGCTTGGGGCGGACCTGGGCTCGGCGGCCTACCGGCGGGCGTTAGGTACCCTCGTCGGCCTCGACCTCCAGGACCTTCCGGTCGAGGTCAACCTGTTCCACTACGGTCCCCGCTCTTTGCTGGATCCGCACCCCGACCTTCCCGACAAGGTCGTCACTCACGTCCTGTACTTCAACGATTCGTGGGACCGCGAGGACGGCGGGTGCCTGCGGATCCTGCGGTCCTCGGATGATGCGGATTTCGCCAAGGAGATCTTGCCGCTGGTGGGGTCGTCTGCCGTTCTCGTTCGTTCGGACAACTCATGGCACTCGGTGCCCGCCGTGAGGCCAGATGTCGATCGGTCTCGCCGCAGCATGACGGTCACGTTCTATCGCCCAGGCTCCTCAAGCATCATCTTCCCGGCGGATCGCGACTATCACCTGGTGGACGTAACGCCGAAGGGATCGCGTCCCGTGGACAGGGTTGTCGACCTCGTTCTCCGGTTGACTCGAAAAGTTCAACGATCGGTGCGTCGACCGCGAGGTTGAGCCAGCCGGTCCTTTATCCCTGGGCCACCTTCACCCCGACCGCGCCCAGCGCCGTCACCCCCAGCAGCACCACGTCCAGCACGATGACCAGCCCCACAGCGGCCCACGTCACGATGTTGGCCAGCCGCCCATTGCGGTGGCGACCCATGAGCCGCTCGTCGTTGACCAGCACGACCATGAAGACCAGCACGATCGGCAGCAGCAGGCCCTGCAGGTTCTGCGATGCGACGATCGCCGGCAACAGGTCCAGGCCCGGGATCAAGACGACCGCCGCTCCCAGCACCAGCACAAAGGTGTAGATGAAGAAGAAGCTGGGCGCGTCGCCGAACCGCTTGTCGACCCCGCTCTCCCAGCCGAAGGCCTCGCAGATCACGTAGGCGGTCGAGATCGGCATGATCGTGGCCGCCAGCACGGAGGCCCCGAAAAGCCCCACCGCGAACAGGGCGGTGGCCAGCTGGCCCGCGACCGGCTCGAACGCCTTGGCGGCGTCGGCGGCCGAATTGATCGTCACGCCGGCGGCGTGGATCGTGGTCGCCGTGGCGATGACGATGAACACGGCGATGACGTTGGTCCAGATCGCGCCACCGATAGCGTCGGCCCGCTCGAGGACGAGCTCCTCCTCGTCGATGCCCTTCTCCGCGACGGCGCTCTGCAGGTAGAACTGCATGTAGGGCGTGATGGTCGTGCCCACCACCGCCACGACCAGCAGCAGGGTCACCGGATCGAGGGCCAGGGTCGGCGTCACCAGCCCGCGAGCAACGGCGCTCCAGTCGGGATGGGACTGGAAGGCGGACACGACATAAGCCAGGAAGACCAAGCTGACCGACAGGAAGACTCGCTCGATGGTCTTGTAGCTGGCGTAGATGACGAGCGCCCAGATCACGGCGGCCACGACCGGGACCGTCAGCCAGCGGGGGATGCCGAAGATCTCCAGCGCGGCCGCCGCCCCGGAGAATTCGGCCACCGTGTTGGCCACGTTGGCAACGAGCAGCACGACCATCGCGAAGACCGTCCAGCGAACGCCGAACCGGTCGCGGATCAGGTCGGACAGCCCCTGCCCGGTAACCACGCCCAGCCGGGCGGCCATCTCCTGGACGACGGCCAGGATGACGATCGTGATCGGGAACAGCCACAGCAGCGACAGCCCGGTCTTCGCGCCCAGGATGCTGTATGTCGTGATCCCACCGGCGTCGTTGCCGGCGATGCCGGCGATGAGGCCCGGCCCCATGACGGCAAGGAACGCGAGCAGCCCACGCCGGCCGCGGAACCGGCCACGCAGGCGCAGGAACTGGCGCGTCGCGACGCGGCCCACGATGCGGCCGCGAAGGCCGACCCTGGGCGGGGGCGCGGCACGACGGCGGCGGCGGGCGCGACCCACCACCTCCCGCGCGGCATTACCAACCGACGGCCGCTCCGGCATGGACCCTTAGCCGCGTCGGCCCTGGCCGCCGGCGAACAGCCGCGGCAATCGCTTCTTCCAGGCCGTCGGCAGGATCGAGTCCATCGCGTCGTCGACGGTAACGATGCCGGCGAGGCGCCCGTCTGCGTCGACCACCGGCACGGCCAGCAGGTTGTAGCGGGCCACGACCTGGGCGACCTCGTCCTGGTCGGATAGCACGCCCACGGCCACCGGCTCGGGGATCATGACCGCGGAGATCGGGGTGTCCGGCGGGGCCACGATGAGGTCGCGCAGTGAGAGCACGCCGACCAGCCGGCCGTCGTCGTCGGTGACGTAGACGTAGTAGATGGTCTCGGCGTCGGGTTCGAGCTCCCGCAGCCGGTCGATTGTGCGGGCGGCGCTGAGGGTGGCCGGCACGGTCACGAACTCGGTGGTCATGATGCCGCCGGCGGACTCCTCGGGGTAGCCCAGCAGCTCCTGGACTTCGGCCGCCTCCTCCCGCTCCATGAGGGCCAGGATCTCCGCCCGCGCCTCGTCGGACAGATCGGCCACGAGGTCGGCGGCGTCGTCGGGCGACATCTCCTCGAGGATGTCGGCGGCCCGCGCCGGCTCGAGGTCCTCGAGCACCTCGACCTGGGTGTCGGGCTCCATCTCCTCGATCGCATCGGCCACGGCCTCGTCGCCCAGCGAGGCCAGCACGCCGGCCCGGTCGCGGGGCGCGAGCTGGTCGATGATCGAGGCCAGGTCCGCCGGGTGCAGCTCGGCCAGGCCGCCGTGAGGGACACGCAGCTTGATCGAGGCGATCGACGTCTCGACCGGGTCGACGTCCTCCCAGTCGATGTATCGCTCTGGCACGGGCCGGCCCAGGTTGCGGGCCACTACCGCGAACGGGCCTTCGATCCCGAGGCGGCGCACGAGCCCCGTGGCGCCCACGTCGACGGCCACCAGGTGCAGCCGGCCTTCGATCTCGTCCAGCCGCAGGTCGTTGACCCGCACGACCTTGCGGCCGTCGATGTCCACGATCTGCTTGTCCATGAGATCGGCCTTGAGGCGGATCTCGTTGGGGCGCTGGCGGAAGCGCTGGAAGTCGAGGGTCAGGCTGCGCAGCCGGGCGCCGTCCCCGGCGACGCGCTCGATGGACCCCCACGGGATGAAGATCTCGCGCTTGTCCGTCAGCGCGACGATGCCGGTCACCGGCGGGTAGCGGTCACCGACAGCGACGATGAGGTCTGCGACCTTGCCGATCTGCTCGCCGTTCCCGTCGAGCACGGGCCGGCCGATCGCCTGGCTCAGGTAGAGCATCTGCCACCTCGCGGGCGGGCCGTCCCGCCGGAGGTGGCTTACGGGCCCGGCTGGCGGGCTCCGCGGGTCACCGCGCGGGTTCGGGGCGGACCGTGGCTCTGGCGTCCGTCACGACGCCACGGGTACTGGGTCCATTCTCCACGTGGAGAGAGGTCCTCCAGGGCTGATTTGGGCGGGTCGCCGGGCGCGTGACGCGAGGTGCGGTGGGTTGCGGGCGCGCGAGGTGAACCGAAGGCGAGTGTAGTCGGCCGCCTCGCGCCGGGTCAACGGATCTGGACGAGCCCCCGCGGCGACCTTCGGGGGCGGGGGGCAGGTACCTTGGGGTCAGGCGGTAGTGGCGCGGCCGGTGGGACGATCCGGGCGCATGAGCGTGCGTCCAGGTCCGGGCGCCCCACCACCCGGACAGCCCAGATGGCCGGCGGCTGCCCGGGGAGCGGCGCCGGCCGCGGGATTCGCTTCGAGGTTCCGTGCCGCCTTTGGCGGCGCGGGCGTGGCTCAGCGCGAGGCGATCCTGGCCGAACGGGTCGAGATCCTGCTCGGCATCGCCCAGCGGCTGGCCCGGACGCTCGACCGGCGCGAGATCTTCCGCACGATCGTCGATGAGGCCAACCGCATCCTGCAGGCAGATGCCACGACGCTCCGGGTCGTCAGGGAGGGTGTCCTCGAGGTCGTGGCCTGGACCGGTATCACCGACGACGTCGCCGCCCACCTGCCGGCCTTTCGCGAGAGCGAGCCCTGGTTCGCCGAGGTCATCCGGACCGGCCGCCCGGTGGCCATCGAGGACGCCCGCCGGGCCGGGCTGCCCGGCTATGAGCGCTACGCCTCCGACGTCCAGTTCGCCGGCGACCTGATCGTCCCGCTCAGCCATCACGATCGGGTCATCGGGGCCCTCTCGTGCGTCTCGTTCAAGCCTCGCCAGTGGACGAACGACGACATCGAGTTCACCGCCGGCCTCGCCACCCACGCGGCGGTCGCGTTGCACAACGCGGACCTGTTCGAGAAGGCCGAAACGCGGGCCGCCCAGTTCGCCGCGCTGCAGGTCGCCTCGGCCCGGATGAACCGGGCCAAGACGGTCGAATCGGTGGGCCGGGCGATCGTCGAGGAGACCCGCCGCATCCTCTCCTACCACAACGCCCGGGTGTATCAGGTCGAAGCGAGCGGAAACGTCGTTCCCATCGCCTTCGAGGGCAGGGTCGGCGAGTACGAGAAGGTCGACTTCGAGCTGCTCCGAACCACCCTGGGCGTGGGCTTCACGGGCTGGGTTGCCGAGCATGGCGTACCTCTCCTCATCGACGACGCCAACGCCGACCCGCGCGGGGCGACCATCCCGGGCACCGACGACATCGACGAATCGATGCTCATCGTGCCGATGTCCTACGACGAGGAAGTTGTGGGCGTCATCACCCTGTCCAAGCTGGGGCTGCGGCAGTTCACGGTCGAGGACAAGCAGCTGCTGATGATCCTCGCCGACCAGGGCGCCACGGCCCTGGAGTCGGCGCGTCTGCTTGCCCAGAGCCAGGGCTTCGCCGGTGAGCTGCAGCGCCTGGTCGAGATGAGCAGCGCGTTGTCCGGCAGCCTGGACCCGCGCCAGGTGGCCAACCTCATCGCCCAGCACATCGCCGGGGCGATGGGCGTCGAGGAGTGCGTGATCAGCTACTGGGATCGCATCGGTAACCGGGTCCTGACCATGGGCTATTTCCCGCCGGATGGAATCAAGGAGATGGAGCCGTCCTTCGACATCGGGGGCTATCCGGAGACGCTGCGGGTCCTGGATCGGCAGTTCACGGCCATCGTGGACGCGCAGGACCCTGCGGCCGACCCGGCCGAGGTGGCGCTCCTGACCAGGCTCGGCAAGCGGATGGTGGTGATGATTCCGCTGGTCGCGAAGGGCCAGTCGATCGGCCTGGTCGAGCTGCTGTCCGCTGGGCCGATCCCGGTCGATGAGTCGCGCCTGGCGCTGGCCCGGACGATGGCCAATGAGGCCGCCATGGCCCTCGAGACCGCCCGCCTGTACGAGGACGCGCGCAACCTCGCGGACCGCGACCCGCTGACGGGCTTCTACAACCACCGCTACCTGCACGAGCGACTGGGCGAGGAGGTCGTGCGGGCCCAGCGGTCGCGCCGCCCGCTCGGCGTCCTGATGCTCGACCTGGACGACTTCAAGCTGGTCAACGACACGTTCGGCCACCTGTTCGGTGACCGTGTGCTGGTCTGGACCGCGGAGCGAATCCGCTCGACCCTGCGAGCCTCCGACGTGGCCGCTCGCTACGGCGGCGACGAGTTCGCCATCATCCTGCCCGACGCGGACCCGGAGGCGGCACGCAGCGCGGCCGAACGGATCCTGTCGGCCTTCCTCGAGCAGCCGTTCCAGATCGAGTCGCGCGGCCCGGTGCCGATCGTGGTGTCCGTGGGTGTCGCCACCCACCCCCGCGACGGCCGAACCGGCACGGAGCTCATCGACGCCGCCGACCGCCGCCTCTACCGCGTCAAGCGCCTCGGCGGGCATGGAGTGGGCACAACGGAGCCGGCACCCGAACCGCCGGGGGCGGACGTCAGCGCGGCCTAGCTCCGCCTAGCACCGCGGACGCCTCAAACGCCGACCATCGGCGCCCATCGGCCGCTCCAAACGCACCCCAAACCGTCGTCTATTCGCCCGGTGCATGTTCGTCGGCTCGAAACCGTCACCTACCCACCCGGTGCATGAGCGACGGTTTGCCAGGGCCGCCCTGAGCGTGGCGATCGTGCCGGCGGGGCCAATTTCCCTGACGAACATGCACCCCATGGGTAAGCGACGGTTTTGAGGTAGGACTGCCCGCAGCGCCCGCCCAAACCGGCCACATACCCACCAGGCGGACGGCGGCCTGGCGGCGCGCCGGGTTCCGAGGGCCGCGCTGAGCGTGGCGATCGGCCGTCTAAGGTTATTTCGGTGGCGCACATCGGGCCCCATCAATAACTGGCCGCAGAGCGGTCGGAATCGAGCGCGAACCGGCGGCCAGGGGTGGCGGCCAGGGGGCGGCCAGGGGTGGCGGCCAGGGGTGGCGGCCAGGGGGCGGCCAGGGGGCGGCCAGGGGGCGGCCAGGGGTGGCGGCCAGGGGG
>JALZAF010000322.1 GCA_030948505.1 Chloroflexota bacterium
CGATTGGGCGGCGGGCCGCGCCGGCGCGGCCTCGGCTCCGAGTTGCGCTCGCCATACGCTTCGTGCGGCTTCGCGACGGCCCCGTCCCGGCCGGTCGGGACGCCAGTACGATCGTGTCATGCGCCCAATCAACGGCCGCGCCATCGCGAGGCTGCTGGCCGTCGCGATTCCGTCACTCGCTGGGGCGACGCTCGCGATCGCTGCCCTGCAGGGCTACGTCGGGGTCCCCAATGCGTCCGCGGTGTATCTCGCGGCGGTCGTCGCAACCGCGTTCGTGGCAGGGACCTGGGGCGCGGTCGTCGCGGCCCTCGCGTCGTTCCTGCTGTACGACTTCCTGTTCGTGCTCCCGCTCTACACCTTCACCGTCGCCGATCCGGGTGAGTGGCTGAACCTCGTCCTCCTGCTGTTCATCGGCATCGTCGTCGGTCAGCTCGTCGCGCTCCAGCGCGCCCGAACCGAGATCGCGGTGGCCCGGGAGCGAGAGGCGCGGGCCCTGTTCCAGGTCAGCCGCGAGCTTGCGACCCGCGAATCCACGCCGGTCGTGCTGCCGAAGATCGCCGGGATCCTCCGGCGGGAGAGCGCCATGGAGCGGATCTGGGTGGCCCTGGGTCCCGACGATGCACGGGAACGCATCGCGGCCGACACGGGCACGGATCCGCGCCCCCCAGGCGCCGGGGCTGCACCACGTATTGCAGCGGACCCCGGGTGAGACGCCGGCTCGGTGGAGCCGCGTTCACCATCCAGGTCGCACTGGCTCGAGCACCGGACGAGATGCGTATCGCATTCGGATCGAGGCGGGGAGGGGGCAATTCGGTTCGATCTGGGCGTTGCGCGATCCCGGCCGTGGCGAGCCTGACCGGACAGAAACCCGGCTACTCTCCGCCGCAGCCGATCAGATCGGTCAGGCGCTGGCCCAGGATCGGCTCGCAGCCGAGTCCCAGGCAGCGGAGATCGGATCTCGGTGCGGACGTCGTGCGCGTCGAGGCACCGGACCTCGCGACGGGCCTGGAACGGGTCGCTCGCTCCAATAGGGCGACCCACCTGGTCCTCCCGCACCGGGAAGTCGGTGGTCTCAAGCGCCTACGGGAGCGCCCGCTGGTGGATCGGCTCATGGAGCAGATGCCCGACCTGGAGGTCCATGTCGTCAGCGCAAGGCCCCTTCCGGGACGATGACGAGACGACCCAGCGGCTCCGCAATCATCGCTCGGTGAAGCACTCCGCCGGCACCGCCGCCGCGGGTCCAGTCGAGCGGTGATCGGCGGCCGGCGTCCGCTCCACGGTCGCAAGGCGGGAGATCGCCGCCTCCGCGTCGAGCGGCCCCACTCGCCGTACTTCCGGTACGCGGGGCCGGGCACGCTGGTCGCGAAGGAAGCGGCGTCGGTTCCCCGCACGCGGCTTGGTCGGAGCCTCGCCCGCGCTCGCGCCGTCCTGTTCGGCCGCCCCATCTCGCTGCACGAGGAGTTGTCCGAGCGACTCAACGTCTTCACCGGCCTGGCGGTCTTCGCGTCGGACAACATCTCATCCTCGGCCTACGCGACCGAGGAGATCATGCGTGTCCTCGTCCTCGCCGGGGCAGGCGCGCTGGCGCTCACGATGCCGATCACGGTCGGGATCGTGATCGTGCTCGCGATCGTCGTCACGTCCTATCAGCAGACGGTCGCGGCCTATCCCCACGGTGGCGGGTCGTACATCGTGGCCAAGGACAATCTCGGTACACGGCCCGGTCTGGTTGCCGCCGGCGCGCTGCTCACCGATTACGTGCTGACCGTCGCCGTCTCGATCGCTGCCGGCGTGGCCGCCCTGACCTCGATCGTCCCGGAGCTGTTCCCCTATCGGGTAGAGGTCGGCGTCGCCCTGGTCATCCTGATCGCGATGGTCAACCTGCGCGGCATTCGGGAGAGCGGCGCGGTCTTCAGCGTCCCGACCTATGTCTACCTCGTCGCGATCTTCGGCCTCCTGGGCCTCGGGCTGTTCCGCTACCTCACCGGCACCATGCCCGACTACCACGCGCCGGCGGCGTGGCTCGCCGCGCAACACGCCGAGCCGCTGGGGATCCTTCTCATCCTCCGCGCGTTCTCGTCCGGGTCGGTGGCGCTCACCGGAACGGAGGCGGTGTCGAACGGCGTTCCGGCGTTCAAGCCGCCGGAGCCGCGCAACGCCCAGCGGGTCCTGATCCTGATGGGCCTGTTCTTCGGCTCGATTTTCCTGGGCATGAGCTTCCTGGCGAGCCAGCTCGGCATCCTGCCCGACCCGACCGAGCAGGAGACGGTGATCAGCCAGCTGACCCGGACGTTCGTCGGCGCAGGCTCTCCGTACCACTACCTGGTCCAGGTGTCCACGGCCGTCTTGTTGGTGCTCGCAGCCAATACCGCGTTCGCGGACTTCCCGCGACTGTCGAGCATCCTGGCCCGGGATGGCTTCCTGCCGCGCGTCTTCCAGTACCGCGGCGACCGGCTGGCCTTCAGCTACGGGATCATCGTGCTTGCCGCGATCGCCGTCCTCCTGGTCGTGGCTTTCGGCGGCAGTGTCACCAACCTCATTCCTCTGTATACGGTCGGCGTCTTCGTCGCCTTCACCCTCAGCCAGTCCGGCATGGTTCGCCGCTGGAGGCGGCTCCGGAATGAGGTTCGAGGCTGGCGTCGTCGCCAAGTTCGCTCTCGGTGCCTGGGTCGTCCTCATCCTCATCCCGCTCCTGGTGGCGATGATGCTGTTCATCGAGCGCCAGTACCGCTCGTCCGCCGCCCAGCTCGCGGTCCAACCTGACGCCACCATCCCCCGTCCGCGCCGCGAGGAGCGGGTCGTCGTGCCGGTGCCAGGGATCAATCGCGCGGTCGTCCAGGCGATCAACGTCGGACGGTCGATCGCCCCGGACGTCCGGGCCGTGCTCGTCTCGGACGACCCGCAGGAGGAGGCCCGCATCCGGGAGCAATGGGAACGCCAGTTGCCGGATATCCCGCTCGTCTTCGTCGAGTCGCCCTATCGGGCCCTCGTCGGGCCGCTGCTCGCCTATCTGGACGTGCTCGATTACGCCTGGCCGCCGGACAAGGAGGCGCCGATCACGTTCGTCGTCATCCCCGAGTACGTGGCTCGGAGCTGGTGGGAGCGGATCCTCTACAACCAGTCGGCGCGACGCTTGCGCACCGCTCTGCTGGGGCGACGGCAGACGGTGGTCGTCAACGTCCCCTACCGCCGCGAGGAGCCGACGTAACGTCGGGCTCGGCAGGCCGCCCTCATCTCAGTCTCGGGCGGCGACGACCTCCGCGGCGAGCCGTGAATAGAAGCCAGGCTGCGCGTCGGCGGCGTACGGGTTGATCGTGTCGTAGATGGCGACCAACCTGGGGTCGCTGAACTCGGCGATCGTCGGCTGGGTGGTCACGGCTGCCCCGATCGTGGCGAGATCCGCTACCCCGGCCGCCTCCGCTACCCCGGCCGCATGTTTGTGTCAGGCGTTCACCGGGCGGACGCTCGTCAGCGGGGATGCGCACCTCATGGCGCTTGGGGGCCGAGATCGCTGACAGATGCTCGTCTCGTAGCGCATATGGCACGAGCGGGTCGCCGAATGTCCGTGTCGTGAACGCCTGGCATGGGGTGAGCGGAGCGGAGCCTCATGGTCCGCGCGGCGCGGCGCCCCACAGACCGAACACCTGTTCTGTTACGCCGCGCAAACCGAACCTCAACCGGCGGAAGTGGACAGGACGTGCACAACTCCCGCCGCGACGGTGGAAACCCGCCCCTTTCGGGTGGACAACCGGCGCCTCCCTGTGGACGGCCAGCAACCACATCTAGGGTCGTGGCCCCGGGCTCTACCACAACATCTTGTGTTTTGGGCTTGACTCCCGCGTCCGCGCGGCGTAAGGTTTCGTAGTCGCTCGATCGACCGACACGCCCTCCCCAGGACGGCCGCCGGACCACCAGTCCCGGCCCCCGCACTGGCCGCGGACGGCCTCTCGGACGAGCATCGGGACCAACGGTCGCAGCTACAGAGCCCAGAGCGACCAGTGAGAGGATGGGGCCCCGCCCACGACGCGGGCCCGCATACACGAGGGAGAGCAGGAATGGCCCGAGGCAGCGAGGTCGCGCCGGTCATCGACACAAAGACCAGGAAGGCGACCGGCACCCATGCTTCGGATGCCAGGTCCGGCTCGGACGGTCGGAAGCTGAGCGGCCCGTGGGGGGCCAGCTTCGACGGCAAGGGCACCAAGGGCCTCACCTTCGAGCGCCGCTGGACCCGACCGGGCGTCCATCCCTACGACGAGATCGAGTGGGAGACCCGGAACGCCAGCATCGGCAACGAGTCGGGCAAGACCGTCTTCGAGCAGAAGGACGTCGAGGTCCCCAAGTTCTGGTCGCAGCTGGCCACCAACGTCGTCGTCAGCAAGTACTTCCGCGGCCACGTGGGCACGGCGGAGCGCGAGACCAGCGTCCGCCAGCTCATCGATCGGGTCGTCAACACGATCACCGGCTGGGCGGAGACGCAGCGCTACTTCGCCACGGAAGAGGACCTGCGGGCCTTCCAGGCAGAGCTGACCCATCTCCTGGTCCACCAGAAGATGGCCTTCAACTCGCCGGTCTGGTTCAACGTCGGCGTGGAGCCCAAGCCGCAGTGCAGCGCCTGCTTCATCAACTCCGTGCAGGACACGATGTCCTCGATCATGGACCTCGCCAAAACAGAGGCCATGCTCTTCAAGTTCGGTTCGGGCGCGGGCTCCAACCTGTCGACCATCCGAAGCTCCAAGGAAAGGATGACCGGCGGCGGCACGGCCTCCGGCCCGGTCTCCTTCATGAAGGGCTACGACGCCTTCGCCGGGGTCGTGAAGTCGGGCGGCAAGACCCGCCGTGCGGCCAAGATGGTCATCCTCGACGCCGGCCACCCGGACATTGTCGACTTCATCGACTCCAAGCTCAACGAGGAGAAGAAGGCCTGGGCCCTGATCGAGGCCGGCTATGACCCCTCGTTCACCGGTGAGGCCTATGGCTCCGTCTTCTTCCAGAACGCCAACCATTCGGTTCGCGTGACGGACGACTTCATGCGCGCGGTCGTCGACGGCAAGGACTGGACGACCTACTCCGTCGTCGACAAGCAGCCGATGGAGACATACAAGGCCAAGGACCTCTTCCGCCGGATGGCGGCGGCGGCCTGGGTCTGCGGCGACCCGGGGATCCAGTACGACACGACCATCAACGACTGGCACACGTCCGCCAACACGGACCGTATCTACGCCAGCAACCCGTGCTGCTTCGTCGGCGAGACCCTCATCGACACGGCGGATGGCTTCATCCCCTTCCAGCGCCTCGAGGAGATGGATCGAGCGGGGGTCCCGCTGCCACAGGTCTACTCCTACGACAAGAAGACCCGTCGGACCGTGCTCCAGACCGTCAACCGCGTCTGGGTCGCCGGCAAGGCGTCGCACCTCGTGGAAATCCAGACCGAGCGTGGACGAGTCCTGCGCTGCACTCCGGAGCATCGGTGGCTGACCTTCTCCGGCGTGTACGTCCAGGCCCAGCAGCTGACGCCCGGAACCCGCCTCCGCAAGGTTTACCGGGATGAAGTGGCGGCGCCCATCTCCGCCCGGTCGGTGTCGGTGACCGAGGCGCGGGCGGAGAACGACAGGGTCGTGTCCGTCCAGCACCTCGAGCTCGGCACCCCGGTCCCGGTCTACGACATGGAGGTCGAGGGGACCCACAACTTCGCCGTTTCGGAGTCGGACGAGCCTTCCATCCACAGCATCGTCGTCTCAAATAGCGAATACATGTTCCTGAATGACACTGCGTGCAACCTGGCAAGCCTGAACCTCATGAAGTTCGTCCGCGACGACGGCGAGTTCGACGTCGAGGCCTACCGCTACGCGGCCCGGCTGACGATCACGGCCCAGGAGATCCTCGTCGACAACGCCAGCTACCCGACGCCGAAGATCGAGGAGAACTCGCACAAGTTCCGGCCACTCGGCCTGGGCTACGCCAACCTCGGCGCCCTGCTCATGTCACGCGGCCTGGCATACGACTCGGACGAGGGCCGCAACTACGCCGCCGCCCTGACCGCGATCATGCACGGCGAGGCCTACCGCCAGAGCTCGATCGTCGCCCGCGACCACGGCGGCCCGTTCCGGGAGCACAAGAAGAACGAGGCGCCGTTCCTGCGGGTCATCGCCAAGCACCGCGACGCCGCTTACGCCATTCCGGCGGACCGGGCCGTCCCGGCCGACATGATCGCCGCCGCCCGGACCGTCTACGACGAGGCGCTCGAGCTGGGCAAGGCGAACGGCTACCGCAACGCCCAGGTCACCGTGCTCGCGCCCACTGGCACGATCGCCTTCATGATGGATTGCGATACCACCGGCATCGAGCCGGACATCGCCCTCATCAAGTACAAGAAGCTCGTCGGCGAGGGCTTCCTCAAGATCGTCAACCAGACCGTCCCCGCGGCGCTCCGCAAGCTCGGCTACGGCGCCGAGCAGGTCGAGGAGATCCTCGCCTACGTCAACGAGCGCGAGACGATCGAGGGCGCCCCCCACCTCAAGCCGGAGCACCTGCCGGTCTTCGACTGCGCCTTCAAGCCGGTCAACGGCGAGCGGTCCATCCACTACATGGGCCACGTCCGGATGATGGGTGCCGTCCAGCCGTTCATCAGCGGCGCGATCAGCAAGACCGTCAACATGCCCGAAACCGCCACTCCGGACGAGATCGAGAGGGTCTACCTCGAGGGCTGGAAGCTCGGCCTCAAGGCGATCGCCATCTATCGCGACAACAGCAAGCGCAGCCAGCCGCTGTCGACCGGCAAGAAGAAGGACTCGGACGCGGTCATCGAGACGGCGGCGGTCGAGCAGCTCCGAAAGCAGCTGGCCGTGGCCCAGGCGGAGGCATCGAAGCCCCACCGCCGGCGGCTGCCGAGCGAGCGCACGGCGATCACCCACAAGTTCGACATCGCCGGCCACGAGGGCTACATCACCGTCGGCCTCTATCCCGACGGCCAGCCGGGCGAGATCTTCCTGAAGATGGCCAAGGAGGGCTCGACGGTGTCGGGCCTGATGGACACCTTCGCGACCACCGTTTCGGTGGCCCTCCAGTACGGCGTCCCGCTGCGCGACCTGGTCAACAAGTTCGCCCACGTTCGGTTCGAGCCCAGCGGCTTCACCGGCAACCAGGAGATCCCGATCGCCAAGTCGATCGTGGACTACATCTTCCGCTGGCTCGGGTCGCGCTTCCTGTCGCCGGACGACAAGGCCATGCTGGGGCTCATCGACCGGTCGGCGCTGGTAAACGAACCACCTGTCGGGGGGCCGGGGGGAGTTCCCGGCACCCTCGCTACGGCTTCCGGCAGTGACGCGATCGGCGGAACCTCCCTCCCGGCCCAGCCCGAGGAGCCCAGGTCAAGCGGCGACAAGCCCAAGGCGACGGCCGTGGCCGTCGACGAGACAAAGTCGAGTCAAGGCGCATTTTCCCCCGACGGGGCGCGGGTGACCTCCTCCACAC
>JALZAF010000332.1 GCA_030948505.1 Chloroflexota bacterium
CCAGACGACGCCCTCGCCCTCCGCCAGCCCGACGGCCGAAGCCACGCCGACCCCCGAGGTCACCCCCACTCCCCAGGTGACGCCCACCCCGGCGGTGACACCGACGGCGACAGCGGCGGCCGCAGCCTGCCAGTCGCAGCCACCCACCGCCCTGTCGCAGGGCTGGTCGCAGCTGACCGCTCACGACGGCGGCTACCGCTTCTCCTATCCGTCCGATATGGCAGACCTGAGCGGCACGGTGACGCTCCCGACCAACGTATCGGTGAGCCCGACGACGTTCACCGAAACCGGCCTGGGCAACGACGCCAAGATCAACGTCGACGACGTCAAGGCGAACGATGGATCGCTGAGCATCGCCGCCTGGGAGCTGAAGGGCGTCCGAAGCTCGACCTCCCCGCTGTTCGACAATGAGCTTGCCTGGCTCAAGACCCAGTCGGAGCTCAAGACCGTCCTCGACGACCGGCTCCAGTTCTGCATCGATGGCTCGTCGGCGCGGGGCTTCAGCGCTACCTGGACCGTTTCCTCGGTCGACAATTTCGTCCTGATCTACATCCTGCAGCGCAACGGGAAGATGTACGAGATCCAGATGACGGCGAAGGACCCAGCCAGCGCCGCAACACTCCAGGAGCTGCTGCATACCTGGAAGTGGTCGGAGCCGCTGGCCGGGACACCAAACAACATCGACGCCGAGCTCGCAGCCACCAAGTTCAAGGCCATCGGCACGTCGTCGACGCTCGACCAGTCGGGCGTCCACCCCAACGCCGCGACGTTCAGCAGCACCTTCCCGACCACCGTCGACCGGATCTACGCCATCTACGAGCTGGACGACGGGGTCCACGATACGGTGCTCTTCAGCTGGAAGCGGAACGGCACCCAGGTCGCCAAGGCAAGCTTCAACTACAGCGACAAGACGAGCTACGCGTGGACCTGGATGAACGGGCCGTTCAAGACCGGTGACTACGAAGTGACGGCCACGCTCAAGACGTCCGGCGACACGATCACCGTCAGCTTCAAGGTCCAGTAACGGTCGCGGCCGGGCAGCTCAGCGGCCGGGGGCGTCAGCGGCCGGTGGCCCTCGCCGCGCTTGTGGCCCTCGCCGCGCTCGGTGGCTTCGCCGGGTTCATCCCCTTCGCGGCCCGGTCCGGCTTGTCCGCTTTGACGACCACCCCGGGCAGGCGGTACTGCTCGGGCAGGCCGGCGGCTTCCTCGGCCGTGTAACCGGGCCCGGCCAGCGACCCGTCGCTCTCGAAGAACTCGGCGTAACGCCCCCGGTTGGCTGCCGCGTACGTGTAGGCCGCGGCGATGCCAACGGTTCGCAGCTCCGGGTGGTCCTTCAACAGGTCCGGCAGGCGATATCCGTTGCGGCGCAGCTCGAGCAGCTGGCGGACGGTAAGCCGCGTGCCGTAGCAGAAGGGCTCGCCGTTCATGACCAGCGGGTCGACCTTGACCCACTTGACGGTCACTCAGGCGCCCTTGTAGATCGCCTGGAGCAGGCGGTTTCGCTTGCGTGCGTCGCCGGCGAGCCGGCGGTGCCAGCGGAAGACGCGGATCGCCTCGTCGAGGGCGGCGCCGCCGGGAACGGTTTCCTCGGGCGACAGCACGCCCGGCAGGGCGAGCTTCAGGCCTTCGCACAGGTGAATGAGGTCGTCCATCGGGACGCGGCGGCGGCGGTACAGCGGCGCGACCCACTCGGCCCACGTCGACACGGCCGTCCGATCGTCCGCCGCGACCGCGATGGCGACGCGGTCGATGAGTGTTTCGGTGTCACGCAACAGCTTGCGCAGGCCAAGCTCGTCGTGGCGCTCGGTCGTCGACGGATCGCGTTCGATCGCGACCTCCAGCGCCCGCGCCCCGAGCCGCGCCCGGGCCGCTCGAAGGCGCTCCGCGCCAGCCGGGAAACCGGCCGTGAGATCGCGCGGCGCTACGCCGAGGCTGGGGTGGCTCACGGGCCCGAGTCTAGCGTGGCCCGGGGGCGCCCGCCATGGGCTGGAATGGTGTCCGAAGCGGACCGGAATGCAGTCGCCGGCCTACGATGGCCCGATGGACCGCCCCGAGCCCGGCGATTTCCGGCCCCCCAGTGCGCCGCGCGCGGAGCTCGAGCGGCCGCCCGGAGATCGCTATCGCTCGCCGTCGGGCGACGCGGCGGGATCGGGCGACCGTGGACCGATTCGGGCGAGCCCGGCCCGGGGCATCGCGTTGGCCGTCGTCGTCGGCGTCGTCGGCGCGATCCTGGCCACGCAGCTGGAGGGGATTCTCGCCCTCACCCTCGGCCTGCTGGTCGTCGCCGCGTTGATCGGCCGCTTCGTCGCGCTGGCCCTGAGCGCCGGGGCGGGCAACACGATTCCCGCCCGCCGGCGGCTCATGGTCGCGCTCGCCATCGCGCTCGGCGCGGTGACCCTGGCGCAGCTTGGGATCTGGCTCTACGCTCGCTCGGAGGGCGGTGCGCTGGGGCTGGTCGACTACCTGGCCCAGGCGTTCGGCCCCCTCGTGCCGCTCCAGTTCATCGTCGCCGGCGCCGTCGCCTGGTGGAGCGTTCGCTGAGCGGTCGCGAGTAGTACCCCCTTGGTACCCAGGGGGACATTCGGGCCGGTTCGAAGCCGCGAACGTGCGCCCAGGATGCTCGCGGTCCACCCACAGCGGACCCGCCCCGCCCGTGTCGGGCGGCGTCGAGGGGCACACCCGTGTCAGGGATCGCGGTCAGGATCCTCATCGTCGCGGCGATCGCCGTGGGCGGGATCGTACTGCGCGATCGGCTGTCCAGCGGCGCGGGCGACCTCAAGGTTGGCGACTGCTTCGACACGACGCAGGCGACCGAGGTCAAGGACGTGCAGCACCACCCCTGCGCAGAGAAGCACAACGCCGAGGTCGTACTCGTGACGAGCTATCCGGCGGTCAAGGGTGCGCCCTACCCGAACGACCCCGATGTTCAGACCTACGGCGACAACGTCTGCGGCCCCGCAGTCGCGAGCTACGTCGGCCCGAACGCCCGACTCGAGCGGCTCAACTACGGCATCTTCTATCCCAAGGCCGACGACTGGAAGAACGGCGACCGGGGCGTCATCTGCTACGCCCTGAACTCGGACATGTCGCCCATGACCAGCTCGCTCAAGGCCGGGGGCTGATCGCGCCGCGTCGCCCAGGCCGCGGCTGAGTCGCTCTCAGCGCTCCATGCGATCGGGCCGCGGCGCGCGCGGCCGATCGTGACTGCTGTGCTCGGCTGCCTGGCGACGAGTGTCCGCCAGCCGTTCGGCCAGGCCGGCCTCTGACGGCAGCCCCGACCGGTCCGGCGGGCGGTCCAGCGGGGAGGCCGTCGGCCCCTGGCCCGGGCCAACGCCGCCGGTCTCGCCGACGAACGGCATGTGTCCCTTGCCCGCCGCATCGAGGCTCATCCGGAGTGCCGCCGTCTTCTGCTCGGCGACCTCGCGGACATAGGCCGATTCCTCCGCCGGCGTCATCGCCCGACCGCGGACGACGCCCTTCGGCTTGCCGACCATCAGCCAGGCCAGGTGGTAGCGGTCCATCTCGCCCCACGCAGCCGAGAGCAGGGCATCCGAAAGCTGGAGCCACATCTGGAGCGCACCGAGCGACGGGTTCCGTCCCAGCCGTTCGCCCTCCTCGACGAGCTGGCGGGTGCGGGCGATGAGCTCGGCGCGGGTCATGGCCGGAGTGTAGGCGCGTCGCCCCCGCTCAGGGTTCGTCCCGGATGAAGGCCTCGCGGTCCGATCGGGCGCGGGCGGTCCAGGGTCCGGGGGCGCCGGCGCCGATCGGGCGCCCGTCGAAGCGTGTCACGGGCAGGATGCCGGCGACGCTGCTCGACAGGAACGCCTCGTCGGCCGCGGCCAGGTCGTCCTGCGTCAGCCGCCCCTCGAATGGCTGGAGCCCGACGCGTCCGGCCCAGGCAAGCATCCAGCTGCGCGTCGTTCCCGGCAGGATCGCGCAGTCGAGAGAGGGAGTGCCGAGGCGGCGGCCGCTGAGCGTGAAGAGATTCGCGCTCGTCGCCTCGGACAGGTGGCCGTCGAGGGTCAGGAAGAGCGCGTCGTCTCCGCCTGCGGCCCTGGCTTCGAGACGGGCGAAGACGTATTCGGCCCGGCTCGTCGTCTTGAGCGCCGCCAGCGGGCTGGCCGGGTCGCGTCGGACCGCGCTGGAGACGAGGTGCAGGCCACGCTCGAGATGGCCGGCTGGCGGCGGTACCACCGGCCAGGCCTGGATCACGATGGTGGGCGGCGCCGGCACTCCGGGCAACAGGCCGCGCCCGAGGAAGCGGCCGCGACTGACGGTGATGCGGACCGCCGCATCGCCCTCCGGGCTGCCCAGTGACTCGGCGGCAAGGAGCTCCGCGATGCCGGCAAAGAGCCTCTCCTCGGCACGCGGGTGCAGCGCGATCTTCAGTCCGTCCGCCGAATGCCTCAGGCGGGCCAGGTGCTCCGCCAGCTCGGTCACTCGCCCGCCGCGCGCGCGAAGCGTCTCGAACACGCCGTCGCCGAGCTGGAACCCGCGATCGAAGGCTGACACATGCGCCGCGTCCGCGGGCAGGATCTGACCGTTGACCCAGACGTGGCGCGGGTCCACGACCTCAGCCGGCGACGTCGACTTCACGGCCACCGATCGCGGCCAGGGGCCCCGCGGCCTTGGCGACGGTTTCGTCCCATTCGGCTTCAGGGTCGCTTCCCCAGGTGATCCCTCCGCCGACGTGGAGGGTCAGGCGCCGTCCGTCGGCCACGAACGTCCGGATGAGGATGCTCGTCGCCATCGCGCCATCCGGCCCGATCCAGCCAAGCGCGCCGGTGTACGGGCCGCGGCGGACCGGTTCGAGCGTTTCCAGCAGCTCCATGGCCCGGATCTTCGGGGCGCCGGTGATCGAGCCGCCGGGGAAGCTGGCGGCCAGCAGCTCGAACGGGCCGCAGCCCGGCCGAAGTTGGCCGGTGACGGTCGATACGAGGTGCTGTACCGCGGCAGTCCGCTCCAAGCGACACAGGCGCGGCACGCGCACGGATCCTGGCCGGCAGACGCGTCCGAGGTCGTTGCGCAGGACGTCGACGATCATCACGTTCTCCGCCCGGTCCTTCGCGCTGCCCAGGAGCTGGCACGCGAGCGCGCGGTCTTCCATGCGGCTGCGGCCCCGCGGTCGGGTGCCCTTGATCGGGTTGGTGCTGACCAGGCCGGCCCGGTCCACGGCGAGGAAGGGTTCCGGCGACGCCGAGGCGATGGCGCGCCGGCCGCCGCCGTCGGTCCCGCCGTGGCCCGCTCGACCCAGATCCAGGTAGGCCTCGAAGAGCGCCGGGTCGCCGGTTCGGAGGCGGCGATACAACGACCACGGATGGCCCGAGAAGTTCGTCTCGAGGCGCCGGGTCAGGTTGGCCTGGTAGATCTCTCCGCGCGCAATCGCGTCGCGGACGGTCTCGACTCGCTTGAGGTAGGTGGGCCGATCGATGCCTGACGTGAAGGTGAGGCCGCCAATGTCGCCGGCTGCCAGCGCAGCGGAATCGCCCGGCCCACTCGCCAGTCGATCCCGGATCCTCGCAAGCTTGTGGCCCAGCGCTCCTGCGTCCCCGTCGACGGCTCGGCCGGCCAGCCATGCCCGCCCGGTCCGATGGTCCCAGGCCACGACCCAGTCGTGCAGGGCAAGGCGAAGTGGCGGCAGATTCTGGTCGTCGGGGGCGATGATCGCTCGTGGCTCGAACGATCGACCCAGGTCATAGGACAGGTAGCCGACGAGACCGCCGCTGAACGGAGGCGCCTCGGCCGGCATCGGCGCCCGAGATAGTCGCGCGAGCAGCCGCCTTGCGCCGGCGAACGGATCGCCGCCCGGCGCGGGGGCGTCGAGGACGGCCACGGGCTCGGCGGTCATGTACGACCAGCGAGCGTTTCGGCCCGGCCGGGCACTCTCTAGCAGACCCAGGCCCGGAACGTCACCCAGGCGCTCCGCGGCATCCATCGGCGGGACGCCCGCCAGTTCCGGCAATTCCTGCAGGGCAACCGGGGCGGGTCGAGCGCGTGCGGCGGATCGGTCTGTTCGCGTCTCGATCATCGGGCGATGATAGGGCCGCCGGCCGTCTTGGCCTGGCCCGGGTCCCGGCGCTGAGGACGCGTCGTCGGGATCGTCGAGCCCCCGTCCTGTGAGGCGCACGTGCGAGCTCGCGAGCTTGGGATCATCATCGGCGAGGGCCGGCCCGGGCCGAACAATGCGATCACCGATGTGCCTGGCGTGCGCGTCGGGCACGCCACGATCGTCAGGGGCGACGGGTCGCTCGTGGTGGGGCAGGGTCCGGTGAGGACCGGAGTCACCATCGTGGTCCCGCGCGACGGCGACCCCTGGACGCAGCCCGTCTTCGCCGGCAGCCACACCCTCAACGGCAACGGCGAGCTGACGGGCCTCGAGTGGATTCGGGAGACGGGCCTGCTGGCGGGCGCGATCGCGATCACCAACACCCATTCGGTGGGCGTGGTCCACGACGCGCTCATCGCCCACGCGGCCCGCGCTCACCCTCCTGGCGCGCCGTTCTGGTCGCTGCCGGTGGTGGGCGAGACCTACGACGGCACGCTCAACGACATCAACGGCTTCCACGTCCGGCCGGAGCATGTCCATGCCGCGCTCGCCGCGGCGACCGACGGACCGATCGCAGAAGGCGGCGTGGGCGGCGGGACGGGGATGATCTGTCACGAGTTCAAGGGCGGGATCGGGACGGCGTCACGCGTCCTGCCGGATGATCGCGGCGGCTGGACGGTCGGCGTTCTGGTCCAGGCGAACTACGGCCGTCGCGGCTTGCTTCGGGTCGACGGTGTGCCGGTCGGGCGGGCGATCCCCACTTCAGAGGTGCCGTCTCCATATCCCGACCGCGGCGGAGGCGCGGGCGGCGGACCGGCGGGCGGTGGCGTCAGCCGCGGCGCGGATCGTGCCGGAGCAGGCTCGATCATCATCATCGTGGCGACCGACGCCCCTCTCCTCCCCGACCAGTGCCGCCGGGTTGCGCAACGTGCCGGGCTGGGCCTTGCTCGCGCGGGCGGTCTGGGGGCGACCTCGTCCGGCGACCTGTTCCTCTGTTTCGCGACCGGCAACCGCGACATTCCACAGGCGGAGGTGCAACCCCGGGGCGGGCTCGTAGGCACGGTTCGAATGGTCATCGATCCCGCGCTGGACCCACTGTTCGAAGCCACGGCCGAGGCGGCCGAGGAGTCGATCGTCAACGCACTCGTCGCGGCAAAGACGATGACGGGGCGCGACGGGATCGTTGCCAACGCGCTGCCCCACGACCGTCTCATCGAGGTGATGGCCCGCCACGGGCGGGCCGCCGCGGAGTGAGCGACGCGCACGGAACGGTTCGAGCGGCAACGGCCGAGGATGTCGATGCCATCGACGGCGTTTTGCGCGCGACCAACCCACCGGCGCCCGGAGAGCCGGGCTTCCCGGCCGGCGTCCAGCATCCCTACCTGCGTCATCTGATCGACCATGGAGCGGCGGCCGTCGTCGAGGTCGGGCCTGAGATCGTCGGGTTCGGCGCCACGATCTTCACCGGCCGCATCACGCATCTTGCCGATCTGTTCATCCTGCCGGCCCATCAGGGGCAGGGCCTCGGCGGCCGCTTGCTGGATGCCGTCTTTGGCGATCGTCGACCGCGGACGACGTTCAGCTCCGAGGACCCCCGCGCCATGCCCCTGTACGTGCGGGCCGGCATGGCCCCGCTCTGGCCGAACGTCTACCTGGCTGGCGATCCGAGGAAGCTGCAAACGCCCGAAGACCACAAGGTGGAACCCACGAGCCTCGAGGAAGTCGCGCGGCTCGACGGGGAGTGGGGCGGGGTCGACCGGGGGGCCGATGTCCCCTACTGGCAGACCCTGCCGCGGGTCTCGCCATTCGTGGTTCGGCGGGCCGGTCGGCCGGTGGCGGTGGGCGTCGGCCGGTCGCGCCTCAACGGTCGCGGGCGCTGGATCGACCGGGCCCGCGTGGCACCGGGCGAGGATCCCGTGCCGGCACTCCTGGTAGCGATGGCCGAAACCGGCAAGGGCAGCGACCTGGTTGGCGCCTGCGTGCCGGGCCCATCTGCGCTGCTGCCCCTCCTGCTGGCGGCCGGTTTCCGAATCCGCGACCGCGACACATTCATGGCCAGTGAGCCCGGTCTCGTCGATCCGCAACGAGAGCTCGTGAACACCGGAATCCTGTAACACGGCCGGGATACGGTCATGAATCGAAAGGGCCGCGGAC
>JALZAF010000356.1 GCA_030948505.1 Chloroflexota bacterium
CCCCCGTTCCGCGCCCCCGTGTTCGTCGTCACGCACCGAGCCCGGGAGCCACTGCTGAGGCAAGGGGGCACCAGCTTCACCTTCGTCACGGACGGTGTCGAGAGCGCCATCGCGCAGGCCCGGGCCCTGGCGAACGGCAAGGACGTCGCGATCTCGGGGGGTGGCAACCTGCTGCGACAGGTGATCCGGGCCGGCCTGCTCGATCAGCTGGAGCTCCACGTATCTCCTGTTCTGATCGGCGACGGGATGCGCCTGTTCGAGGCCGCCGACCATGGTGCCGTCGAGCTCACCCCGACGCGGATCGTCGATACACCCGAGGTAACCCACATCCGCTACAAGGTCAACGGGCCGACGACCTTGGCCATCGACGATCGCGGCCGAAGAGCGGTTCGCGCCCGCTAGGGGCCTGCCGCCGGCATCAGAGACTCGAGGAGTGAAGCACAACCGCCTTCATCGTTCATACGGTCGTTCACTCCTCTTCCTGATGCTTCGTGGTGCGGTCCTGTCAAGCGACGTTCGAGCTCCCTTGAGCCGCGCTGCCCGGCCTTCGAGGTAGCGCCTCTCGGGGAGACTCGTGCTGGACCGGGCGGCGTCGAGAAAGCTCGCCTCAGCGGCGCCCAGGTCGCCGGCGAGGTCCTGCAGGTGAGCGCGGACAGCCGCGACGCGGTGGTGCTCGGCCATATGGTCGCCGCGCTCGACCGTCGCCAGCAGCGCGAGCCCGGCCGCCGGCCCGTGGACCATCGCCACCGCCACGCACCGGTTCAACCGGACGACTGGGCTGGGCGAAATCCGCTCGAGCAGCTCATACAACGCCACGATCTGCGCCCAGTCCGTAGCCTCGGCCCGCGCGGCCTCACTGTGCACCGCAGCGATCGCCGCCTGCAGCTGGTATGGCCCGAGCGGCGATGAGGTCAGCGCCGCGGTCACGAGGGCGAGACCCTCGTCGATGAGCGCCCGGTCCCAGCGCGAACGGTCCTGCTCGGCCAGCGGGACAGGCGTGCCGTCGGGCGCCGTGCGCGCCGGCCGCCGACCTTCGGTCAGCAGCATGAGGGCCAGCAGTCCGGTGACCTCGCCGTCTTGAGGGAGTAAGTCGCGCACGAGCCGCGCGATCCGAATCGCTTCCGCGGTCAGGTCGGCTCGAGTCACCTGCGAGCCAGAAGTCGCCGCGTAGCCCTCGTTGAAGATCAGGTAGACCACGTGCAAGACAGAGGCGAGCCGCGGTCCGCGATCTGATGCCGGCGGCAGTTCGAAACGAGCGCCCGCGCGCAGGATGCCCTGCTTGGCGCGGCTAATCCGCTGCGCCATCGTCGACTCCGGGACGAGGAAAGCGCGGGCGATCTCGGCCGTGGTCAGGCCGCCCACGGCTCGCAGCGTCAGGGCGACTTGCGACGCCTGAGTGAGCGCTGGGTGGCAGCAGAGCAGCAACAGCATCAGGGTGTCGTCCTCATCGGGGATCTCCACGCCGCCCGGCGGCGCTGAAAGGGTCACGGCGACCTCCCGGCGGCGGCGCGAGTCGTCGCTGCTGAGCTGGTCGATCAGCCGCCGCGACGCTACGGTGACCAACCAGCCGTTGGGGTTGTCGGGGATGCCACGCTCCGGCCACTGGACGGCAGCGGCCAGGAGCGCCTCTTGGACGGCGTCCTCGCAGGCGTCGAACCGCCCGTGGCGCCGGACCAGGGTGGCCAGGACCCGCGGCGCCGCGTCACGCAGCAGGCCCTCGACCGCCGCTGAGCTCACATCTCGATCCCGTCGGGACTCAGGATAGGCCGGACCTCCATGCCCCACAGCCTGGCGTCGGGCCACCTCGTGGCGATCGCCACGGCCCGGTCCATGCTCTCGCAGTCGACGATGCAGTAGCCGACCATCTGCTCTTTGGCTTCGGCGAAGGGCCCGTCAGTGATCGCAGCCACGCCGTCGCGCACGCGGACAGAACGGGCAATCGACGGGTCGGCCAGTCCCTCTCCGCCGACAAATTCGCCGGTGTCGAATAGCTCTTTGACGATCCTGTCGGCTTCATCCATCAGCGCTTGCTTCTCCGATTCCGGCAGCGCCTGCCGGGCCACTGCGTTCTGGTAGATCAGCAGCATGTACTTCATGAGGTTGCCAGCACCTCGTGGAGCTTGGCGGCGAACGCCTCGGGCTGGGCCCCGAAGCCGCCGTGGTCGCCGGGGAACAACACCGGCTGCGTGCCCAGCCGTTCGGCCAAGGCGACGGCGGCCTGGTGCGGCGGCTCGCCTCGCGACGCGTCGCCCATTGCCGCCACGACGCGCGCCGAGGACGCCTGCAGCGTCTTGATATCAGGGACGTACTTGTTGAACGGTGGCACCTCGTAGCCGATGAAGAACTCCATGTTTTTCGCCAGGCGCGCCATCATCGCCATCGTCTCCGCATCCGGCTCCCGCTGCGGCGCCTCCGCGCCTCCTGGAACACGACCGTTGTCCGGCTCGCCCCCGCTCATCTTCAACCCAGCGCCCAGGATGTCCATCGCGGGCCCGGCGCCCTCCTTGTCGAACGCGTCCTCTACGTTCTGGATGAGGGCGCGCCAGTGGTCGGGGTCGGACAGGAGCTCGAAGACCGGTGGCTCGTGGGCGACCAGGGTCCTCACCTGCTCCGGGTGGCGGGCGGTCAGCTCCAGGCCGATCGTCGCTCCGGAGCTGTTGCCGAACACGTACGCCGGCCTCTCCGCCGTGACGCCCAGCGCCGACAGCACTCGGTGTGCATCGTCGCCATGGACCTCGATGCTCTGGGGCTCGGGCGCCCCGTCCAGGGGGCTGCGCGAGTTACCTCGCCGGTCGTACGTCACCACCGTGTAGCGGTCGGCAAGCTGCTCGGCCAGCGCCGCGTATCCGGCGGCGTCATAGACCCCGCCGCAGATCAGAAGCAGGATGGGGCCGTCGCCGCGGACCTCGTAGTAGAGGTTCGCTTGGGGCACTCTCAGTGTGTTCGTTTGCAGGGTTTGCATCGTCAATACCTCCTGGGTGTTCGTCGTCCATCTCGGTTCGGCCGGTCATAGGGAGGTCGGAGCCACGGAGGCGTTCTCGACATCCCGCCCGAAAGGACATCGCGGGCTGCTGGACCGCTTGACGCTGGCGAGGTTGTATTCTCCACCGACGCCGCCTCAGCGGCGACAACTTACAGTTGAGGGGTACCGAGGATGGCCGTCGACACTCACGTCACAGCCGGTGCTGATTCCGGCTGAAGCGGCGGCGTCCGGCGCGACCCGCGAGCCTATGGTGGAGCTCGTCGACAGCTTCCCGGCCGTGGTCAACGACGGACCCGCCTCGGCGCGAACCCTGGACGCGTTCACGACGTGGCTCGGAGAGGGCAGGGTCGTCGATCCCGGAGTCGTCACCGGCAGCGAAGACGCAGGCCTGCTCGCCACCGCCGCCGGCGTCCCCTGCGTCTACTGGTTGCTGGGGGGCGGCGACCCCCAAGCATTCGGCGGCGCCACCAGCGCCGAGGACATCATGAACATCCTGAAGGACCGTCCCTCCAACCACTCGCCGCTGTACGCGCCGGTCGTCGAGCCTACGTTGAGCATCGGGGTGGCCGCGCTGGTCACCGCAGCGCGAGCCTGGCTGCCCCACACCTTGTAGGGCAGCGGACCGAGCATGCACTCCAGATGGGGGCAGGCGCGCATGAAGTCACTCAGTTCGGCATCGGCGCAGAAGCCCATCGCGCGTTCGCTTGGAATCGGGGCGCCTGGCCGCGCTGCTCTTGAGCATTCGACCCTCCTCCCGCTCGGCGCCATTCGAGCGGCCGCCTCAAGATGGTATTGGTACCGACAGTTCTCGAAGGAGGGTGGCCATGAGTGGCAGCGAGCACGTCATCGGGCGGGACACTCGGCATTTCAAGTGGGAC
>JALZAF010000358.1 GCA_030948505.1 Chloroflexota bacterium
GATCGGCCCCGCCGGCCGGCCGAGACGGGCCTGAGCGCAAGCGAGGCCGCCGAAGTGGCCGCGGCGCGCGGATCGCTTGCCGCCGAGCGCGCGGATCTGGAGGCTGCCGAGGCATCACCGGAGGCACTCGACACGGGCCGCCAGATCCTGGAGGAGCTGATGCGCCACCTTGGGTTCGACGTTCGCGTCGAGGTCGAGACCGGCGACACGAGCCGCCTCAACGTCGTCGGCGACGGGGGCGAGAAGGATGCCCTGGGGGCGCTCATCGGCCGCAAGGGCGAGCGCTTGTCGGCCCTTCAGCACCTCGTCAACCTGATGCTGTCCCGCAAGATGGGCGGCTGGACGAGGGTCCTGGTCGACGTCGAGGACTATCGGGGCCGGCGCGAGCGCCAGCTGCGCGACCTCGCCACCCGGGCCGCGGGGCGAGTCCTCGAGACCGGCAAGATGCTCCAGCTCGAGCCGATGCCGGCGCTCGAGCGGCGCTGGGTCCACATCGCCCTGCGAGACAACCCGGACGTCGTGACCCAGTCGATCGGGGAGGAGCCAAACCGCCGGATCGTGGTCCTGCCTCGGCAGATCTGACTTTTGGGGCAGGGGCGGGTCCGGATCGGTCCGTCACGGTTGCGCATGCCCGCGCGTCCCTGTGCCGCGGGGGCCCCCCAGTCCACGCTCCGCGCGCCCGCTCGTCGCCTCACTGCTAGGATGACGCCCGCACAATGACCAGCACCCCGGAAACGGCCAGCCTGCCCATTGTCGAACAGCGCCGCTCGAGGCGCCCCCGGTTCTTCGTGGCGTTCATGGCCGGACTCCTGGTCGTGCTCGCTCTCGGCGTCGGGGCGCTCTACGCCTACGACCGCCAGTTCGATGGCCACATCCTGCCCGGGGTCCAGGTCGGGTCGGTCGACCTGTCGGGGCTCACGCCGGCTGCGGCTGCCGCCCAGCTGTCGACCGCATATGCCAGCCTTGGCTCGGGCAAGCTGGTCCTGACCAGCCCCGACGGCAACACGTCGATCGCATACGCGGACATTGGCCGCCACATCGACGTCGACGGCCTGGTCGCCGACGCCGCGAGCGTTGGCCGGGCCGGATCAGCCCTCGACCGGATCATCGGCAATGCCAGGACCGCCCTGCGGGGGGTCGTCCTCGCGCCGCGGGTCGTGTTCGACCAGAAGGTGCTTGCCGCCAGGGTCCGGGCCGCGGCCGCGGGCCTCGAGCGCAGCCCCATTGACGCGACGGTCACCACGACGGCCTCCAGCTTCCAGCAGACCCCCAGCAGCGATGGCCGGACGGCCGACGCCCAGACCGCATACAACACGGCGGCGGCGGCGCTCTCCGCCCTCGACGCTCCGGCCGAGATCGACGTCGCGATTCCGGTTGCCACGGTCCCGGCCCGGATCACCACGGACGAGGCCACAGCCGCGATGACGGCGGCCGACCTCATGGCCAGGGACATCGTCCTGACCGACGGCAGCGAGTCATGGACGATCAAGGCCTCGACCGTGCGCACATGGCTCCGCGTCACCCCGACCGTCGACGGTGGCTACGTCCCGCTGCCGAACGTGGTTTCGATCAGGTCTGTGGTCGCCAAGCTGGCGAGCAAGATCGACAAGATGGCGCTCGACGCAGCGTTCGTGCTTGGCAAGGGCAGCGTCGTGTTCGGCGTCACCGCCGGTCACAACGGCCGAAAGCTCGACGTCGCGGCCACCTCGGATCGGATCCTGGGTGCGATGCGGGCTCGGGCGCTCAACGTGGAAACACCGACCGTCGCGGCTTCGGTGTCCATAACGACGCCGGCCCTGACGACTGAGCAGGCACAGACGGCTGCCCCGCTCCTGAAGCGGATCTCGACCTGGACCACGTGGTTCCCGATCAGCGAGCGCAATCACTTCGGGGCGAACATCTGGCTTCCGGCCCAGTTCATCGACGGCACGGTCGTTGCGCCTGGCGCCACGTTCGACTTCTGGAGGACCGTCGGACCGGTCACCCCGGCCCGCGGCTTCGGCAAGGGCGGCGCCATCATCAACGGACAGACCGATCCGCAGGGCGCGATCGGAGGCGGCATCTGCTCCAATTCGACGACGCTGTTCAATGCCGCGCTCCGGGCAGGGATGCAGATGCTGTCGCGGCGCCCCCACTTCTACTACATCAGTCGCTACCCGCTCGGGCTGGACGCCACGGTCTTCATCAGCGCCGGCGGCGGGGCCACGACGATGTCGTTCCGCAACGACACCCCCTATCCCGTTCTCATCCGCGGGATCCGGACTCGCTCTGGTGGGACTGGCTTCGTGCGCTATGACATCTACAGCGTGCCGAATGGCCGTCAGGTCGTCATCGGCCCGCCGACGGTTCGCAACGTCCTGCCTGCCTGGGACTCGGTCCAGTACACGAGCGCCATGAAGAAGGGCACGAGCAAGCGGATCGAGACCCCGACCGACGGCAAGGACGTGTGGCGAACGATCTCCGTCTACCAGGACGGCAAGCTGATCCGACAGCACACGTACTACTCGCACTACGCGCGGATCACGGGCGTCGTCCTTATCGGAACCGGCTAGCCTCGAGGTGTCCCGCGCGGCAGGACGAAAAGCCGGGCAACCCGAGATGGGATGCTCGGCTCATCTCTTCCTTTAGCTCCCAGCGAGCAGCGCCGCGAGGCGGTCCCAGGTCTCGATCGCGCCGCCGACCATGCCGTTCGACAGTGCGCCGTCGATCGCCTCGACCGACCCCATGTGCCCCACGGACGTGACCTTCGTCTTGCCGCCGAGGTCCTCGAAGGTGAACGTTTCGGCGCCACCCTGGGGACCCAGGCCGTCGACGTCGAACATGAACGTCCACTCGAAGCCCCTGGGCGGATCGATCTTCAGGTACTGCCCGTAGAACTCCACGTCGTCGCGGTTTGGTCCGCGGCTGATGTAGCGCCACTTGCCGCCGGGCCGGACGTCCATCTCGGCGACCGTGGTCTGGGTGCCGTGGGGGCCCCACCAGCGCGGGATGAGCGCCGGATCCGTGAACGCCTTCCAGACCTGCTCGCGCGGCGCGTCGAAGGTGCGCTCGAAGGTGAGATCGCCGCCATCCGAGTAGATGGTGGTCGAGTTGGTGCTACCGCGGTCGATTCGGGTTGCCGTCATCGTCGTCTCCTCTTCCTTGCTGCTGCTGGCTCTCTTGAAGATCCCGGAGATAGATATCCAGGCGTTCGAAGCTCTCCTCCCAATGCCGGCGGTACTGGTTCACCCACTCGGCGATGTCGCGCAGCGGGCCTGCCCGAAGCCGCCGCGGTCGCCACTGTGCCTTGCGACCGCGCTCGATCAGCCCCGCCCGCTCGAGCACCCGGAGATGCTTGGAGATGGCCGGCTGCGTCATGTCGAACGGAGCAGACAGGTCCTTGACCGAAGCCTCGCCTTCGGCGAGACGGGCCAGGATGGCCCGCCGAGTCGGGTCGGCCAAGGCGGCGAACGTGGTACTGAGCGGGTCGGGCTGATCCATGGACCTTCACTACATGGTTATATAACCTAGAGGTACTGTACAGTCCCCACGCGGAATGTCAAGGCCCACAAAAAGAGGAGCCCCCGGCGACGGGGACTCCTTGATCCTGATTTGTGCTGGTGGAGATGGGGGAGAGTCGAACTCCCCGTCCAGAACCCTTCGGCGGAGACCAACTACGAGCGTGTCCGATGATTTGTCGTCGACCGTCCGGACCCCCATCGGCAGGCTTCCGGCCGGTCCAGTCACGTCTCCCTAGATCGGGCTTGTTACCGGACTACGCGACGCTCATCCGGTCTGCAGCCCCGCTGAATGACGCTTCCACCACCCGCGGGACGGAGGTGGCTTCCACGCTCACCTTACTGCCTAAGCAGCGAGGGCGAGAGCAGACTGGCGGTTGCCAGGTACTTCGTTTTGCTGCCTGATTAACGAGGCCTGAGCAGCATCCTCGGCTCGCGTTCTCCGCGTTCCGGGCCCTGTCGAAACCACACATCCCCACAGGACCGAACGTCCGTTCGACGTTCTGCACCAATTCTAGCGCAGCCGAACCGTCCGGCCAAGAGGCCGCTGGGTACCATGACGGCGATGCGCCTGACCGCCTGGGAGGAGGAGCGGCTCCTCATCTTCACGGCCGCCGAGCTGGCCCGACGGCACCGTGACGCCGGCCTGCGCCTCAACCACCCGGAGGCCGTTGCGATCGCCTGTGACGCGATGCTGGAGGCGGCCCGGGCGGGCAGGTCGTACCTCGAGGTGGAGGCCGCGGGCCGCGGCGCCGTCACCGTCGACCAGCTGCTGCCCGGCGTCGCTGGCCTGGTCGACGAGGTCCGCCTCGAGGTTCTCTTCGGCGACGGTCCCAGGCTGGTCGTGCTCGTCCAGCCGTTCGGAGGCGGGGGAGACGAAGCCCCGGGAGCCGTCCGGTCCGGTCATGCACCGGCCTCCGATCCGACCGCCGGACGCGAGCGGCGGCGGCTGACCGTGCGCAACAACGGCCGTCGGATCGTGCGCGTCTCGTCGCACTATCCGTTCGAGCGGGTGAATCCGCGCCTGGCGTTCGATCGGGCCGCGGCAGCCGGCTTCCGGCTCGACCTGCCGGCAGGCGCGACGGAGCGCTGGGCGCCCGGCGAATCGAAGGAGATCGGGCTGGTCCGGCTCGGCGGCGACCGCAGCCCGTGACCCGGCTGACGGCTCACGAGGCCATCGCTCGCTACGGACCCTCGGCCGGCGACCGCATTCGACTCGCCGATACAAATCTCTGGATCCGCGTCGCGGAGGATCGCCAGGCGCACGGCGACGAACCGCAGTGGGGCTACGGCAAGACGCTGCGTGAGCGCATCGCCCAGGCCGGCCGGGCGGGCCCATCGGAGCTCGACGTCGTCATCACGGGGCCGGTGGTCGTGGATGCGGCAATCGGGGTCGTCAAGGCGGACATCGGGATCAAGGACGGTCGGATTGCCGGGGTCGGCCGGGCCGGCAATCCCGCCATCAGCGATGGCATCGAGCTCGAGATCGGGCCGCACACGGTGCCGATCTCCGCCTACGGCCTGCTGGCGACGCCGGGGGCGGTTGACAGCCACGTTCACACGATCAGTCCGCGATTGCTCCCGGCGGCCCTGTCGGGTGGCGTGACGACGCTGGTCACGGCCGGCTTCGAGGAGCCGCCGTGGGCGATGGCCCAGATGCTCACGGCGCTGGCCGAGTGGCCGGTCAACGTGGGCCTGCAGGCCGGCGCTCGGGCGGAGGATGACGGGGCACTCGAAACACTGGTCGAGGCGGGCGCGATCGGCTTCAAGATCCACGAGGACTACGGCGCCTACCCGGAGCTCATCGACAGGACCCTCGCCTTCGCCGAGTCACGCGGCGTGGCGGTCGCGCTCCACACCGACGGCCTGCACGAGTCGGCAGAGCTGGAGGACACGGTCGCGGCCATCGCCGGGCGGACGGTCCATGCGTACCACGTCGAGGGCACGGGCGGCGGGCACCTGCCGGACCTGCTGGGTCTCGTGCGGGAGGCGAACATCATCTGCTCGTCGACCACGCCAACCGTTCCGTATGGTGTCAACGCGGCGGCCGAGCACCTGCCCATGATCGTGCTCAATCACGGCGGCTCGTTGGGCCTGCCCGATGACGTCGCGCTGGCTGGCGAGCGGATCCACCCGCTCACCATGGCGGCCGAAGGGCCGCTGCACGAGCTGGGAGCGATCGCCATCGTCAACTCGGACTCGCAGGGCATGGGCCGGATCATGGAATCGGTTCGCCGCGCGCTCCAGCTCGCCCACGTGATGAAGGGCTGGCGGGCGACCGAAGCCGGACGTGGTCATCCGGGCCTGGCCGCCGAATCCAACGACCCCTTCGACGACACCGAGCGCGCCTTGCGGTACCTGGCCAAGGTGTCGCTCGAACCCGCAATCACGCACGGCCTGGCCGAGCATGTGGGTTCCCTTCGCGCCGGTCGCCTGGCCGACATCGTGCTCTGGAAACCGGCCTTCTTCGGTGTGAAGCCGGAACTCGTCCTGAAGTCCGGCTACCCGGCCTGGGCGCCGCTCGGCGACGGCAACGCCACGGTCGAACGCGCGGAACCGACCCGCTATGGGGCCGACTGGGGCGGCTCGGGCGCTGTGGCGGCCGGCCTGGGGG
>JALZAF010000002.1 GCA_030948505.1 Chloroflexota bacterium
GATCGGCACTGCGCCGCCGGACCAGGCGACGTCCGCGATCCGCCGGGCGGACGGCATCCCGTCGGCGTCCGCCAGGGCGGATTCGGGGCTCGCGGCGAGCACGATCGCGGCGATGGTCACGGGGCGATGCTAGCAGGGGCCACGACCGTGAACGTGGCCCCCGGCGTGCGACAATGCGGCCGCCCATGACCGAGACGACCCATTCCGGCGCGCCCCTCGCGGTTCGCTCCGACCTGCGCAATCTGGCCATCGTTGCCCACGTGGACCACGGCAAGACCACCCTGGTCGACGCGATGCTGCGCCAGACGGGGGCGTTCCGCGCCAACCAGGCGCTCGTCGACCGGGTCCTCGACTCGGGCGATCTCGAGCGCGAGAAGGGGATCACGATCCTGGCCAAGCAGACGACCGTCGACTACGCGGGCGTCCGCCTGAACATCGTGGACACCCCGGGCCACGCCGATTTCGGTGGCGAGGTCGAGCGCAGCCTGCTGATGGTCGATGCGGTGCTGCTGCTGGTGGACGCCGCCGAGGGCCCCCTGCCGCAGACCCGCTATGTCCTCCAAAAGGCCATGGCCCGGCACCTTCCGGTGGTCGTCGCGATCAACAAGATCGACCGTTCCGATGCCCGCCCGGCCGAGGTTCTCGACGCGATCTACGAGCTGTTCATCGATCTCGGTGCGGACGAGCACCAGATCGAGTTCCCGGTCATCTATACGAATGCCAAGCTGGGCACGGCCACGAAGTCGCTCGACCAGCCGGGCACCGACCTGCGGCCGCTGCTCGACGTCCTCGTCCAGGTCACTCCCGCGCCGACCCACGAGCCGGGCCACCCGCTCCAGCTCCTGGTCACGAACCTGTCCGCCAACGAGTACGTCGGTCGCATGGCGGTGGGCCGCATCCGCAACGGCACCATCCGCACCGGGCAGCGCATCGCGGTCGTGCGCGACGAGCCCGATGACACGGCGGGCGTCGTCGAGCCGGGCCGCACGATCACCCTGACCGGCACCGTCACCAGCCTCCAGACGGCCCATGGCATCGAGCGGGTCGACATCGCGCAGGCCGGCCCGGGCGACATCGTGTCCGTCGCCGGGCTGCCGGAGGTGACCATCGGTGACACGCTCACCGACCCGGCGGATCCGCGCCCCTTGCCGCGGCTGGACGTCGACGCCCCCACGTTGCGGATGACCTTCGGGGTCAACACCTCGCCCCTGTCCGGGCGCGAGGGCAAGTACGTCACCAGCCGCCAGATCAAGGCCCGCCTCGACAAGGAGGTCCTGGGCAATGTCTCGATCGAGATCCACCCGACCGAATCGGGCGACACCTTCGAGGTCCGCGGACGCGGCGAGCTCCAGCTGGCGGTCCTGATCGAGCAGATGCGGCGCGAGGGATTCGAGCTCATGGTGAGCCGGCCGGAAGTCATCCTGCATACCGTCGGCGACGAGGTCCAGGAGCCGTACGAGCGGATCACCGTCGACATCCCGCCCGACTACATCGGCGAGGTCCAGCAGGCGCTGGCCGGCCGGAAGGGCCGGCTGGAGCAGATGACGACGGACGCCGACGGCCGCGTGCGGCTCGAATTCGTGCTGCCGGTTCGGGGCCTCATCGGCTACCGCGGCCAGCTCTTGACCGACACGCGCGGCACCGCGCTGCTGCACCAGATCGGCGAGGGCTACGGGCCGTGGGCGGGCGAGGTCACCCACCGAACCAACGGCGTCCTGGTCTCCGACAGATCCGGCACCTCCAACGCCTACGGCCTCTTCAACCTCCAGGAGCGCTCTGAGCTGCTCATCGGCGCAGGCGAGGAGGTGTACGAGGGCATGATCGTGGGCGAGAACGCCCGGTCGGGCGACCTCGACGTGAACCCGACCAAGGAGAAGAAGCTCACCAACATCCGAACCCACGCCCACGACGAGTCGCTGCGGCTGACGCCGCCACGGCCGCTCACCCTCGAGTCGGCGATCGAGTTCATCGCCGGCGACGAGCTGGTCGAGGTCACCCCGCGGTCGATCCGGCTGCGAAAGCGGCAGCTGTCGCAGCACGACCGGCGCCGCGAGCGCGGTCGCGACGAAGACGTGAGGCGCTCGGCGGGCTGATCCGGAGCTGCATCCGGCGCCTGGGTCCGCTGGCTGGTCAGCCCTGGCGGTAGCTGGGCGGGGCAGGCTGGTCGCGACGCCAGGCCATGTGCTGGAGGACGGTTGCCCACATCCGGTAGGGCCGCCAGGGCTCGGCGATGCGCTCCCACGACGCATCGTCCGGCGGCTGCGGAAGCTTGTGGAACCACTGCACCGCGCCCCGGCTGATGTTGTCACCGAGCGGCAGGCCGTCGGCGACGCCGCAGCCGCGCAGCAGCACGGCCTGGGCAGTCCACCCCCCGATGCCGGGCAACGCCCGCAGCTCCGCGAGGGCATCCGCTTCCGGCAGGCTTCGCAATCGCTCCGTGTCGAGTCGCCCGTCGAGCGCCGCGCGCGCGATGGCCCGGAGCCGGTCGACCTTGGAGCTGCTGAGGCCCTGCACGCCTTCGAGCTCGACCAGGGCATGCGGCCGCGGGAACGGACGGACGACCTGGCCCTCGATCCGGATCTCGTCGCCCCACGCCGCGGCAAGGCGCTCCTTCACCACGCGCGCCTGCCGCATCGCGATTCGCTGGCCGATGACGAACGACGTCGCAGCCTCATAGGCCGAGTAGAAACACACCGGGCGCAGGAATCCGAACCGCTCCTGGAGCGCGCCGATCGCCGGGTCTCGGCGGCCCACGTCGGGCCAGCCGCCGCCGTCGTGATCGAGTGACAGTGACCGGGCCGCCTGCCGCTCCACGGTCGCCATGTCGCCGTTGCCGCTCACCTCGGCCTGGACGGTGCCGTCCTCGGCCTGCCAGGCATCGACCGCCGCGCTGCCCTGCCAGCCCTCAACGGGGAATGCCATCAGGATCCCTGCCCCGTGGCCCCGGGCACCGATGCCGGCCGCGAAGCCGCCTGCGAAATCTCGCGCGGCCGCCAGGCTGAACGGTCCGCGCGGGACGATCGTGAAACTGGGCACGCACGAAGTATCGCCCGGCCGGCCGGGCAGGGTTGCCGCGTACAATCGCGCCCATGGCGATCTACCTCGACCATGCCGCGACGACGCCGCTACGGCGAGAAGTGCTCGACGCGATGCTGCCCTTCCTGACCGAGGCGTTCGGCAACCCGAGCTCCGCTCATGCGTTCGGGCGCGAGGCCCGCGCCGCCCTTGACGAGGCACATGAGCGGGTAGCGGCGCGGCTCGGTGCGGAGCCGCGCGAGATCGTCTTCACGTCGGGCGGCACGGAGGCCAACAACCTTGCCCTCAAGGGAGCCGCCTGGGCGGGCAAGGCTCGCGGCCACCGCATCGTCACCACGGCCGTCGAGCACCACGCGGTGGGTCACGCCCTGCGCCACCTCGAGAAGTTCGGCTTCGAGATCGTCGAGCTGCCGGTCGATCGCTACGGGCGGGTGGACCCGGACGTCGTCGACGCGGCCATGACCGACAAGACGATCCTGGTCAGCGTGATGCTGGCCAACAACGAGGTCGGAACCCTCCAGCCGGTCGAGGAGATCGGCCGTCGCGTCGCGACGAGGAAGGGCGTCCTGTTCCATGTCGACGCGGTACAGGCGGCGCCCTACGTGGAGCTGGAGGTCGGGCGCCTCGGGGCGGACCTGGTGTCGATCGCCGCCCACAAGTTCGAGGGCCCCAAGGGCATCGGCGTGCTGTACGTCCGGCACGGCACCCACATCCTGGCCCAGCAGCAGGGCGGGACCCAGGAGCGCCACCGTCGGGCCGGCACGGAGAACGTGGCCGGGGCGGTGGGGCTCGCTGCGGCCTACGATCTGGCCTGCCGGGAGCGGCCGGAGGTCAGCCGCCGGTTGCGCCGGCAGCGGGAGCGGCTGCAGTCCGCCGTCCTCGCCGTCGACGGCACGGAAGTCACCGGTCACCCGACGGATCGGCTGCCGGGCTTGCTCTCGCTCATCGCTCGTGGCACCGACGGGACCGCCGTCGCCCTGTCGCTCGACCTCGAGGGCATCGCCTGCTCGGTGGGCTCCGCCTGTACCACCGGCTCGACCGCGGTGTCCCACGTGCTGACCGCGATGGGATTCCCGGACGAGGAGGCCCGCGGCGCGTTGCGACTGTCCCTGGGTCGGACCACCAGCGAAACCGACGTCGACACGGCCTGCGAGGTCGTTCCGCGGACGCTCGCCTCGATGCGGACCGGATCGGCGGCGGTCGCCGCAGACCCGCTTGGACAGGGAGTCCCGATCACGTGAGTCGCGTCCTGGTGGCCATGTCCGGCGGCGTCGACTCGTCCGTCGCCGCAGCGCTGCTCCACGCCCAGGGCGAGGACGTCGTCGGGGTCTGGATGCGGCTGCACGACGTGGCCGACACGTATTCCGAGATCAAGAAGAGCTGCTGCTCCCTGGACGCCGCCGACGACGCTCGGCGGGTGGCTGCCCAGCTGGGCATCCCGTTCTACGTCATGAACCTCGAGCGCGAGTTCGATGCCGGCGTCCTCCAGCCGTTCCTCGACGCCTACCTGGACGGTCGAACGCCCAGCCCCTGCGTTGACTGCAACACCTACGTCAAGTTCGGGGCGCTGCTCGGGCGGGCGCGCCACCTGTACGAATGCGAGGCGGTGGCCACCGGGCATTACGCCCGCCGCCGCGATGGCCCCGACGGCGCGCATCTCGTCCGCGCCCGCGACCGCGACAAGGACCAGACCTACTTCCTGTACGGGCTGCGCCAGGACCAGCTGGCCCACGCCCGGTTCCCGCTTGGCGAGCTGACCAAGCCCGAGGTCCGCGAGATCGCCACCTCGCTTGACCTCGTGACGGCGGACAAGCCGGAGAGCCAGGAGATCTGCTTCGTGCCGGGCGGCGACTATCGCGCCGCGCTGCGCGAGCGGGCCGGCTGGCGGCCTGCGCCGGGACCGATCATCGACAGCGACGGGTCCAGGGTGGGGGAGCACGGCGGGTCCGCCGGCTTCACCGTTGGTCAGCGCCAGGGCCTCGGCGTCGCTCTCGGCTCGCCGCGCTACGTCTCGCGCATCGACCCCGTGAGCAACACGATCCAACTTGGCCGTCGGGAGGACCTCGAGACCCGGTCGTTCGAGGTGGAGCGGGTCACCTTCGTGGCCGACGCGCCGCCATCCGAGGGCGGATTCCGGGCGGCTGTCCGCATTCGCCATCGCACGCCGCCGATGGCGGCCTGGGTGCGGCCGGCGTCGTCGTCCGAACCTCACCGTGGCGGCAGGTGGGTCGTCGAGACCGACGAGCCGGTCTGGGCCGCGGCGCCCGGCCAGGCGTGCGTCTTCGACGCCGGCGACATCGTCCTGGGC
>JALZAF010000010.1 GCA_030948505.1 Chloroflexota bacterium
CCTGGCCGGACCGGGCGTCGATGATGATGGCGCGGCCTTCCGTCGTCGTCCGTCCGCACTCCGGGCCGGTGAGCTCCATCACGATCCGGTCGTTATCGAGCCACCCGCCAGCCCCGTTCAGGTAGCAGGACTCGGGGGACCGGAAGAGAACGGGCGGACCACCGGCGGCGCTCGCGATCGCGAGGAAGTAGCAGCACTGGGGCTCCTGCCGGCCGAGCATGGCGATGCGCGAGCCATCCGGGCTCCACACGGGTCCCGCCTGCGTGAGCAGCGTAGTGCCCGTGAGATCGCAGCCATTCGCCAGCGTGCGCACGACGTCGGTGCTTACGACGACAGAGGTCCCTTGGTCGGTGTACCGCATCACGCGACGTGTGCTTGGACCGGCGAGGTCGCGGTAGGCAATTGCGCGCCCGTCGGGTGACGACGCGAGGCTCGCCACGTCTGACCGGATGTTCCCGACGAGTTCGACGCTGCCCCGTCCACGCGTCCAGCTCCGGAGCGCGGCTCCGGTCAGCGGCCCGGTGACCGGATCGTGCCCAACGATGGCGGCAAGCTCATCGTTCGTCCGCCAGTCCACCGCGTAGACGGATAGGCCTTGCTCACCGAACTCGACGGGCTCGACCCTGGCGTCGATCCCGATCGCGAATACCGCAGTCGGCGACGCGGACCCGTCGGGACTGTAGGCAACCTGTCGCGCATCGCGCGTCCAGATAGCCCACGGTTCCGCGCCGACGGTCAGGTCGAGCGCGGTCGTGGTCGCCTCGCCCGTCAGTACCGCGTAGCTCCACACGAACAGTCGTGGGCCGTCACGCAGGAGTGCGGAGATCCTCCCGCCGTCGGCGGAGACCTGCGGCGATGTGGCGCCCACGACGGCCATGCGCACCGGCACGTCGCGAGCGGTGCCGCGTTCGATCACGGTGAGCCGCTGTCCGCTGATGCCAGGCGCGTACACGACCAGCCGGCCCGGAATTCCAGCGGGGAGGCCGCTGTGAGACGGCCGGGGCGTTGCACCTGCCGTCGTGACGCTCGCCACCGTGTCACGACGGATGCAGGCGGGGGCAGCGGAGGATACGACGAGGGAGGCCGTCGCGGCCGTCGACGCGGCGGACGGAGGCGGAACTGGCGAGACCGCCGCCGTACATCCGGCCACGACGAAGGCGAGCGCCACAGTCCAAGTGAGCTGGATCACCCGACCAATCATCGGCGTCCGGTTCGCAGGCGGCTACCGGGTGGTCTGTGTTGCCGCCGTCCGGGTTGATGTACTATTCCACTAAGGGAATAGTGAAATAGCCGCAATCGCCTTCCACCTCGATCCGAGCTCAGGCGTGCCCACGTACCTGCAGCTGGTCCAGCAGGTGAAGCACGCGGTGCGCTACGCGATCTTGCGCCCGGGCGATCGGCTCCCCACAGCACGCGAGGTCGTCGAGGACCTGGCGATCAACCCCAACACGGTCCTCAAGGCCTACCGCGAGCTCGAGCGCGAAGGCTTCGTCACCAGCCGACCGGGTGCCGGGACGCACATCGCACAGAACGCGCCCGCGCCGCTTGACCGTTCAGTTGGGGCACCGCTGCGCCGAAGCATCGACCGCTGGATCGAGCACGCCATCACGGCGGGCCTCGATCGGGAGACCGTCATCGCGTTGTTCACCTTGGCCATCGAGGCCGGGTACCGGAAGGAGGCGCCGCATGGCCGCCGTTCTTGAGGCCGCTGGTCTCACCAAGCGTTTCGGCAAGTTCCAGGCACTGCGTGGCTGCGAACTGAGCCTGCCCGCCCAAAAGGTCATCGGCCTGGTGGGGCCCAACGGAGCGGGCAAGACCACGCTGCTGCAGCTGGCGAGCGGGCTGCGCTACCCGACCTCGGGCTCGATCAGCGTGCTCGGCCGATCCCCGCGCGACGATGCGGCTGCGTTGCTCCCCCACGTCGGTTTCGTGGCGCAGGAGCGTCCCCTGTACGGCGACTTCACGGTGGAGGAGACCCTCGAGCTGGCCCGCCGCCTGAATCCGACCTGGGACCATGCCTACGCCCTAGCGCGCGTTCAGCGCTTCCGTCTTCCGCTTGATGCCCGGGTCCGGCGTCTCTCGACCGGACAGCGCGCCCAGGTCGCCCTCGCCCTTGCCGTTGGAAAGCGTCCCGAGCTGCTGCTCTTGGACGAGCCGGTCGCCAACCTCGATCCTTTGGCCCGCCTGGAATTGCTCAAGGAGCTCATGGCCGCCGTCGCCGATGGCGGTACCAGCGTGGTGCTGTCAGCGAACGCGCTCGCCGATGTGGAGCGGGTCTGCGAGTACGTGGTCATCCTCTTAGACGGCCAGGTCCGACTGGCCGGTGATCTCGACGAGCTGACTGCCCAACACACTTTTGTGTCAGGCCCCATCGAGCGACCGCCATTCGGGAGCAGTTGGCAGGTCATCAACGAACGTCACGCCGAGCGCCAAGGAACCTGGCTGCTGCGCTCGATCGGCGCCACGCCGCCCATCGACGGCAGCGATGGGACGCGCGCACGGAACGCCACGCTTGAAGAGATCGTGCTGGCCTACCTCCGGTCAGCCGACAAAGGAGCGCAATCATGAGGTGGCTCGTCTGGCGACAGCATCGCTACGAGATCCTTGCCATGCTGCTGGGCGCCGCTTTGATCGCCATCGGGCTCGTGTATGGCGCCGATTACGTCCCGCGCATTCGCGCGGAGCT
>JALZAF010000051.1 GCA_030948505.1 Chloroflexota bacterium
CCCCCCCCCCCACGACGGCGGATGCGAAGGTGCCTTCGCGGCCGAGGCGGTCGTTCGCGCTCGTTCGCGCCCGTGCGCCTATTTGATGACCGCCTCGATCCAGTCGCGAGCGAAGTAGACGAGGAACGCGATCGAGACGACCCACATCAGGATGTGGACCTCGGACAGCTTGCCGCGTACGACCTTGATGAGGACCCAGCTGATGAAGCCGGCCCCGATGCCGACGGTGATGTCGTAGGTGAGGGGCATGAGGATCATCGTCAGCAGGGCCGGAATGCCGTCCTCGACGTTGCCCACCGGGATGTCGCGGACGAGGGTGAACATCAGGTAGCCGACGAGCACCAGGGCCGGCGCCGTCGCCACGCCCGGCACGATGCCGGCAATGGGTGCGAGGAAGACAGCCAGCAGGAACAGGACGCCGGTGACAACCGACGTGAACCCGGTCCGGCCTCCTTCGGCGACGCCCGCGGCGCTTTCGATATAGGTCGTGTTGGAGCTGACCCCGCCGATGCCGCCGGCGACCGCGGCCACGCTATCGACGATCAGGACGCGCCCAACACCGGGGACGGACCCGTCTTCGCGGGTGAGTCCGGCTTCGGCCGCGACCCCGGTCACGGTTCCCATGGTGTCGAAGAAGTCACTCAGCATGATCGCGAAGACGGTCAGGACCGCGACCAGAACCCCAAGCTTGGTGAAGACCTGGAATGGGTCCTGCAGCCCCAGGCCGATCGTGGAAAAGCTGGGCGTCATGGTCAGCCCGCTCGGGATCTTGGTCACGCCGACGATCAGGGCGATGACCGTGGTGACCAGGATGCTGATGATCAGGGCCGCCCGAACCTTGAGGACATACAGGCCGAAGGTGATGAGCAGGCCGACGAGGAAGACGCCCTGGGCTGCCTCGGTCAATGGCCGGATCGTGACGGCAGGCAGGCTGCCGTAGGTCGACGCCTGGCCGGCGATGATGCCGCCGTTGGCGAAGCCGATAAACAGGATGAACAGGCCGATGCCAACGCCGATGGCCCGCTTCAGCGACAGTGGGACGGCGTTCATGATCGCCTCGCGCAGCCCGACCGCGACGAGCACCGTGATGGCCAGGCCCTCGAGCACGATGACGCCCATCGCACCACGTGCGTCGAGGCCCTTGGCGGTCAGCGAGAATGCCACGATCGCGTTGATCCCCAGTCCGGCGGCCAGCGCGAACGGGTAGTTGGCGACGACGCCCATGGCGATGGTCATGATCCCGGCGATCAACGCCGTGCCCGCGGACGCGGCGACGGGATCCAGGCCGAGTGGCTTGGCGATGATGTTGGGGTTCAGGAAGATGATGTAGGCCATGACCATGAAGGTGGTCACGCCGGCCCGGATCTCCGTCCCCAGGTCCGTGCCTCGCTCGGCGAACTTGAAGTAGCCGCCGATGCCCCCCTCGCTACCCTGGATCGAGCGCCGATCGGCCTCGACTGCGTCTACTGCCACGATTCGCTCCCTCCTCTCGACGCGCCGCCGCCGGCCGGCTCGGACCGCGCCATGCCTCCCACGCCGCAGCCGGCCGCCTCCGCGACCGGCCCCGATTGCTCTACTCGTCCTCGCGGGCGTCGAGGCTGAGCAGCTCCATCTGGACAAATCCGCTCGTGTCGAACTCGAGCTGGCGTGGCGCGAACGGCGATGTCTCGTCCGTCACGCCGACCGGCGCGAATTCGATCACGACGCGCTCGTCGTCCTGGACCAGGGTGTAGACGAGGAGCTGGTCCGGGCGGGTCTCGAACTCGAGGTGCTCGAACGAGTCGATGTTCAGGGTGATGGCCAGCGGCGTGAAATAGGTCGAGACGTCGGGCTGGTCGACGACGAGCCGCTCTACCCAGCCGGTGCCGTGCGCCACCAGCTCGCGACCGCGCAGGTAGCGGTAGGAGACCGTCTGCTTGAGCAGCGGGCGCAGCAGGTTCTGGATGTCCGCGCGGCTGGTGACGACGCCCTGGTTGACGAAGAACTTCGCGGGCGAGGCGCTGGACACGAGCGGCTCCTGCGACTGGGCCAGCTCGAGCTGGCGCGGGCGGGGCACGTGGCGCTGGGCGCGGGGGCTCGGGCGGATGGTAGCGCACCGCAGGGGGCCGCGAGAGCCCGGAACGACCCCGCCGCGGGGAGGGAGGCGGCCGCCTCACGCGTATCATCGAGCCATGCTCCTGGCCATCGACATCGGCAACACGAACATCACCATCGGGCTCGTGCGGGCCGGGTCGCTGGCCGCCACCCGCCGGGCCGCCACGAACGCGGCGGCCACGGCGGATGAGCTCGAGGTCCTGCTCGAGGCACTGCTTCGGCTGGACGACGTCACGTTTGCCGAATTCAGCTCGATCGCCTGTGCCTCGGTGGTGCCTGCCCTGACGGCCGGTATCGAGGCCATCTCGATCCGCCGCGAACGCCCGCTCGTGATCGCATCGGCGGGCACGGTGCCGCTTGCCATCCGGGTCGATCGGCCGGAGCAGGTCGGCGCGGACCGGCTGGTCAATGCCCTCGCCGCCCAGCGGCTGTACGGGGCGCCGGCCGTCGTCGTCGACTTCGGGACCGCCACCACCTTCGACTGCGTTGCCCCGGACGGCGCGTACGTCGGCGGGGCCATCGCGCCGGGACTGGAGCTGGGGCTCGAGGCGCTGGCCGCGCGGACCGCCAAGCTGCCGCGGATCGAGCTGCGCAGCCCGCCCCGGGCGATCGGCCGCGACACCGTCAGCGCCATGCAGTCAGGCACGGTCTTCGGCTACCAGGCGCTGGTCACGGGCCTGCTGGCGCGCGTCCGCGCGGAGCTCGCCGACGCGCACGGCCTCGCACCGAATGACGTCCGCGCGATCCTGACCGGCGGACTCTCGGCCGCGCCGTGGGCGCGCGCGCTCGAGGGCATCGATGCCATCGACCCCGACCTGACGCTCAAGGGTCTGGCGATCCTTCATGCCGAGGTGTCCGGCGGAGAGCGCCTCGAGCTCGGCCTCGGATGACCGACAAGCGCAAGGCTGCCGCGCCCGCCGCATCAGCCGTGACTCGGGCAGGACGGCTCAACGGCCGGCTCAACGGCCGGCTCATCGCCCTGGGGGTGACAGGCTCCATCGCGGCCTACAAGTCCGTCGAGCTGCTGCGCCTGCTGACCGCGGAGGGCGCCGACGTCGCCGTCCTCCTGTCGCCCGGCGCTACCCGCTTCGTGGCGCCGCTGACGTTGGCGGCCCTGAGCCGCCATCCGGTCGAGTCGGAGCTGATGGAGCTCCTGCCCGACGGGCGGATCGGCCACATCGTGATCGCCGACAGCGCCGACGCCGTCGTCGTGGCACCGGCCACGGCCCACTGGCTGGGCGCCATGGCGAACGGACTGGCGGGCGATGCCGTGACGGCCGCGTGCCTGGCCACGACCGCACCGGTGGTCGTGGCGCCGGCCATGGATGGTGAGATGTACGCCCACCCCGCCACCAGGGCAAACGTGCGCCGGCTGCGTGACGACTTCGGCTACACCATCGTCGAGCCCGAGGAGGGTCGTCTCGCGTCGGGCCAGAGCGGCGTCGGCCGCCTCGCGGAGCTTGGCCGGATCGTCGATGCTGTCGTGGCGGCCGTCGCGGACCGGCCGGTGAGAGCGCCAGGCCCGGCCGCTCGACCGCCGCTCGTCGCGCCCTCCCGCGAGGCCGACCTGAGCGGCCGCCACGTGGTCGTCACCGCGGGCGGGACAGCGGAGCCGATCGACCCGGTTCGGTTCATCGGCAATCGCTCGACCGGCCGGATGGGCGTCGCGGTCACTGAGGCGGCGCTGGATCGGGGCGCTCGGGTGACGATCATCGCCGGCACGATCAGCGTCGATCTCCCGGCCGGCGCCCGAATCGTCCGCGTCGAGTCGACCGGGCAGATGCGCGCGGCCCTGCTCGCCACCACCGTAGGGGAGGACGGGCGCGCCGGCTTCGATGCCCTGGTCATGGCGGCGGCCGTGGCCGACTTCCGGCCCGCGCGGCCGGCCGAGACCAAGCTGGCCAGGGGCGATTCGCTGCGGCTCGAGCTGGAGCCCACGCCGGACCTGCTGGCCGAGGTGGCGCGGATCGCGCGTGGCCTGGACAGCCAGCGCAGTCCGACACGCTCCCCGCTTGCGCCGAGGCCGCTGCTCATCGGCTTCGCGGCGGAAACCGGCTCGCTGGAGCGGGCCGCCGAGAAGCTCGTTCGCAAGGGCGTCGACCTCATCGTCGCCAACGACGTGAGCGAGGCCGGCTCCGGCTTTGGCAGCGACACCAACCGGGTCACGATCCTGTCGCCCGACGGGGGCCGGGAGGAGCTGCCGCTGCTCACCAAGCGCGAGGTCGCGGAGCGGCTGTTGGATCGGGTGGCACGAGCGCTGGACGACCGTGACGCCGCCGAGCAGACTGATCGGCAGATGCCGTCCCGGACACGGCCGCGGCCGGCCGCCGAGGAGATCCCGAGATGAGCGCCAGCAAAGAGACCGTCCGCCGGCTGAGCGTGGCCGCCCTGGCCCGGATGCGGGCCGACGGTGAACGGATCGCGATGCTGACGGCCTACGACTACCCGACCGCCAGGCTGCTCGACGAGGCGGGCATCCCGCTCCTCCTGGTCGGCGACTCGGTCGGCACTAACGTCCTCGGCTACGACAGCGAAGTCCGGGTGACGATGGAGGACATGCTCCACCACGTTGCCGCCGTCGTCCGCGGCACTAACCGCGCGCTCGTCGTGGCGGACATGCCGTTCCTGTCCTACGCCAGCCCCGAGCAGGCCATCGACAACGCCGGCCGCTTCATCCAGAACGCCGGCGCGCAGGCGGTCAAGGTCGAGGGCGGCGTCCGAACCGCTCGCGTCGTCGAGTCCCTGACCAAGGCCGGCATCGCCGTCATGGGCCACATCGGCTGGACGCCCCAGGCCAAGGAGGCGCTCGGCGGCAAGGTCCGCGTGCAGGGCAAGAGCGCCGATCGGGCCCGCAGCCTGCTCGCGGACGCGCACGCGATCGAGGAAGCCGGGGCCTTCTCGATCGTCCTCGAGCTGCTCCCGGAACAGCTCGCCGCGGCGATCACAGACCGCCTCAGGATCCCGACCATCGGTATTGGGGCGGGACCCGGCTGCAGCGGCCAGGTCCAGATCCTCACCGACCTGCTGGGCATGACCGACTGGCACCCGAAGCACGCCCGGCCATACGCCAACCTGCGCGAGACGATCCTCGACGCCGCCCGACGCTATGCCGCGGATGTCGCGGCGGGGACCCTGCCCGGGCCGGCCGAGACGGTCCGCATGGACGATGCCGTGCTCGACGAAGTCCTGGGACGCTCGGCGCAGGACCGCGGCTCGGCCGCGAGCGGGGCGGGGGCGGCCGGCATCCCGCTCGACCGCGACTTGTAGAGAGCCGTTGCCAGCGTCCGCACCGCGGGTCGCCATTTGCTTGCACCCGGCGGCACGTTCTCCCGGATCGTTGCATCACGAGGCACAAAGGGGCACCCGTGGCCACCTCAGGCGGTCGCACGCCCCGTTATCACGTCGGAACTCACTGGATCGTGCCGTGAGATGCAATGAACTGGCGACGGCTCCCCGGCGGACGAGCGGGCTGACAGGGTTTGTGCCGCTGCATGCAAGTCGCCGGGCTGGTCTCTCGTGACTGAGGCTGGTCGCTCGTGACTGAGGTTGCCAAAACAGTCGTCGTCCGGACGCGGGCGGAGCTGCGCGAGGCGCTCGCCGCGGCGGCCAGGCCGGTCGGGCTCGTCCCCACGATGGGTTGGCTGCACGACGGGCACCGCTCGCTCATGGCCCGCGCCAGGGCGGACGACGCGACCTCCGTGGTGTCGATCTTCGTCAACCCGCGCCAGTTCAACGAGGCGGCCGACTACACCCGCTACCCCCGGGACGAGGCGCGCGACCTCGCGATCTGCCAGGAGGAAGGCATCGACATCGTCTTCCTGCCGCCGGTAGAGGAGATCTATCCGCCCGGCTTCGACAGCGTTGTCTCGGTGGGAGCCATCGGCCGGGTGCTCGAGGGAGCGGCCCGTCCGGGGCATTTCGATGGCGTGGCCACCGTCGTGGCGATCCTGTTCAACCTGGTCGGCGCAGAGCGCGCCTATTTCGGCCAGAAAGACGCCCAGCAGGTGATGATCATCCGGCGCATGGCGACGGACCTGGCCCTGCCAACGGCCGTGATCGCCTGCCCCACCGTGCGCGAGGCGGACGGACTGGCTATGAGCTCCCGCAACGTCCACCTCACCCCTGAGCAGCGGGTCGCGGCGTCGGTCCTCCGACGGGCGCTGCTCGCCGGACGCGCGGCCCACGAGTCGGGCGAGGGATCGGCCGCGGCCATCCGGACGGCGGCGCAGGCGGAGCTGGACCGTGAGCCCCTGGCGGCAACGGAGTATGTGTCGGTTGCGGACGCGGCCACGCTCGACGAGCTGCAGCTGGTGGACGGGCCTGCTCTGCTGTCGGTGGCCGTCAGGTTCGGCTCGACCCGACTGATCGACAACGAGCCCCTCGCCTGAGGCCGGCTAGCGGGCCTCGCGGGCCACGCCCAGGATCCGGTCGACGTCCAGGCATTCGGCCACGAGCGCCTTGATGAGGTCGACCTTCTCGCGGTCCGCGGCGTGGGTCTTGACCAGCAGGTCGTGGACCTCCGACGCGACCGAATAGGTGTCCTCGGCCACGAGGGTCGCGAACAGGTCGGCCTGGCGGATGGCAGCCACCACCGCCGGCCGGGGGCGGTAGCCGCCCGTCAGGACCAGTCCGGCAGCGGCTTGCTCGTGCCCGTCGACGCCTGGCGCGCCCGCAACTTCGGCCATCCGCAGGGCAGCCGTCCCGGCCGGTGTCCCGCCACGGGCGTGGCCGACAAGATGCGCGGTGGTCAGGGTCAGGATCACGTCCTCGCGGTCACCCGGGACGATGACCAGCGTCCCCGGACCGACCCGCTCGAGCATGTGCCCGGGCTCCATCGCCCCGATGGCCACCCCGTCGATGACCCGATCGAGGTCCGGCCCGGGGTGGATCGTCTCGCCGTGAACGCCGTCCAGGATCATGCCGAGGGTGGGGTTCGAGAGGATCGGCTTGACCGGCATGACCCCCAGCAGCGGCACGCCGTGACGTGCAAGCCCGCGTTCGAGGATCCCGGCGATCCCTGGCTGGGCCGCGAGGTCTACCTTGTTGACGATGGCCCCGGCCACCTCCACGCCATGGCTGCCAAACAAGGCGGCGTTGAGCACGATCTCGTCGATGGGGCGTCCCACACCGCCCTCGCTGATGATGATTGTGGGGGCGCCCAGCATGGCCGCCACCGTCGCGTTGGAGAGGCCGATCACCGCGCCCACGCCGGCGTGGCCGGTCCCTTCGATCAGCAGCATGTCGCGGTCGCGGAAGGACGCGTGGGCCGCGCGGATGCGCGCCGGCAGATCCTCCACGACCTCGCCCGCGATGTAGGCCTTGGTGAAGCCGCGCGGGATATGGACCGGGCTCATGTCGGCGTATTGGTCCTGGAGGCCGAAGACGGTCTTGACCAGGACGGCGTCCTCGTCGGCCGGAACCCCCTCCTCGATGACGGTCCGCTGGCCGACCGGCTTCAGGAACCCGGTCGCGAGGCCCCGCCCGATGAACCCGTCGAGCAACCCGAGCGCGGCCGTGGTCTTGCCCCGGTTCTGGCCCGTGGCCGCCAAGTACAACTGCCTCATCAGAACAGGCACCCTCCCCGCCCTACCGGCACCCGCTCTCCGAGGTCGGAGGCCGAGCTCTGCGAGGCCATCCGCCCGAGGATTCGACTTTAGCTGCGCGTGGTGGTCTTGCGCTCGATGAGCTGGAGTGCGTCACGGAGCCGGTTCAGCGTGTCGGCGTCGACCGCGTCCGACTCGAGGTAGGGGCCCAGCCGCTCCATGATGTCGGCGACAAGGGCGAGGAAGACGCCGGCGTCGGCAACGAAGAACTGCGGCTCGTTGTTGTAGCGGACGAGGGTCAGCCGGCCCTGCAGCACCCGCCGCTCCTCGACGTGGGCGATCTGGGTGGCGAAATTGTGGCCCTGGATCCCGTCGGGGTTGTTGAGGAAGTTGAGGGCGTTGTCGATGGCCAGGCCGAAGCGGGCCCGCCAGGCGACGAGTCGCTCGTGGACCTCCGAGGGAATGCGAACCTCGGCCACCTCGTCGAACACCTCCGGGGCCACCGTGAGCAGCCCGACCAGGGTGGTCCCGGCCCGCGGCCCGAGCATCACCTGGAGGCTCCGCTCGAGGGTGAAGACCTCCGAATCGAAGCGTGGGCTGGTGATGACGTCGGTCAGCAGGTCCTCGACGTTGTCGAGGATGCCGGGCTCCGCCACGGCGTTCGCGAGGTGGAGGATCTCCTCCTTGAACAGGAACTTTTCTTCGTGATCGAGCATGCCGGCGATGGTAGCACCGGGTCCCCATCGGCCAATTCCCAGCCGCGTTCAGCCGATGACGGCGGGCACCACCGCGGCCGACGCAGAGGGCAGTCCGGAGGGCTTAGGGGTACAGGCCCCGCAGGGCAGTTGCGTCGGCCACGCGCTGGACGGCCAGCAGGTAGGCAGCCGTCCGCATGTCGCACTGGTCACGCTCGGCGATGACGAGGGTCTCGGAGAAGGCCCTGACCATGATCTCGCGCAGCTTCTCGTTGACGACCTTCTCGCTCCAGTGGTCCCGGTTGAGGTCCTGGACCCACTCGAAGTAGCTGACCGTGACGCCGCCGGCGTTGCACAGGATGTCGGGGATCATGAACACCCCGCGGCGGAACAATTCGATGTCCGCATCCGGGGTGGTCGGCCCGTTGGCCGCTTCGGCGATGAGCCTGGCCTTGATCCGGCCGGCGTTGCGACTGGTGATCTGGTTCTCGAGGGCGGCCGGGATGAGGATGTCGCAGTCGACTTCCAGCACGTCCGCGTTCGAGACGTCCTGGGCGCCGGGAAAGCCCTGGACCGTGCCGTGCTCCTTCTTCCACTGCACGACCCGGCCCACGTCGAGGCCTTCGGGCTTGTGGATCCCGCCCGTCGAGTCGGACACCGCGACCACCGTGGCACCCTCCTCGGCGATGAGGCGGGCGGCGATCGAACCGGCGTTGCCGAAGCCCTGGATGGACACTCGGGCCCGCTTCAGGTTCAACTTCAGGTGGCGGGCCGCCTCGACGATGCAGAAGACCGTACCGCGGGCCGTCGCCTCGTTGCGGCCTTCAGAGCCGCCCAGGCTGATCGGCTTGCCGGTCACGACGCCGGGGACCGTGTAGCCCTGGTGCATCGAGTAGGTGTCCATCATCCAGGCCATGATCTGGGCGTTGGTGTTGACGTCGGGCGCAGGGATGTCGCGCTCGGGGCCGATGAGGACCTCGATCTCGGTGGTGAAGCGCCGGGTGAGGGCCTCGACCTCCTTCATCGACAGCTTCTTGGGGTCGACGATCACGCCGCCCTTGCCGCCGCCGTAGGGGATGCCGACGACGGCGCATTTCCAGGTCATCCACATCGCCAGGGCCTTGACCTCGTCGAGGGTCACGTCCTGGTGGTAGCGGATGCCGCCCTTGGCCGGCCCGCGACCCAGGTTGTGTTGGACCCGGTAGCCGGTGAAGACCTCGACGTCGCCGTCGTCCATCTTCACCGGGAAGTGGACGGTCAGCTCGCGGCGCGGCTCGCGCAGGACGCGGCGCAGTCCCGGGTCGAGGTTCAGCCGGTCCGCGGCCAGGTCGAACTGTCGCTGCGCGACTTCCCAGGGGTTGATCCGCGCAGCGACGTGCTCGGTCGTCATGGACAGGTGATCCTCCGTGTCAGGCGGCCTCCGCCGGCCACCGTCAACTTGCGAGCCGTCTCCCGGACGACCCCACGGGGCGCGATGCCGTTCGGGCGGGTTGTGCCCGGCCGTTCGCGCGATTGAAGTTCGGCGCCGAGTATAGCCCGTACCGCGCTGAGGGGGCACGGTACCTTCTCCTCATTGCAACCGCGGCGCAACCTCTCCGCAACGTTGGCGGACCCGGCAGGGGGACCCCTGGGAAGGCGGCCGGCGCGACCCGTGGCGGCCCGCCGGCGGGCCGCCAGCGGGCCGCCTAGCGAGCGTACAGCACGACGCCGCCGACGCAGCCTGGGCCCAGGTGCGGACCAACCGACGGCCCAACGATCTGCACGGACACATCGTCGGGATGGAGCTTGCCGGCCAGCCGCTCCAGGACCTCGCGACGGAAGGCTTCGCCGTCCGCCGGCGGCGTGTACAGGACGGCGAGGCGCTCGATGGGCCGCGCCGTCAACAACTCCAGGACCCGCTCGCGCGCCTTGCCCCGCGTCCGCGGCTTGTCGGCCGTGTGAACGAGGCCGTCGCGAATCGTGATGATCGGCTTGACCGACAGGAGGGTTCCGATCGCGGCCTGGGCGCCGCTGATGCGGCCGCCCTTCTTCAGGTAGTCGAGCGTGTCGAGGGCGACGTACAGGTCGAGGTCCGCCTTGCGGTCCTCGACGGCGGCTGCGATCTCCGACGCGTCCGTGCCGCCCTTGGCGAGCCTGGCGGCCAGCAGCGCCAGGAGCCCCTCGCCCATGGAAGCGCTGCCCGAATCGATGACATGGACCTCGCCGGCGCGCACGAGTCCGCGCGCGATCTCCGCGCTCTTGATCGTGCCCGACAGCGTCCCCGCGACGTGGATCGAGACGATCGCGTCCGCGCCTTCGGCGAAGCAGCGGTCGTAGGCCGCCTTGAAATCACCGGGGGCGGAGGCCGCCGTGGTCGGGAAAGGCGCTTCGGGTGCCGTCATCCGGCGCCAGAACTCGGCCGTGCTGAGGTCGACACCCGCCTTGAACGTCTGCCCGCCGAAGTTCACCACCAGGGGCACGATGTCGATGCCGTTGGCCGCCGCGGTTTCGGGCGACAGGTCCGAGGCCGAATCGGTGACGATCGCGACGCGGCTCACCTGGACTCCTTCCTCCCTGGCCCGTCCGGTTGGTGGCGCGGATCATACGGGCCGCCCGGGGCGCGACGTCAGGTCGGTTGAGCCTCGCGGTCCGGGGTTGGAGCGTCGAGCGCGTGCTCCACGGCCCGCAGGCGCGCCAGTGGCAGGAGAGCAATGAGCAGCAGGCCCACGGTCGCGGCGAGGATGCCGTCGATACCGAATCGCCGCCCGCTCTCACCACCGATGAAGCTGCCCGCGATCTGGCCGATGGCCAGGAAGACCGAATAGAGGCCCATGATCGCCCCCCGGTCTCCGGGATAGGCCTCGCTCACGTCGGCCAGCAGGCCGAGTGCGGCCGGCGTGGCGCCGGCCAGGACGAACAAGCCGCCCGCGGCGACCACCCCGTAGGCCAGGCGCAGCGAATCGGGCTGTCCAGCGCTGTGATTGAGGAGCACCGCCGCCACGATGCAGGCGATGCCGCCGCCGATGCCGTACAGGATGATCGTCGTCCGTCGCAACCGCTTGAAGCGGTCGCCCCAGAACGCAAGGCCGGCGAAGAACACGAGCAGGCCGACCGCCAGCCCCAGCGCGATCTGCGAGCCGACGAAGCCACCCATCAGCAGCTGGTCGGCGAACTCCGGTACCGGCCGCTTGATGAGCTGGAAGATGGACTGGCTGGTCCACAGGCCGAGGGCCGCGTTGATGGCGATCCAGGTGGGGGCCAGCAGCCACACGTGCGAGCTGGTCAGCAAGCTGAAGTAGCGGCGCCAGCCGTGGTGGGCCGCGCCCCGGGCCTGCGCCGCCTCCGGTGGCTCCGTGACCCCGAAGCGGTAGATGCAGAACGACAGCCCGTAGATGCCGGCGTTGACGAGGAACGCATTTCGCCCCAGCCCGGGCAGGACGCCGGGGATCCCGTCGTACAGCAGCCCCGCGACCACGATCCCGATCCCAAGCCCGGCCAGCGTGGCGCCTTCAAAGCGGGCCGCCATCCGACCCCGGAGCAGCTCGTCGCCAGCGGTGACCATGGCGATGAAGCCGAGGATGGACGGCACCGACGCCGCCGTGGAGGCCCCCTCCAGCAGGCGCGTCGCGCCGATGATGGCGAGGTCGCTCGTGGACCAGGTCACGATCACCGCGATCGCCCCGAAGATCGGGCCGGCCTGCATGATCCGCTGGTGGCCAAAGCGATCAGAGATCAGCCCGAACGGCGTCGAGAGGACGAGCTCGGCGGCGAAGAAGGCGGCCGTCAGCCAGGCGAGGGTCAGCTCGTGGACGTGCAGGTCGCGCAGGTAAAAGATCAGCAACCCGCCCGTGAGGCCGGTGCTGAAGCGGAGCGTGAACGTCCCCAGCAGGACCGCGTAGAGGGATCGGGTCACGCCCAAAGCGTAGCGGCTCGGCGCACCTCGCCGGCACGGAATGGCGCGCCGTCACGCCTACAATCCGCGGCGTGAGCGCCCCGCTCGTCCCCGTCCCGCTGGCCCGCGGCGCGCGCGGCGCGGTGGTCGCGCCCCACCACTTGGCGACCGCGGCCGGCCTCACCATCCTTGCCGGAGGCGGCTCCGCGGTGGACGCGGCCATCGCGACGAACGCGGTACTGGCCGTCGTCATGCCCAACGCCTGCGGTATCGGTGGCGACGCGTTCTGGCTCATCTGGGACGCGGCCACGAGCCGGCAGCAGGCGCTCAACGGCTCGGGACGCGCGGCGGCCGGAGTGGACGCGGCCGGGCTTCGGGCGCGCGGCATCGAGACCCTGCCGCTGCGCGGCGGCCTGTCCGTGACCGTCCCCGGCGCGGTCCGATCCTGGGGCGATGCCCACGCCCGCTTCGGTCGCCTGGAACGAGCGGAGATCCTGGCTCCGGCCATCGAACAGGCACGGCACGGATTCCCGGCCTGGGACGAGTTCATCGATGCCGTCGAGGAGACCGTTGACGCGCTCGCGACCGACGGCGTACAGGCGGGCGGTTTCGGCGCCGTCTTCCGGCC
>JALZAF010000125.1 GCA_030948505.1 Chloroflexota bacterium
CCCCAGACGCGTGGCGGGAGCACGGTCGGCCTGTCCGATTGGGAGCGCTGGCTGGAGTTCTGCGCCCGCATCGACGGCTTCCCGCGCCATCTCTCGATCCACTCCGGGGGAATGCTGGTGACCGCCGCGCCGCTGATCGACATCGCCCCACTGGAGCGGGCCACGATGCCCGGCCGGGTCGTCGCCCAATACGACAAGCGCGACGTCGAGACGCTCAAGCTCATCAAGCTCGACCTGCTGGGGCTGGGGATGCTGGCCGCGATGGACGAGACGATGCAGCTCGTCGAGCACGACTGCGGCGTGTGCCTCGATCTCGACCACCTGCCCGAGGAGATCCCCGAGGTCTTCGCCATGCTGCAGGCGGCGGACACCGTGGGCGTCTTCCAGGTCGAGAGCCGGGCCCAGATGCAGACACTGCCGAAGTCACGCCCGGCCAGCCTGGACGACCTCGTCGTCGAGGTCGCGATCATTCGGCCCGGCCCGATCCAGGGCAACGCCGTCCATCCCTACCTCCGCCGCAAGCAGGGCCTCGAGCCGGTGGCCTACCTCCACCCGAGTCTCGAGCCCATCCTCAACGACACGCTCGGGGTGATCCTCTACCAGGAGCAGGTGATGCGGATCGCCATCGACGTCGGCGGTTTCACCCCGGCGGGGTCGGATGCGTTCCGGCGGGCGATGGGAACGTGGCGTTCGGACCGCGAGATGGAGAAGCTGCATCGCCAGTTCGTCGACGGATGTCTCGAAAAGCCGGGCATGACACCCGACATGGCGGAGGAGCTGTTTCGACAGGTTGCCGCCTTCGCCTCGTTCGGTTTCGCCAAATCGCATGCCGCCGCCTTCGCCCGGACGGCCTACGAATCGGCGTTCCTCAAGCTGTTCTACCCGGCCCAGTTCCTGGCCGGCCTGATCAACGCCCAGCCGATGGGCTTCTACCCGGTCGAGGTCCTGGTCAACGACACGAAGCGCCACGGCGTGACGGTCCTGCCGGTCGACATCAACGCCAGCTCGTACCGGACGACGACCGAATGGGTCGGCCGGCCGGGCTGGGCGCTGGCGGGCCCAGCAGGCGACGACGGCACGGCCGACGCGATGTCCGGCGAGCCGCTGCCGGACGGGCTCGGGGTGGAGGGGCGGACCCGACCGGTTCGGTCGCCATCGTGCTTCATGCCGACCAGCACGGCGCGTGAGCGTTGGGCGGCGGAGAACGCCGTGGGCTGGGGCGTTCGGCTGGGACTGTCACTGGTCAAGGGGATCGGCGAACAGCACGAGGCGGCTCTCGACGTGGAGCTGGCCCGCGGGCCGTACCGGACCCTGACCGACGTCGTCGAGCGGACCGGCCTGCCGGAGGAGGTCGTCGAGCGGCTCATTCGGGTGGGAGCGCTGGATTCGCTGGGCCGGCCGCGGCGCGAGCTGTTGTGGCAGCTGCGCGAGGTGGCCGGCGCGGCGCGAGGCAGGGTCGATGGCCGGACGGTCCGGGCGCGCGGCTCACGGTCGCGGGTCGCGGGCACGCCGATCGCCATCCGCTTGCCGGCCACGGACGCCCCGCAACTGCCGCCGATCTCCGAAACGGAGCGATTGGGCGATGCCTACGCCGTTGTCGGGCTCGACGCCCGCCGCCAGGTCGTTGGCCTGTTCCGGTCGGCCCTCGACAAGCTCGGGGCGGTCAGGAACGCGGAGCTGGCCACTCGTCCGGTTGGCCGGATCAGGCTGGGCGGCCTGGTCGTGACTCGCCAGCACCCGATGACGGCCAAAGGCACGGTCTTCCTGGCCCTCGAGGACGAGACCGGCATGGTCAACGTCACCCTTTGGCCGGACACCTGGGCCAGGTTGCGCGGAATCGTCCGCCGCCATGCGCTGCTGCTCGTCGACGGGGAGCTGCAGCGCGAGGGCAGCGTCGTCAACGTCGTGGCGCGCGAGGTGAGCTCGCTGGTCGAGGCTGCTCATCGCGTCGGCGGGCCCGATGCCCCGGATGGCGTCCGCCAGCTGGGACATGCGGGCATGCGCCGGCTGGCCTGATTCGTTTCGCCGAACCGGCGCGGGTGATCAGCGACGGCGCGCGGGGCGGCCCCGATTGGACTGCGGTCGACCAGCCGAACGATTCGGGTTGGCCAGCTTGAGGAAGCGCCGATACCAGGCGGCGAGGGAGGCGAAGACGATCCCACCGATGGGCGAGATCACGAACGCCTGGACAGCCGCGCTGCCCGCATCGACCGGCTCGAGCGTGACCGGAGTGGGCGAGGCCGACGGACCAGGTGTCGCCGAAGCGGCCGCGGTGGCAGCAGCCGAACCGGAGGCACTCGCGGCCGCTGACGCCGCGGCCGACGTCGCGGCGCTCGGGCTTGCGGACGCCGCGGCAGTGGCAGACGAGCTCGCCGACGGGCTCGGCGAAGCGCCTGGTGCAGCCGCGACGGCTCCGAACCCGGCCGGCGCGGAGGCGACGACGACCGTGAAGGCGAGCGCCGCCACGACGCCGATGATCAGCCCGCACAGGTAGCTAGCGCGCTGGGCGAAGAAACCGGTGATGAAGATCGCGCCGATCGGCGGCGGGAAGACGAAGTACTGCCATAGCAGCACGGACACGATCTCCCGACCGGACGTGGCACGGAAGATGATCGCCGTTGCGACGGTCACCGCGAGCGGGATCAGCAGCGCCCTCGACCGCAGGATGGATGGCAGCTGCGCCAGGTCCTCGCGGAAGTTGACAGGATGGAACGCGGCCCGAAAGGCGTAGAACATGCCGCTGCGAGGCGCCGGGCGGTCGGATTGCCGGGCTGCCGGACGGCCGCGCGAGGGTGGTGCGGCGGTCGGGACCTCGGCTGCCTCGGCGTCGACTTCGCCGCCGGCGTCCTCTGCCGCGAGCTGGGCGCGGTAGCGGCGCCGTGCCTCGGCGCGGTCGGTTCGCTTGGCGCGGGCCACGTGTCCTCCTCATCGGGGCGATCGCAGGGATAGCCGCCATCGTAGACGATCCAATTCCCCCGACCGTTCGCGTCGCGGTGCCCAGGCGGGGCAGTGATCGTCAGTTGAGGCTGGGGTAAGCCACACGTGAGCGCCCGCCTGTAAACCTGTCGCGCCGCCGTCCTCGCCGTCTCCCGCCGGGAGGTCGACGATGGATCGTGCCCGGCGCGCGGCAATGACCGCGCTGGTTCTCGGCGCCGTGCTCTGCTCGCTCTTGGGCGGCGCCGGTGCCGCACCCGACATCGCGCCGTCACGGATGGCGGCAGCGGTGACGTGGCCGACCGCCACGCTGCTCCTGTCAGAGGTGCTGACGGGCGGCGCGTCCGCTTCGGATGAGTTCGTCGAGCTGAGCAATGCCGGCCCGGGGACGGTCGACCTGGCAGGCCTCGAGGTCGCCTACGTAACTGCGACCGGATCGACGGTCACGCGCAAGGCGAGCTGGACGAGCTCCACCCTCCTCGAACCCGGACGCCACCTGCTGCTGGCCAACAGCGCCGGCATCTATGCACCATCGGCCGACGCGCCGTATTCGGGCGGCCTGGCCGCCACGGGTGGTGCGCTCGTCCTGCGGCCGGTGGGCGGCACCCCCATCGACGCCGTCGGGTGGGGTAACGCGACGAATGCGTTCGTCGAAGGCAGTCCTGCTCTCGCCGCCGCGTCCAGCGTGAGCCTGGAGCGGTGGCCGGGCGGTTCGGCCGGTAACGGAACGGACACGAACGACAACCTGGCTGATTTCTTCGTCCAAGCTTCGCCGTCACCCCAGAATCTGGCCTCGCCCGCCACTCCGGGACCGTCGCCGTCCGCCTCGGCATCGACGTCCCCAAGCGCGCCGCCGAGTCCAACGCCGAACGCGACGCCGATTCCGACACCCGCACCCACTCCGATCCCGACGCCGACGCCCACCCCGACGCCGACGCCTACACCGGTTCGGTCGGTCGCGCCGACGCCGACGCCGGCACCCACCCCGACGCCGACGCCGACGCCGACACCCGAACCGACGGTCGCGCCGACGCCCGCCGTCACCCCTGGCCCGACGCCCCTCCCTGCCACGCCAACGCCCGCCCCGGTAGCCTCGCCGCAGTCGATCGCCGCAGTGCGACTCCTACCCGCGGGCACCACTGCGACCATCGCGGGCACACTCACGACGTCGCTCGGGTCACTCGAAGCCGGACGCGCGGCGTTTGTCCAGGACGGAACGGCGGGCATCGGGCTGTACCTCGATCAGTCCGCTGTCGCCGGCTGGCCCGCTGGCTCGACCGTCGTGGCCACCGGGACCGTCGATGACCGGTACGGGCAGCGAACCCTGCGTATCGCCGTTACCGACGCCGTCCTGACGGCGACCGCTGCCCTGCCGGATTCGGTATTAACGACCACGGGCACGGCGGGCGAGGCTCTCGAAGGTTCGCGGGTCACCGTCACCGGTCCGACCGTTGGCTCCCCGTCGTCGCTGGCGGACGGCATGGGCCTGCTCGTCGACGATGGCAGCGGGTCGCTCAGGGTCATCGTTGCGCCGGCGGCCCTCGGCAGCACCAGCGTTCCTGCTGGCACCGTCGTCACCGCGAGCGGGCCGCTCGGGCAGCGCGACAGCAGTGGCACCGGGCTCACGGGCTATCGGCTGTTTGCGACCGAGCCAGGTGAGCTCATCATCCTGCCGCCCAGCACGCCGCCGCCGACGGTGGCTCCGTCGCCGACCCCAGGGCCGATCGACTCACCCACGCCGTCCGCCCCGACCCCCAGCTCGGAACCCACGGCGGTACCCACGCCCGGCCCGACGCCGACCCCGGACGCCGTGTCCTCGCCCGAACCGAGCGCAACGCCTTCATCGTCACCGTCACCGTCTCCAACAGCGACTGCTCTGCCGTCGCCCCAGCCCCCGCTTGCGATCGGGGATGCGCGACGGCAGCCGCTCGGCTCCATTGTTGGAGTCATCGGCGTCGTCACCGCGGAGGTCGGACGCCTGGGGACGCCGGGCCTCATCGCCATCGGCGATGCGAGCGCCGGGCTCGTGATCCGACTCGCCGAGGATCAGGTCACGCCGGGCCGAGGTGTCCAGGTGGAGGTCCGCGGGACGCTCGCGGAGCCATATGGCCAGCTCGAGCTTCGCTACGCGACCGTCCGCCAGCTCGGCGCGGCGTCTCCGATGCCACCGCTGGACATCCGCGGTGGTGGCGTCGGTGAGTCGGTCGAGGCGCGTCTCGTGCGTCTGAGCGGCATCGTCGACTCGGTCGTCCGCAAGGCCGCCGCCGGCGACATCGCCTTCGACCTGCTCGCCGACGGCGTCATGGTCCACGTCACCGCGGACGCCTCGAGCGGCCTGACACGAGCGTCGCTGGTGCGGAAGGGGTCCTACCGGCTGACGGGTCTCGTCGGCCAGCGCGCCACGAAGAAGGGCCGCCTCGACGGCTATCGCATCTGGCTGCGCGACTCGCACGACATCCAGCCCGTCGCCGCAGGGACCTCGCCGACCCCGGCATCGTCGGCCACGGCGTCGCCAACCCCGGCTGCGTCGAAGTCTTCGAAACCAACATCTACCGCATCTTCCTCGCCGGCATCGCTGTCGATCGCTCGGGCGCTGCTGCTGCGCGATCGGCCGGTCACCATCCAGGCGACCGTCACCGCCGGCGCACTGCTGCTGGACGCGAGCCAGCGGCGGATCGTTGTCGAGGACGCGACCGCCGCCGTCGAGGTCTACCTGCCGTCTGGTTCGACCCCGCCTTCGGTGGGGGCGCGCGTCTCGGTTGCCGGATCGATCGTGCGCGCCTATGGGGCTCCCCGACTCAAGACCACGGAGCTTCACGTTCTCGGAGCGGGCGCGGCGCGGTCGCCGATCGATCTCCGTCGCGCGCCCCGTGCCGCCGATGAGTGGCGGCTCGCGCGGGTCAGCGGCACCGTGGGCGCGGTACATCGTCTGGGCGACCGCTGGCGGGCCGAGCTCGCCGTCGGCGGCGACAAGATCCCGATTTCGGGCCTGAGCGGTGCGCACGTTCCTGCGACGGCCCTGGTCGAGGGCCGGCGGGCCACGATTGTCGGGATCGTCCGGCGCGCCTACCCAAACGCCACCGACCAGCGCTTCGCAATCCTGCCGCGAAGCCCCGCGGACGTTACGCTCGCTCCCGCTGCCGGCGGAGTTTTGGGCACGTCAGCCTCCGCCGCACCGGCCAAGGGAGGCACGGCGGCGGGACCCACTGCGGCGGGACCGCGGGCGACCGGGACGCAGCCCGAACCGGCGGACGTCGACCTCGTCGACCTGCCGGCCAATCTCGGTCGGGTCGTTCGGGTCGGTGGCCTGGTCGTCGACCTCACGGCCGACGGCCTGAGTCTCGACGACGGAACGGACGTGGCGCGCGTCGTGCTGGCCGGTTCGGCCGCCGAGTACCTGCCGTTGATCGAGACGGGCGACGCCATCAACGCTGCCGGAACCGTAGAGCGGCGGGGGGACGAGACGGTCGTCGTGGTGCGGGACCCGGCCCTGCTGGAGCGCGTGGTGGACCTGGCCGGGCCCCCCGCGGGCGCCTCCGCGGGCGCCTCCGGGCCTGAGCTTCAGGCCAGCCCGAGCGGCAGCGCGCGAGCCGCCTCACTCGCCGCAGGCACGACACCCGGTGGGCTCGGGCCATCCGGCACCGCCGGCCTCGCATCCCTCGCCCTCATCTCGCTCGCCTCCGCCGCGGTGACCCTGCTGCGCCGTCAACGCCTCCGCCGCCGGCTCCTCGCACGGGTCGTGGCGCGACTCCCTCACGGGAGTCGGGCCGGCCGCGATGGGGCCGAGAAGGCGCCGGATGAGAGCCCGTGAGGGCCCGGAGAGGGGGTGGGCCACGCACGACCCACGCTCAGCCACGCTTGACGCTCGTGAGAAAGCGGGGCTATCCTCGGCCGAGTTTCGCGCTCAGCGAGCTGTCACGAGGAGAGGAACGAGGTTTTGCCGAACGCGGATCCCCGCGTCGCACTCCCGGTGGGAGACCGGCAGTACCACATCGGACTCGGTCCCGGCGAACTGGCCGAGTACATCCTCCTCCCCGGCGACCCCGATCGAACCGCCCGGATTGCCACGCGCCTCGACACCGTCGAGCTCGAGCACCGGCATCGTGAGTTCGCCACCGTAACCGGCACCTACCGAGGCCAGCGGGTCTCAGTCGTGTCGACCGGCATCGGCACGGACAACGTCGAGATCACGGTTGCGGAGATCCTGGCCATCACCGAGCGTCCCACATTCATCCGAGTCGGCTCGTGCGGCGCCTTGCAGCCCGAGATGAACCTCGGCGACCTGGTCATCACGACCGGCGCCGTCCGCCTCGAGTCGACCACCAGCTACTTCGTCCACGATGGATACCCGGCGGTCGCCGATTACGAGGCCGTCGCAGCACTCCTGGAAGCGGCCCACCGGCTGGGGCATCCAGCCCACGCCGGGCTGACGGCCACGGCACCCGGGTTTTACGGCGCGCAGGGACGCCCGATCCCACAACTTCCCATCCGCTACCCTGACCTCGCAGAGGACATGGCGCGCCAGCGTGTCATGAACTTCGAAATGGAGGCTTCGGCCCTCCTCATCCTGGCCGGTCTGGCTCGTTGTCGGGCCGGCGTCGTCTGTGCCGTATTCGCACAGCGCACGACCGGCGACTTTGTCACCGGAGCGGCACGGGACGAGGCCGAAGCCGCTTGCGTGGAGACGGGCCTCGAGGGGCTCCTGATCCTCGCCGACATGGACCGCCAGAAGCGGCGGGCCGCGACGGACCGCTGGCGGCCGTCGCTTTGGGAGACAACGTGAACGGCGGACGCGGGACGAGGGTTCTCGCGACGTCACGCTAAGAACAAGGAGGAGCCCTCATGGCCGAGGCCTATTGCGTCAAGGACAAGATGAAGGTCCAGGTCGTCAACCCGCAGCGAATCACCATGAAGAACGGCAAGCCGGCCCTTCAGGGCACCTGTCCGAAGTGCGGCGGGAAGGTCTTCAAGATCGGCGGCTGACGCAGGCCCACGCGACACTTGCGAACTGGCCCCTGCCGGGAAACCGGCGGGGGCCTTGCCGTTTCCGGGCCGGAACTTGGCGTTCGCGGCCGGGAATCGCTCGCGGCATGGCTAGGATGACGGCGTGAACAGCGCGTCCGTCAGCCCCAGCCCGCCTGGCCGGCCAGTGGCGGACGGCCCTGTGCTTGCCCTCGACCTGGGTGCCAGCCGGATTCGCGTCGCCGTCGTAACCCCGGACGGGCGACTCCTTGCTCGCGACGATGGCCGAACACCCGGCGCCGCCGGCCCGGCCGCGGTGGTCCAGGCCTGCATCGACCGACTGCGCGGCGTCCTGGGCCGCCTCGACGACGAGACCCGTGCCGCGGTCGCCGGTGTCGGCATCGCCGCGCCCGGGCCTGTCGACCCGCAAACCGGCGTCCTGATCGAGCCGCCCAACGTGGGCCCCGGCTTTCGCGACGTCCCGTTCGGGGCGCCAATCGCCGAGGCGCTGGGCCTGCCGGTGGCCCTGGAGCGCGACACGAACGTGGCCGCCCTCGGCGAGCAGGCTTTTGGCGCAGCACGCGGCGCGCGGGACTTCCTCTACCTCACCGTATCGACCGGCATAGGCGGTGGGATCGTGGCCGGCGGTGAGCTGTACGGCGGGGCCGCCGGCGTAGCCGGCGAGATTGGGCATATCGCCGCGGGCGTCGACGAACCGCCCTGCGGCTGCGGTGCGGCCGGCCACCTGGAGGCGATCAGCTCGGGCAGCGGGATCGTCCGCCAGGCACACATCGCGATCGCGGCCGGGACTGCCCCGGGGCTGGCGCGCATGGTCGCGTACCTCGCCCCGGCGTCACTCGAGGCGCATCACGTCGCCGAGGCAGAGGCGGCGGGGGATCCCGCCGCTGTTGCCATCATGGACCGGGCCCGCCGCACGTTCGCCGCCGCGGTCGTCGGCCTGGTCAATGTCTTCAACCCGGAACTGGTCGTCATCGGCGGCAGCATCGCCCACGCCCAGGACGACCGACTGGTGACGCTCGCCAGGCAGCAGGTCTCGCAGTTCGCGTTCCGCATTCCGCGGGAGCGCGTGCGCGTCGTCCCGGCCGCCCTCGGCGACGACGTCGGCCTCGTGGGAGCGCAGCCGCTGCTGGGGCTGCGCCGCCGCTGAAGGTTCGGCCGCTGAAGGTTCGGCCGCAAAAGGTTCGGCGCGCGAGCCCGGCGCCAGGATTTCGGCCCAGGGTCCCCGCACCCGTTCTGGGCCCGAAAGACCCTCTGCTAGAATGGCCCCTCATTCCCGAATGCCGAAACCCGGCGCCCGCCCGCACGCGAGCGCTCGACCAGCCGACCACACCGCGCCGGCCGCCCAGGGCGCCGCGCCACCCACCAGGAGGTCCATCAGATGGCAGTCCGTGTCGGCATCAACGGCTTCGGTCGGATCGGCCGCCAGTCGCTCAAGGCCCTCATCGAGCGGACGCCCGACGTCGAGGTCGTGGCCGTCAACGACCTCGTCGACGCCGAGATGAACGCCCTGCTGTTCAAGCACGACTCGACGTACGGCGCGTATCCCGGCACGGTCGAGGCGAGGGGCGACGCGCTCGTCATCGACGGCCGCACGATCCGGATCCTGGCCGAGAAGGATCCGGCGGCGCTGCCGTGGGGCGACCTGGGCGTCGACATCGTCCTCGAGTCCACCGGCATCTTCACCGACGCCGCGAAGGCCAGGGCCCACATCGATGCCGGCGCGAAGAAAGTCATCATCAGCGCGCCTGCCAAGGGCGAGGACATCACGATCGTGCTGGGCGTGAACGAGGCGCGCTACGACCCCGCCGCCCACCACATCATCAGCAACGCCAGCTGCACCACGAACTGCCTGGCGCCCGCCGCCAAGGTCATCCACGACCTGCTGACGATCCAGCGCGGCCTGATGAACACGATTCACTCCTACACCAACGACCAACGCATCCTCGACGTCGCCCACAAGGACCCGCGGCGGGCCCGGTCGGCGGGCCTCAACATCATCCCCACCTCGACCGGTGCCGCCAGGGCGCTGGCCCTCGTCATCCCTGACCTCAAGGGCAAGTTCGACGGCTTCAGCCTGCGGGTCCCGACGCCGACCGTCAGCGTCGTCGACTTCACCGCGGAGGTCTCCCGACCAACCAGCGTCGAGGAGATCAACGACGCCTTCCGCAAGGCCGAGGCCGGGCCGCTCAAGGGGATCCTCGGCGTGTCCGACGAGCCCCTCGTGTCGACCGACTTCCGGGGCGATTCGCGGTCATCGATCATCGACGCCGAATCGACCATGGTCATCGGCGGCACGATGGTCAAGGTCATCAGCTGGTACGACAACGAGTGGGGCTACAGCTGCCGCGTGGCCGACCTCATCGGCTACGTCGCCGCCCGCCTGGGATCGGCGGCTGCGGCGGACGCGACGCGGGCGACCGCGGCCGCATCCGCTCGCGCCTGACCCGGCGCCTGTCCCCTCCGCCGCTGACCCCGCCGCCAGGACGACATCACATGGACAAGCTGACCGTTCGAGATTTCGACGCGCACGACAAGCGGGTCCTGGTGCGGGTCGATTTCAACGTCCCGCTCGAGGACGGCCGGGTCACTGACGATTCGCGGATCCGCGCTTCGCTGCCCACGATCCGCTACCTCATGGCCCAGGGCGCGCGGATCATCCTGGTCAGCCACCTCGGCCGGCCCGACGGCAAGGTGCAGGACGGACTGCGGCTCCGACCGGTCGGCGAGCGGCTGTCCGGGCTGCTAGGTCGCAACGTCCCCGTGACCGGCGATGCCCTGGGCCTCGGCACGGAGGACGCGATGCGGCGGATGCGCCCGGGCGAGGTGCTGCTGCTGGAGAACCTGCGCTTCCATCCCGAGGAGGAGGCCAACGACCCGAAGTTCGCGGCGACCCTCGCGTCCTACGCCGACGTCTATGTCAACGACGCGTTCGGAACTGCCCACCGCGCGCATGCTTCGACAGTCGGCATCGCGAAGGTCTTGCCGGCTTACGCGGGGCTGTTGATGGAGCGCGAGATCGTGGCCCTTTCGAAGCTGCTCGAGGATCCCGAACACCCGTTCGTGGCAATCGTCGGCGGGGCCAAGGTGTCGGGCAAGCTGAAGGTGCTGGACAACCTGCTGTCAAAGGTCGACCGGCTGATCCTCGGCGGCGGCATGGCCAACACGTTCCTGCTCGCCCAGGGACGCTCCGTCGGCAAGAGCCTGGCCGAGCACGACATGGTCGACGAGGCACGTCGGGTGATGGCCGATGCGGAGAAGAAGGGCGTCCAGGTCATCCTGCCGGTCGACGTGATCGTGGCCAAGGAAGTGACCCGCGGCACGGAATACAAGACGCTGCCGGCGGAGAAGATCCCCGCTTCGTGGCACATCGTCGACGTCGGCAAGCAGACGATGGCCAACATCGAAGCGGCGCTGGCCGATGTCCGGACTGTCGTCTGGAATGGGCCCATCGGGGTATTCGAGATTCCGGTCTTTGGGGCCGGGACGCGGCACGTGGCGCGCATCCTGGCCGAAAAGGCGGAGGCCGGTGCGACGGTCATCGTTGGCGGCGGCGACTCGGTGGCCGCGGTGCAGCAGCAGGGCCTCGCGGCGAAGATGACCCACCTCTCGACGGGTGGCGGCGCGTCGCTCGAGTTCCTCGAGGGCCGCGAGCTGCCTGGCATCTCCGTCCTGCTCGACCGGCCGAAGGCGGGGGAGGCGGAACCGGCCCGACCGGCGGCTGCTCCAGCGGCGCCGAAGGTGGAGCCCAGGCCGAAGGTCGTGGCTATGCCGAGGATCGAGGCGCTGCCGAGGATCCTGGCCGGACCGAGGACCCTGGCCGGACCGAGGATCCAGGCCCAGCCCAACGTCGCGTCCACGCCGAAGGTCGCGGCGAAGCCGCAGGTCGCGGCGAAGCCGCAGGTCGCGGTCAAGCCGAAGGCGGCGGTGACGGCGCAGGCCGATCCAGGACCGGTGATCAAGCCCAGGGCGGCTTCGAAGCCGAAGCTCGCGGCTGGAGCAAAGCCCGCGAGCAAACCGAAGGCCGCCGCCAAAACGGGGCTCGCGACGAAACCGAAACCCAGACCCGTCGCGAAGGCGCGCCCTGTTGCGAAGGCGCGACCTGTTGCGAAAGCGAAGCCCGCTGCGAAGGCTCGACCCGCCGCGAAGGCCAGGCCGGCAGCGAAGGCAAGGCCCGCTGCAAAAGCGACGGCGAAGGCCGCCACCAAGGCACCGCCGCGGCGCAAGCCGGTTGCCAAGGCGAAGCCGTTGACGAGAGCCGGCGCTGCGGCGAAAGGCCAACCGAAGCCGACCGCGCGCCCCAAGCCCGCACCCAATGCGAAGCCAGCGACCAAGGCGAAGTCTGCGGCCAAGTCGAAGCCCAAACCCGCGAGCAAGGTGAAGCCTGCGGCCAAGTCGAAGACCAAGCCCACGAGCAAACCCGGGCCGGTGACGACAGTCAGGCCGGCCGCGAAGGCGAAGCCAAAGCCAGCCGCGCAGGCCAAAGGAAAGGCCGCAGCCAGGCCCGCCCCCAAGCCCAGGCCAACCGCCCGGCCAGGGAACCGGCGGTGAACACCGCGATCGAGGTCGTCGACGCCCGCGAGATCCTCGATTCGCGCGGCAATCCAACCGTCGAAGTCGACGTCGTCCTGGCCGACGGCTCGGTCGGTCGGGCCGGTGTGCCGTCGGGCGCATCGACCGGTGCCCACGAGGCCGTGGAGCTGCGTGACGGCGACAAGGGTCGCTATGGCGGCAAGGGTGTCTTGCGGGCGGTCGCCAATGTCACTGACACGATCGCTCCGGCGATGTATGGGCTCGATGCCGCCGATCAGCCCGGGATCGATGCGCTGCTGATCGAGCTCGACGGGACGCCGAACAAGGCGAACCTGGGGGCGAACGCCATCCTCGGCGTGTCACTGGCGTGCGCGCATGCGGCCGCCGCCTCGCACGACCTTCCGCTCTATCGCTACATCGGCGGAGCCGGCGCCAGCGTCCTGCCCGCGCCGATGTTCAACATCCTCAACGGCGGCAAGCACGCCCAGGACTCGACCGACTTCCAGGAGTTCATGGTCATGCCCGTGGGCGTCGACACGTACACCGACGCGCTGCGGGCCGGGGCGGAGATCTTCCACGCCCTGCGATCGATCCTGCACGACGACGGCCTCGCCACCGGGCAGGGCGACGAGGGTGGCTTCGCTCCGTCGCTGCCATCCAACCAGGCCGCCGTCGAAGTCGTCCTGCGGGCGATCGAACGGGCCGGCTACCGGCCCGGCGAGCAGGTCGCGATCGCGCTCGACCCGGCGGTGACCGAGCTCGTCATCGAGGGCACCGGGGGGGCCGGCCGGGCGACGCAGTACCGCCTCCAGAAGGAAGGTCGAACGCTCGACTCCGGCCAGCTCGTGGACCTCTGGGAAGACTGGTGCGCCCGCTATCCGATCGTGTCGCTCGAGGATGGCCTGGCGGAGGATGACTGGGACGGCTGGACGGAGCTCACGCGACGGCTCGGAGATCGGGTCCAGCTGGTGGGCGACGACCTGCTGGTGACGAATACGGAGCGGATCGGGCGGGCGATCGAGGCGCGCGCCGCGAACGCGGTTCTCATCAAGCTCAACCAGATCGGGACCTTGAGCGAGACGATCCAGGCGATCGAGCTCGCCCGCCGCGCCGGCTGGGCGGCGATCGTCTCCCATCGCTCCGGCGAGACGGAGGACACCACCATCGCCGACCTCGTGGTCGCCACCGGCAGCGGCCAGATCAAGACCGGCGCGCCATCGCGTTCAGAGCGGGTGGCCAAGTACAACCGTTTGCTCCGGATCGAGGGCGAGCTCGGCGACAGCGCCCGTTACCTGGGCCGCGCGGCTCTGGCGGGGGCGGGTGCGGGACGCGCAGCTGGAGCGCCGGCCCCGAGTGCCGACCTGGGGGTCCCCGCCCGCTCGTGAGCCGGGTCGTCGATCGCGGCGCCATCCTGGCCGCGTACGTGGGCATCGGGATGGCCGTCACCATCGGCGTCAGCTTCCTGCTCGTCATCCCGATCGAGCCGATCTCCTTGTACCTGATGCTGCCGGCCGGCCTGCTGATCGGCTACTACGCCAACCAGCGCTCGGATCGGCGGTCCGGCCCGTGGTGGCGAATCGGGGCCAATGCGCTGTTCGCCGGGCTGGTGACGGGCCTGACCGCGGCCGTGCTGTTGCTCGCCATCAAGGCCCTCTTCTTCAGTGCCGACAACGGCTATCGCGATACCGGCCTGGGCGGCCCCATCGCCTGCAGCCCTGGCGCCGATTGCGTGTACAAGCGCTATCTCGACCAGGGCGGGGGAAACGGGCTGGCGGGCGCGGGGGTTGCGGACGCGGCCTCGTTCACAGCCTTCTACTGGAACCAGCAGCTGTCAACCGCGGGCACGCTGTTGCTCCTCACGACGGCTGGTGGAGCGGGCGGCGGGATCCTGTACGCCCTGTTCCGGCCGAAGTCACCTTCGCCCGCGCCGGTGGAGCCAGCGTCCACCTGAACCCCGCCCCCGGTCTCCGATCGGCGGAATCGAAAACGCCCCGGCTTGCGCCTGGGGCGTTCGACGTGAGGAGCGCCTCCTAGCCCTTGGCGGGCTTCTTCGCCGCTGGCTTGGTCGCAGGCTTCTTCGGCGCCGCCTTCTTTGCGGTGGCGCTCTTCGCGGCGGGTTTCTTCGCTGCTGGCTTGGGCGCGGCCTTCGATGTCGACCTGGCCGTGGTCCTGGCCGCGCCTGACTTCGGCTTGGCCGTCGAGGCCTTGGCAGTCGGTTCGGCCGCCGTCGCCGCGGCGCCTTCGGAGCGCGTCGTCTTCGTCAGCGCGGCGCGGGCCTTGCCGGCGGCCGTCTGGGCGCCCTTGGCCTTGTCGGCCTTGGAGGCCGCGATCCGCGCGCGTGCGGCCTTGGCGGCCTGGGCCTTGCTGGTGGTCTTGGCGGCGTGACCAACGGTCTGGCCCCGGACCCCGCCGAGGGCCTTGTTGACGTGGCGGGTGAGGCGCGACTTGCGGCGCGCGGCCGCGTTCGGGTGGATGGCGCCGGACTTGGCCGCGCGGTCGAGGGCGCTCAGCGCCTCGAGCAGGGCCGCGTTGGGATCGGCGCCGTTGGTCGGCTCGGTGGTCAGGCGGAGAGCCTTGGCGACCAGTGTCTTGGCGGCGCTGCGGCGTGGCTGGAGTACCTCGCCTCGCGATTTGGCCTGGCGGACGCGCTTGAGGCCGGACGGCGTCCGGGCACCCTTCCAGGTGCGGGGCGTCTTGGGCAAGAGAAAACCTCGTCAGCGATGTTGGTGACGCGCCGGACGCGACCCATTGGAGCCGTGCGCGCGAAGGCGGATGGTACCACGGGCCCGCTCATCGGGACGGCTGATAGACTCCGGCCGCGTGATCCCCCAGGAGCGACTCCGCAACTTCTCGATCATCGCCCACATCGACCACGGCAAGTCGACCCTCGCCGATCGGTTGCTCGAGCTGACGCACACGATCGAGGCCCGCCAGATGACGAGCCAGGTCCTGGATTCGATGGACCTGGAGCGCGAGAAGGGCATCACCATCAAGGCGCGAGCGGTTCGCCTCGAGTACGAGGCTCGCGACGGCCTGACCTACGGCCTGAACCTCATCGACACGCCCGGCCACGTCGACTTCAGCTACGAGGTAAGCCACAGTCTGCAGGCCTGCGAAGGGGCGATCCTCGTGGTGGACGCGACCCAGGGCATCGAGGCCCAGCCCCTGGCCAACGTCCATCTCGCCATCCGCGAGGGGCTGACCCTCATCCCGGTCATCAACAAGATCGACCTGCCGTCCGCGGACCCGGAAACGATCATGAACGAGCTGGAGAACGTGCTGGCGATCCCGCGCGAGGAGGTCATCCTGGCCTCGGCCAAGGACGGCACGGGCGTGCCGGAGATCCTGGAGGCGATCGTCGCCCGCATCCCGGCCCCGAAGGGCGACCCGGCCGCGCCCCTCAAGGGCCTCATCTTCGACAGCCACTACGACGCCTACAAGGGCGTGGTCGTCTATGTCCGACTGGCCGCAGGGACGCTTCGCCAGCACGAGGCGATCCGCCTCATGGCCAGCGGGGCCGAATCGGAACCGCTGGAGCTGGGCGTCTTCCGGCCGCAGCTGGTGCCGGTTCGACAGCTCGTCGCCGGCGAGGTCGGTTACGTGGCGACCGGGCTGAAGAGCGTTCGCGACGCCCAGGTTGGCGACACGGTCACGTCAGTCGCCCGCCCGGCGGCTGAGCCACTGCCCGGCTACCAGGCGGCCAAGAGCCTCGTGTTCGCGGGCATCTACCCGGTCAGTGGCGAGGACTATCCGCTCCTCCGCGACGCCCTGGAGAAGCTCCACCTCAACGACGCCTCGTTCACCTACGAGCCGGAGAGCTCGGTTGCGCTGGGCTTCGGGTTTCGGTGTGGCTTCCTGGGCCTGCTGCACATGGAGATCGTGCAGGAGCGCCTGGAGCGCGAGTTCGATCTCGCCCTGATCGCCTCCGCGCCGTCGGTCGAATACCACGTCGTGCTGACCGACGGGCGCGGCACGATCGAGATCGACAACCCCTCGCTGCTGCCGACCTCGACCGACATCGAGGAGATCCAGGAGCCGTGGGTGAAGCTGTCGGTGGTCACGCCCAGCGGCTACATCGGGCCGCTGATGGAGCTGTCGACCAACCGTCGCGGCGCGTTCGTGAACATGGAGTACCTCGACCCCGCGCGGGTCGTGCTCCATTTCGAGATGCCCCTGGCGGAGCTAATCATCGACTACTTCGACCAGCTCAAGAGCCGCAGCCAGGGCTATGCGTCGATGGACTACGAGGAGCTTGGCTATCGACCCGCCAACCTGGTCAAGGTGGACATCCTGGTCAACGGCGAGCCCGTCGACGCCCTGTCGCTGATCGTCCATCGCGACAAGGCGCAGGCCATCGGCCGCGCCCTGACCGATCGGCTCAAGGAGCTCATCCCGCGCCAGATGTTCGAGGTCCCCATCCAGGCGGCCATCGGCTCCAACGTGATTGCGAGGGAAACGGTCAGGGCGATGCGCAAGAACGTGCTCGCCAAGTGCTACGGTGGCGACATCACCCGCAAGCGGAAGCTGCTCGAGAAGCAGAAGGAAGGCAAGCAGCGGATGAAGCGGGTGGGGTCGGTGGAGATCCCGCAGGAGGCATTCCTGGCCATGCTCCGAATGGGGGAGGCGTGATCGGCAGGCGCGGCTCATCGGCCCGCACCTGAACCGCCCGGACCGATGGACAGCGACCTCGTAACCAATCTTCGCCAGCTCATCACGGGTGGCCTCGTGCTGCTCCTGGTCCTGCTGCGCGTCGACGCCGAGCGGTTTGGAGCAGCCGAGTACGACGAGGCCGCGCGGGATGGCCGCGCCCCATCGCTGCGCCGCCGGCTCGCCTGGTACCTGCTGGGTATCGGGCTCGTCATCCTCATCCTGTTCGTCCACCCGGCCCCCCAGCAGCAGCTGTTCCTGAGTTCCGGAGACCGGCTGAAGGCCCTCGCCTTCGGCTTCGTCTACGCCGTGATCGGGGCGAGCCAGGCGGTGGCGTTCGCGTGGCTGCGCTATCGCCGCCTCCGCCTGCCCAAGGTGTCGTCCTACCCCGGGGCGATGATCAACGCCGTCTCGACGGCCTTCATCGACGAGGCGGTCTACCGCGGCGCGCTGTTCGGGCTCCTGCTGGGGGCGGGTCTCGACGTGACCCAGGCCAACGTCGCCCAGGCCCTCATCTACGTGCTGTCGACCCGACTCGCCGCCCCCGGCCGTGACCGCTACATGCTGGTCCTCGCGCTGCTGATGGGCTTGGCAGGGGGCTGGCTGACCGCGGTAACCGGCGGGATCGCGGCGGCGTTCCTCGGCCACGCCGTCACCCGCTTCTCGGTCTTCCTGTGTACGGGGCACGCCGGCCAGGTTGCCCTGCGCGGTCGCGAGGACGAGGACATCGAGCGCCGACGCCGGACGCCGGAGGGCTGGCGGGTCATCGACACGCATCGAGATTGACCACCGAAACCGACTTGACCACCGAAACGGACTTCGCCGCCGAAATCGGTGCGGCTCCCGAGGCCGAAGCCGAAGCCACCGCTGCCGCCGTCCCGGCCGCCCCTTCACCACCGGTGGCCCTCTATCTCCACGTCCCGTTCTGCGTCTCGCTCTGCCCGTACTGTGACTTCGTCGTCTACGCCGGCGCAGCCGCGCGGGGACCGCGGAACCGGATTTCAGCCTTTCTGGCCGCCCTGGAGAACGAGGTCCGCCTGCGGGCCGACGCGGTCGCCGCGCGCTTCGGCCCATCGAGCACGGCGTCACGGCCCGCGCTGTCCTCGGTCTACTTCGGGGGAGGAACGCCATCGCTGCTGCCGGCCGACGCCATCGCCGGACTGCTGGGCATCGTCGCCGGGCAGTTCGGCATCGCCGAGGGAGCCGAGGTGACGCTCGAGGCGAATCCCGGTCCCGATGAACGTGGCGACATGGGGGCCCTTTCCCGAGCGGGCGTGACGCGGCTGTCGTTTGGCGCTCAAAGCTTTGACCCCGCGGAGCTGCGGCGGCTTGGCCGACGGCACGGTCCCGGCGACATCGGCGACGCGGTGGGGGAGGCGCGCGCCGCGGGGATGGGGTCCATCAGCCTCGACCTTCTGTACGACGTCCCCGGCGGAAGCCCCCGGACATGGGCCGAGTCGCTCGACGCGGCCCTCGCCCTGCGCTCGGACCACCTGTCGCTCTACGCGCTGACCCTCGACGACCCCGACGCCGAGGGGTTGACCGGCCCGTCCGGCGACCACCTGCCGACCGTGGCCGGGGCGCGACGCTGGCGCGAGGCTGCGCGACGTGAGCAGGACGACGACCTGGCCGCAGGGCAGTACACGCACGCCGTCGACCGGCTGGCGGGGGCCGGGTGGCACGGCTATGAGATCAGCAACTGGGCCCGGCCCGGCCACGAGAGCCGCCACAACCTCGCCTACTGGCGGCGACGGCCGTACGAGGCCGTGGGCCCCGGCGCCCATGCCTTCGATGGGGCGGTGCGTCGCTGGAATGCCGCCCGCCTCGACGCTTACCTTGAGGCGCTCACCCCGGCGTCTGGGACGCTCACCCTGCCGCCGGGTGGCCACGAGTCTCTCGACGCGGCGACGGTCGAGGCGGAGCGGGCCATCCTGGCCCTGCGGACGGATCGTGGCCTGCCCCTCTCCGCTGCCACCCAGCCCCCCTTGGCCGGTAGCTTCGACTGGGCGATGGCCGCGGGGCTGCTCCAGGTGAGCCCCGAAGAGCGGATCGTGCTGACGACCCGCGGACGCCTGCTCTCGAATGAGCTCTTCGCTCGCCTGGTGTGATCGGCACCCAGGCCCGGCGGCGTTGACACTCGACGACGGGGACTGCTACCATGCCGTCAACGTCGTTAGCACTCTGCCATTGAGAGTGCTAACCATCCCACGAGGAGCACGGCCTTGGCGCGACGCGCTCGCACCAGCGGCCCATTGGACCTCCGCTCACAGGCGATCCTCCGGGCTGTCATCGAGGAATACGTGGCCACCGCGATCCCGGTCGGGTCCCAGGCGCTGGTCGAGCGCTACGGACTGGGGGTTTCGAGCGCTACGGTCCGCCACATCCTGGCCGAGCTCGAGGCCGCCGGGCTGCTGACCCATCCCCACACCTCGGCCGGGCGCATCCCGACCGACGCCGGCTATCGGTTCTTCGTGGAATCGATCGTCGACAGCGTTCCGCTGCCGGCCGTCGAGCAGCTCATGATCCGCCACCAGTTCGGCCAGGTGGAGTTCGCCAGCGAGCACTGGTTTCGGCTGGCGGCGACGACGCTGGCCTCGCTGACCCGCGCCGCGGGCATTGCCACGCCGGCCAAGCCGCGCGCGGCCCATGTCCGCCGGCTCGACATCGTGGCCATCAATGACCGCCTCGCCAGCCTCATCATCGTGCTGCGCGAAGGGGCCATCAAGCAGGCCCTCGTTAGCCTGGACGAGCCGGCCGACCAGACCGCGCTGACGACCGTCGCCGGGCTGCTTAACGAGCGGGTTGCCGGCCTGACTGCTGCGGAGGCCATCGCCGCCGTCGCCCGCATCGACGACACGCCGCCTTACGGGCCGCTCGCCCGGCGGATCGGGGAGCGCATCGCCCGGACCCTCACCGAATACGACGCCTCCGCCATCGAGGAGGTCTTCAGCGATGGTCTGCTCAACGTCATGGAGGCGCCGGAGTTCGCCGATAGCGACAAGCTGCGGCGCGTCTTCTCCGTCCTCGAGAACCGGGCCTACCTGGGCGAGCTCGTCGTGAGCGTCGCCGGGTCGGGTCGGGTGCAGGTCTTCATCGGTCGCGAGAACCAGCCGATCGAGATGCGCGAGGTGTCGCTCGTCCTCGCGCCGTACGGCCGGCCCGGCAGGGCCATCGGTGTCGTGGGGGTCCTCGGGCCCACCCGCATGTCGTACCCGCAGGCGATCGGCACGGTCCGTTTCGTGTCCGGCCTGATGAACGAGCTCGTCGACCACCTCTACGCCTGAATCGTGCGGCCCCCGGCCGCGACCAGGAATCACTGGAGTTCACACGCACATGACCCATCGAACCCGCGCCCAGGAGCGAGCCGCCGAGATCGACGTCTCGCCGACCAAGCTCCTCGCGGACATCGAGCAGCTCAAGGCAGAGCAGGAGGTGGCCCGCCAGCAGGCGGACGAGTACCTCGGCCTGCTGCAGCGTGAGCGTGCCGAGTTCGCCAACTACAAGCGCCGCACGGCCGAAGAGCGGGAGCGCGAGCTCGGCCTCGCCGGCGAGGACCTCATTCGCAAGGTCATCGCCCTGGCCGACGACTTCGACCGCGCCATCGACGCCCGGCCCAGGGACATCGCCGCAAGCTCGTGGATCGACGGCATCGCCGCCATCGATCGCAAGCTGCGGGCGCTGCTCGAGAGCGAGGGCGTCAACCAGATCGACGCCTCGCCCGGACGGCCGTTCGATCCGCGCGAGCACGACGCGATCGTCAATGTGCCCGCCAGTGGCCGGCGCGACGGCGAGATCGTCGAGGAGGTCCGGCGCGGCTATCGACTCCGCGACCGGGTCATCCGACCGGCACTCGTCGCGGTGGCCGAATCGCATCCTCCGACCTCAACCGAAACGAACTCATCCGAATCCACCGAAACCCCGAACGACTGACAGGAGCCAGACACACCAATGGGCAAGATCATCGGGATCGACCTGGGGACGACGAACTCCGTCGTCGCCGTCATGGAGGGCGGCGAGCCGACCGTCATCGCTTCGGCGGAGGGCGGTCGAACGATTCCTTCGGTCGTCGCCTTCACCAAGACCGGCGAGCGGCTCGTCGGCCAGCTTGCCAAGCGGCAGGCCGTCACCAACCCGACCAACACCGTCTATTCGATCAAGCGCTTCATGGGCCGTCGTTGGGACGACCCGGAGGTCAAGCGCTCCAAGGACCTCGTCCCGTACAAGGTCGAGAAGGACCCCAAGAGCGACGGAGTCGTGGTCAAGGTCGCCGACGGCAAGACATACACGCCGCCGGAGATCAGCGCGATGATCCTGCAGAAGCTCAAGACGGACGCCGAGGCGTACCTGGGCGAGAAGGTCACCGAGGCGGTCATCACCGTCCCGGCCTACTTTGATGACACCCAGCGTTCGGCGACCAAGGACGCCGGCCGGATCGCCGGGCTCGACGTCAAGCGAATCATCAATGAGCCCACCGCGTCGGCGCTGGCCTACGGCCTGGACAAGAAGGCGGACGAGAAGATCGCCGTCTACGACCTGGGCGGGGGCACGTTCGACATCTCGATCCTCGAGCTCGGCGAGGGCGTATTCGAGGTCAAGGCGACCAACGGCGACACGCATCTCGGCGGCGACGACTTCGACCAGCGGGTCATCAACTGGCTGCTGGCCGAGTTCAAGAAGGACCAGGGCATCGACCTGGCCAAGGACCAGCAGGCCCTGCAGCGCCTCAAGGAAGCGGCCGAGAAGGCCAAGATCGAGCTGTCGTCGACGGCTTCGACCGAGATCAACCTGCCGTACATCACGGCCGACGCGTCGGGTCCCAAGCACCTCGTGATGACGCTGTCGCGGGCCAAGCTCGAGGACCTCGTCGCCGACCTCGTCGAGAAGACGAAGGCCCCCGTCCTGGCCGCGATCAAGGATTCCGGCCTGAAGGCCTCCGACATCGACGAGGTGATCCTCGTCGGTGGCCAGACGCGCATGCCGGCCGTCGTCGAGGCGGTCAAGGCGATGTTCGGTGGCAAGGAGCCGCACAAGGGCGTCAATCCGGATGAGGTTGTCGCGATCGGCGCCGCGATCCAGGCCGGTGTCCTGGCCGGCGACGTCAAGGACGTGCTGCTGCTCGACGTCACCCCGCTCTCGCTCGGCATCGAGACGCTTGGCGGCGTGATGACCAAGCTCATCGAGCGCAACACGACCATCCCGACCTCGAAGTCGCAGGTCTTCTCGACTGCCTCTGACAACCAGAGCCAGGTGGAGATCCACGTCCTCCAGGGCGAGCGCGATTTCGCGGCCGACAACAAGACGCTCGGGCGCTTCATCCTAGACGGCATCCCGCCGGCACCACGAGGAATCCCGCAGGTCGAGGTCACGTTCGACATCGACGCCAACGGCATCCTCGACGTGCGAGCCAAGGACCGGGCGACTTCCAAGGAGCAGCAGGTCCGGATCACCGCCTCGTCGATGCTCTCGAAGAGCGACGTCGACAAGATGGTTCGTGACGCGGCCGATCACGCCGACGAGGATCGTCAGCGGCGTGAAGAGGTCGATACGCGCAACCAGGCAGAGGCGCTCAGCTTCCAGGCCGAGCGCACTGTCCGTGATCTCGGCGACAAGGTCTCTTCCGAGGACAAGACCGAGGTCGAGAACAAGGTCACGACGTTGCGCGAGGCCCTCAAGGGCACGGACATCGAGGCGATCCGGTCGATGATGAATTCCCTGCAGGAGACCCTGCAGCGCGTCTCCACGGCGGCCTACCAGGCTGCAGCCGCGTCGTCGTCCGGCGGCGACGGCTCGAACGGTGCCGGCGGCGCGGGAGGGGCGAGCGGGGC
>JALZAF010000145.1 GCA_030948505.1 Chloroflexota bacterium
GGATCGCCGCCGCCGGGGGGACGCTGCGGACCCTGAGCACCGTTCGCCGTCTCCAACGTGACGGCGCCGACGGCCGTGACGGCAGCCCCGCCCCCGGCCCGGCGACAGAGCTGGAGATCGAGGTCGAGAGCATCGACGAGGGCGCCCTGCTGGCGGCCCTCGACGGCCTGCCCGGGCTCGGCGAGCGCGGTCTGACCCGATCGCTGGACCGGGTCTTCGGCAAGCGGATCATCGTCGTCGGTGGCGGCGCCCAGGTGGCCCAGGTCGCCCTCGGCGCCGTAAGCGAGGCCGACCGCCACAACCTGCGCGGCGAGCGGATCAGCGTCGACACGATCCCGCTCGTGGGCGAGGAGGCGATCGCCGCCGCGGTGCGGGCGGTGGCGGACCTGCCCCGCGCGGCGCTGCTCGTGCTGGCCGGCTCGATCATGGGTGGAGACATCACCCGGGCCGCCCGCGAGCTGCGTGCTCACGGCATCCCGATCATCGCCCTGAACATGGTCGGGTCGATCACAGACGCGGTGGACCTCGTGGTGTCGGATCCCGTCCAGGCCGGCACGATGGCCGTCATGGCCATCGCCGACACGGCCACCTTCGACCTGGCCCGCCAGCGCGGCCGGCGGTACTGAGCGGGCGGGCCTGCGGTGCGCATCGCCACCTGGAACGTCAACTCGCTGAAGGCGCGACTCGAGAAGGTCGAGTGGTGGCTGGAGCGGGCCTCGCCGGACGTCCTGCTGCTCCAGGAGACCAAGCTCACCGACGCCGAGGCGCCGCTGCTGGCCTTCAACATGGTCGGCTACGACCTACTTCATCACGGTGAGGGGCGCTGGAACGGGGTCGCGATCGCGCTGCGCAAAGAGACCCCCGTCGCCGGCGGCGTGACGAACTTCGGTGACGGCCCGGTACGGGATAGCGGGCCCGGCGCGACGACGGCCTTCTCGGAGGAGGACTTCAACCCCTTCGACGAGGCACGGATGCTGAGCTTCGTCGCCCACGGGATTCGCTTCGTCTCCGTCTACGCCCCAAACGGCCGGGTCGTGGGGTCACCATTCTTCGCCGGCAAGCTGGCCTGGTACGAGCGGCTCGATCGCTGGATCGCGGAAGCGGCACGGGGGGAGACGCCGCTCGTCGTCGGCGGCGACTTCAACGTCGCCCCGGCCGACGCCGATGTCTGGGATGCTCGCGCGGTGCACGGCGGCACGCACGTCTCGGCGCCCGAGCGCGACGCGTTCAAGGGTTTGCTGCGACACGGCCTCGTCGACGCCTACCGCTCGCGCCACGACGAACCGGGCCGCTTCACGTGGTGGGATTACCGGGCCGGCAACTTCCACAAGAACTTCGGGATGCGGATCGATCATCTGCTGGTCAGCCCGCAGCTGGCCGAGCGGATCGTCTTCGCCGAGATCGACCGCGAGGCGAGGAAGGGCAAGCCGGTGCCATCCGATCACGCGCCGCTGCTCATCGACCTCGACGAGCCCGGTCGACCCATCGACGCCGGCTGGGAATCGGCCGGTGACCGGATCGCTGCCAGGCAGGGCATCCGCCCGGGCTGACCGGCGCTCCCGCCAGGCGCCGCGCTCATTCGCGCGGACAGATCAGTCGGCGGTTTCGAGCCGGCCGATCGTCATACGGGGGACCCAGCCCTCCAGGCCGTCGGGGGCACGCACGAAGGCGAACCCTGTTCGCCGATCGAGAACATCGACCTCGTCGCCTCGATCCAGGCGGCCGAGCTCCACGGATCGGATGTCGTCGGGCGAGTCAGCCACCCGGACGAAGCGGTAGTGGACGGCGACGCGCTCGATACCCGACCCGGGAGGTTCATTGAACTTGAGGGCCGGCCGCGAGACGGGCGGTCCGTAGCGCGACGCGTGTCGGGCGGCCTGGAGCGATGGGCGCCGCCAGCGGGGCATCTGCGCCTCTTCCAGGCTGGTTTCGCCATTTGCCAGTGCCGCCGTCCCGACTCCGAGTGCCGCTGGCAGGGCACCGTCGTCATCCGCCAGCGCTCCGGTTACTGGATGCCGCTCGTCACGCCGGCCACGCCGCATCATGAACAGGAAGAGGAACATCCCGGCGATCGTCGCCATCAGCCAGAGACCCATGGGGCCCGCGGCCGGGCCACGGAACACGCTGGGCACCTGGAACCCTCCCCCACCCGAGCCCGCGTCGTCGACGGGACCGGCGGCGATGGGCGATGGCGCGGCGTCGGGACCACCATCCCGGCCGGACGAGGAAGGCCACACCGGCCCGCCGACGATGGCAGGGGAAGGCGATGCGCTGGCCGCCGGGGCGAGCGAGGTGGCGACCGGCCTCTTGGTCGGCTTGGGCGTGGGACGCGGCGTTGGCCGTGGGGTTGCCTTGGGCGTCGGGCGCGGCGTTGGCCTGGGGGTAGGCTTGGGGGTGGGCTTGGGGGCAGTCACGACCACCGTGGCGGGCGAGACGGAGCGTAGCTGGGCGATTCGAAATCCCCGTCCGGTGCCGCTGGCGGCGTCGAACTGGTAGCTGAACGTTCCAACCGGCAGCTTGCGGCTGGTTGAATATGTCACCGACCCGTTCTGGCTGTTCCCCGAGCCCGTGAGGGCGAATGTTCCAACCCCTGGGATCGTGACCGTGATGAGGCTGGGGGGACAGTCCGCGTTGTCCACGTAATTGACGGAGAAGGTGAACGTCGTGGCGGTCGTGCCCGACCCGGGGGTAGCGGTGCCGCTGTTCAGGCTAAGTTGGTGAGAGCCTCTGTCGCAGCTCGCCGCGAGGACGCTCGCGGGGCCGAGGGGCGCGTTGGGCGGCCCGAACAGGCTCGTCAGCGCGAGGGCACCCACGAGCAGGGCTGCTCCGATGGCCTTTCTGGCGGATGCCACGAGTTCCTTTCACGCCACGGGCTGACGGGTCCGAACGTAGGCAATGTGGCGCCCATTCGTCCCTGCCTCCAACGGGCGGTCCGCGCGGTACTTTCGGTGCAGCCACAAGTCCCCCGGAATCCTCTACACATGACTCACCCGGGGAACACAGGGGCCGTTCATGCCGTTCGGGACAACCAAAGAGCGGACACTCGCGCGCGACGGGGGGCTTCGGGTCATCCGGCGGCGCTTGATCGTCGCGATGCTGACCCAGTTCACGGTGCTGATGGGGCTGGCCGCCATCGAGGCGTTCGCCGCTCCGTCGCCCGCCGGGCATGGCTTTGGCGTGGCCCTGTTGATCGGGGCGGCGGCGATCCTGCCGGCCATCATGGCCTTGCTGGCCCGGCGGGTCCTTGCGCCCGTCGAGGACCTGGCCGTGGAGCGCCGCCGGCTGATCGATCTGTATGGCCAGGCGCGCGCCGACTCCCTGGTCGATGCTCTGACCGGCCTGGGCAATCACCGTGCGTTCCAGGAGGAGTTGAGCCGCCAGCTGGACGCCGCCAAACGGCACAATCGGCCCCTGGCCCTGCTGATCATCGACGTGGATGACCTCAAGAAGGTCAATGATGAGCGCGGGCATGCCGGCGGCGATCAGTTGCTCGCGGCCGTCGGGCGGATCACGACGTCGGCGCTGCGACGCAGCGACAGGGCATTCCGGGTGGGTGGCGACGAGTTCGCCGCCCTGTTGCCAACGTCCGACGTCAGCAGCGGACTGGCCGTCGCCCGCCGGATCCTGGCCAGCGCCCTGAACGGCGCCGACCCGGGAAACGCGATCCCGCCATTCTCGGTGTCAATCGGGGTCTCGGCCTACCCCATGCCAAGCAAGGAGCCTCACCAGCTCTACAGGCAGGCCGACGCCGCGTTGTACTGGTGCAAGCGCCACGGGCGCACGTCGGCCGTGGTCTATGACCCGGGCCGCCACGGCTCGGCGGCGGCGGACGACCGATCAGTGACGGAGCTGTCGGCGGCGGTTGGCGAGGTGCTTGCCAGCCGGGCCCTGCGTCCCATGTACCAGCCGATCTTTTCGCTGCTGACCGGCAAGCCGGTCGGCTTCGAGGGGCTGGTGCGGCCGGCCGAGGGCTCGCCCTTCGGCGACGCTGCCTCGCTGTTCGCGGCCGCGGAGATCGCCGATCGCACCGTCGATCTGGACCTGGCCTGCCTCGAGATCGTCTCGGCCGGCGTCGGCACCCTGGAGCCGGACATCTATCTGAGCGTCAACCTGTCGCCGCGGACCCTTGAGTCCGACCTGTTCCGCCCGGCCGAGCTGATCGGGATCTTCCGCCGCCGCGGCATCTCCGCCCAGCAGGTCCTACTCGAGCTCACGGAGCGCGAGAAGGTCGAGGACCTCGACCAGCTTCGCAAGAACGTCGACGCGTGCCGACGGGCCGGCTTCCGCCTTGCCGCGGACGACGTCGGATCGGGCAACGCCGGGCTTCGCCTGTTGAGCGAGATCCACTTCGATACCGTCAAGATCGACCTCTCCCTCGTGCAGGGCGGGATCGTCCACGATCCCACCCATGGGGTGCTTCGGGCGATCCAGGAGCTGGCCAAGCAGTGGAACGCCTCGATCGTTGCCGAGGGCGTCGAAACACCGGAGCAGCTGGCGGTCATCCGCAAGCTCGGCATCGGCGCGGGGC
>JALZAF010000149.1 GCA_030948505.1 Chloroflexota bacterium
CAGCCGAAGCACCTTCGGCTCCGACCAGGACGGCCGCTCCGGACATGGCCAAGACCGCCTCCCTCCCGCCGGCCGATCCAGCCAGGACGCCAACCCGCCGCCGGCCGCCCAGTCGCGTCCCGACGCAGGCGATGCCCACCAGGCTCGCCGACTGGGCGGGCACTGACGTCCACGAGCTTGTCGAGGCAGGCACTCCGCCCGAGCCCTCGCACGCCGGCATCACGATCGGTCAGCCGCATCGTCAGCGCCCTGCGCGCCAGCCATCCCGCCCGCCCATGGACGTTCCCGCGACCAGTTCGGCCAGCCTCATTGACGGACCGCCGACGCCGACCTGGCCGCCCGAGCCCTCCGGGCCCCACATGCCCCCATCGGCCGTTTTCGCGGGCATGCCCGATGCAACCACCGCCGCGACCGCTGGGAACACAACGGCGTCGAAGGCCAGGTGGTGGAACCGAGCCAAGGCACAGTCGGCGTCGAGCGATCAGGCGGCCCCGGAGGATCTGTCCTTTGAGGCGCCCACCACGATCCCGAGCTGGCTGGTCGCCATCGGCAGCGCGGTGGCTGCCGCGGCGTTCCTGCTGCCATGGTCCGGCACGGCCGTGGGCGCCAAGTCGTTCGGCGGCTACACGGACTCGTGGGGCTTCGCCAGTCCGTCGCACCTGCTCGTCTGCCTGGCCGCCGTCGCCGTGCTCGTCCTCGCGGTCACGCCCAATCGAGTTCCCGCCTGGCTGAGGACCGAGGTTGCCGGCCTCGTCCTGGGTGGCGTGCTCCTGGGATTCGCCTGGCCCTACGTCATCGGCGGCTGGCCCGGTGGCGCAAGCATCGGCATCTTCGTCGAGACCGTCGCCGCGCTGGCCCTGGTGAGCGGCGGGATCCTGGCTCTCCGTTCGGCACGTCACGGCGAGGACGTCGCCGGCGTCTGAGCCGGGATGGCCGGTCCGTCCGGCCAGCGGCCTTGATACACTGCCCGAACGCCGTGGGCGCTCGGGTGCGCTCACGCTACGCGGGCGGGCCGCAGCGCATGGAGGCATCCTTCCAGGCCCATGGACCAGATCATTCAGCAGATCGGCGACACGATCGGCGGCATCTTCAATAGCCCGCCGGTTCGCTTCGGCCTCGAGGCGATCGCGATCTACTTCGTCATCCTGTGGCTGGCCGCTGCCTACTGGGCCTTCCGCGACATGCAGCTGCGATCGGAGAATCCGATCCTGCCGTACCTCGCGGCGAGCTTCATCATCGTGTTCACCCCCGTCTTCTTCCCGCTCGCCGTGTTCGTCTACCGGATCATCCGGCCGCAGGAAAAGATCGGCGAGGTCTATGAGCGCAACCTGGCGGAGGAAGCGCTGCTGGCCGAGGTCGAGGCCGTCAAGAGCTGTCCGACCTGCGCCCGCCGAATCAACGACGAGTGGATCATCTGTCCGACGTGTCGGACGAGGTTGAACCGCGTCTGTCCCAACTGCAGCCGGCTGGTCGGCCTGGACTGGTCGCTGTGCGCGTGGTGCGGCAAGGACTTCGAGCGCCGCGAGGTCAGTGCGGTCCAGGCACTTCCCGCAGTCGACGACACGGGTCGGCTCGCGACCGGCACGGCCGACGTCCGAGCCGTCCGACCGACACCGCGGCCGATCGACCGACGGTCGACGCCACGGGGCGGCACGGGACCGCGGTCCGCCGCGCAGGATCCGCTGCCCGAGCGTTGAAGTCCCGGGACGGATGACGTCCGGGGAATCCCCGGGTCGGCCCGGCGCGTCGGTGTTCAGCATCGAGGGCCGCGCGGCGCCGGGCCTGTACGTCGTCGGCTGGCTGGCTTCGCTGGTCGGGTTCGTCGTCACCGTCATCGGTTACCTGGGCGGCCAATCCGGAGCCGGGCCGGTGCTGTTTGCGGTTGGCCTCGCGGTTCTGGGGCTCGGCCTCGTGGCGGCCGCAGGCGCCCAGGCCATCGAGCGCAAGACTCGCGGGCGCGACGCCTACACCGGGCCGTCACCCGTCCTGGTCTTCGCCGGCTCGATCCCGGTCGCCTACCTGGGCGCGCTGCTGTTGGGCGTGCTCTTCGACACGTTCCACTTGGGAATCTCGCGGCCGCTCGCGGAGCTGCTGCTGGTGACGATCCAGGGCGGGGCGTACCTCCTCCTGATCGCACTGCTGGTCGTCAACAGCGGAGCCTTGAGCTGGCGCGAGATGGGCTTCCGGCGCGACCTGCGGGGCGCGGTCCAGGACGTGGGCTGGGGGGTCGTGTTCGCGCCTCCGATCATCTTTCTCACGCTGCTCCTGACCGCCGTCCTGGTCGTCATCTTCCGGGTCGCTCCGGAAAGTCCACTGCCTCCGACGGGTGACGCGTCAGGGCTCGTCCTCCATCTCATCGCCGGCGCGATCGTCGCCCCATTCGCCGAGGAGACGCTGTTTCGTGGCCTGGCCACGACCGCCTGGGTCAGGTCGTTCGGTATTCGCCAGGGCATCATCCGCGGCGCGCTGTTCTTTGCTTTTGCGCACGTGCTGCTCGTCGGTGGCTCGACCGTGGGTGAGGGTGCCGCGCTGGCGTTCGTCGGGTTTGTCGGCCGCCTGCCCATTGCCATCGTGCTTGGCTGGGTGTTCGTACGGCGCAACTCCATCTACGCGTCGATGGGCCTGCATGGCGCGTTCAACGGCGTCCTCCTCATCCTCGCCGAGATGAGCCTCCGCGCCGCGGGCTGAGGCGAGACAGCGGACCCGCGGAGTGATCCCCGGCCAAGGGCCGGATGAGGGCCGGATGAGCCCCGCCGCGTAGCCTGCATCGTGTTCTCGGGTCCGGACGGCGGGGGGAATCGGCGGGCTCCCGTCGTTCGGGCCCGGGGACGCCGAGACGGCGCGACGGCCGCGACACGGAGGTGGCAGGTGACGGTCCCGCAGGTGCGCCCGACCATCGGCCGGGCGATCCGCGAGATTCCGCCGGCGGAGCGTCCGCGCGAGCGACTCGCCCTGCGTGGTCCGGGTGGACTGACCTCGGCGGAGCTGATCGGTCTGCTGTGGGGTTCAGGCAGCGCCGGCCGCTCGGCGGTGAGGGTGGCGGCTGATGCGCTGGCTCGACACGACGGACTGACCGGCCTGGCTCGGGCAACGGATGTCGAACTGGAGGCCGTACCTGGCGTTGGTCGGGCGCGTGCCGCGCAGCTTGCGGCGGCCTTCGAGCTGGGGCGCAGGCTGATGGCGGATTGGCCCGCCGGGCGCTGGTCGATCCGCTCGCCGCGTGACGTGGCCGACCGCCTCGTTCTCCAGATGGGGCGCCTCGAGCGCGAGGAGCTTCGCGTGGTCGTCCTCAACACCAGAAATGTCGTGTTGCGAGTTGCCACGGTCTACCAGGGCAACGTCGCCTCATCACTGGTGCGGGTCGCGGAGCTGTACCGCGACGCGGTGCGCCTCAACGCGAGCGGCCTGATTCTCGTCCACAACCACCCGTCGGGCGATCCGACTCCGTCACCGGACGACCTGCACCTCACCGCGGAGGCGCTGGCGGCGGGACGCCTGCTCGACATCCAGCTGCTCGACCATCTGATCATCGGCCACGACGCCTACGTCTCGTTACGCGACCGCGGAATCGCGTTCGACCGCGTCGTGGGGAGTCCGCCGCGACCCGGTTCGGGGTAGCCGTCCGGGTATACTGAGGCGGCATTCAGCCAAGCGACCCGCCGCGCTGCGGGCCCCGGCTCGCGACCCGTCGGCGGCCTTCGCCCGCGCCACGGCGACGCGATCTCCCCGTCGGCGACGCGATCTCCACGAAGGACCCGATCGGCCCATGCTCGACCGCCTGCTTGGCCTCTTTTCCCGTGATATCGGCATCGATCTCGGGACGGCCAACACGCTGGTCTGGGTGCGCGATCGCGGCATCGTCATGAGCGAGCCTTCGGTCGTCGCCGTCAACGCCAGGACGCGACAGGTATTGGCGATCGGGGCGGAGGCGAAGCGGATGGTAGGGCGCACGCCGGCCAACATCATCGCCATCCGGCCGCTCCGCGACGGTGTGATCAGCGACTTCGACGTGACCGAGCAGATGATCAAGTACTTCGTGAATCGGGTTCACGATCGCATCGGTCTCATTCCCCGGCCAAGGATGTTGCTCGGGATTCCGTCCGGCGTGACGGAGGTCGAGAAGCGCGCGGTGCGTCACGCGGCCATGAACGCCGGCGCGCGCTGGGCCGGCCTGATCGAGGAGCCGATGGCCGCGGCGATCGGCGCAGGCCTGCCGATCAACGAGCCGTCCGGGAGCCTGATCGTCGACATCGGCGGGGGCACGACCGAAGTCGCGGTGATCAGCCTGCACGGCATCGTCGTCAGCCGCAGCATCCGCATCGGCGGCGACGAGATGGATCAGGACATCGTTGCCTTTGCCCGGCGCGAGTACAACCTGTTCCTCGGCGAGCGGACGTCGGAGGACATCAAGATCGCAATCGGCTCCGCCTATCCGGGCGAGTGGGACCAGCAGCGGGTCACTCTGCGCGGCCGCGACCTGCTGACCGGCCTGCCCCGCCAGGTCGAGGTGGCCGCGGACCAGATCCGCGAGGCCATCGAGCCATCTGTCGCGCAGATCGTCGACACGATCAAGGACACCATCGAGGAGACGCCGCCGGAGCTGGTCGCCGACATCATGGACCAGGGCATCGTGCTCGCCGGTGGCGGGGCCTTGCTGGCAGGCCTCGACCGGAGGGTCGCCGAGGCGACCCAGATGCCCGTCCACGTTGCCGACGATCCGCTGACCTGCGTCGTCCGCGGAACGGGCGTCGTCCTCCAGGATTTGAGCCAGCCGGCGATGCAGCGGGTTCTCACGGCCGAGACGTACGTCCGACCGCCCCACTGAGCATCGACAGCCTCATCGCATGATTGGCCTTCGCTCACCGAGGTCGGCGGCGGAGCGCATGAGTCGCCTGCGCGATGACTCGCGCTCCGTGAGCCGGACGGTGCGCCGTCGCGGCATCACCTTCATCCTCCTGCTCGCGCTAACGATGTTGTTGATGGCCTTCTCCTCCAACCCGCTGGTGCTCGAGTTCCAGCGCGGCATGGGCTTCGCGTTCCGGCCGATTCAGGGTGCCCTCGACGGACTGGCGGGTGGCATTTCCGCAATTGCCACGTCCGTGGGCGAAATTGACCGCCTCGGCCTCGACAACGCCCAGCTGCGCCAGGACAACGCGCGACTCGACGCCGAGAACCGGCGGCTGGACGAGATCAGGCGCGAGAACGAGCTGTTGACCGGCCTCCTCCAGCTTCGCAATGGCTTCGCATACCAGACCGTTGCGGCCCAGGTCGTGGCCCGCGAGTCATCGGAGTTCCGGCGTGTCGTGACGCTCGGCAAGGGCACCGACGATGGCATCGCCGTCGGTGACGTCGTCATCGCCCAAGGCGGAACGCTGGCCGGGCGCATCGTTGACGCGGGCTCCAACTTCGCCCGGGTCGTCCTGCTGACCGACACCAGCTCGACGGTCATCGGCCAGCTGCCGAGCGGGGCGACGGGCCAGGTGCTGGGCCAGCTCGGCAGCCCGCTGACGATGGAGAAGATCGACTCCACGGAGCGGGTCGAGGCCGGCCAGGAGGTCGTCACGGCCGGCCTCGATCTGGGCGGCGGCGTGAGGTCGCCCTTCCCGAAGGGCCTGCTCATCGGCCAGGTGATCGATGTTCGGCGGGACGCCAACGCCGTCGTCCAGACCGCGTTCCTGGTTCCGGCCGCGCCTGTCGACCGGCTCGAGTTCGTGCTCGTGATCACGAGCTACCACGGCGGCCTGTCGCCGCTCGATTCCGCCAGCCCCCCGGCGAGCCCGGCCCGCCCGGCGAGCCCGGTGCCGTGAGCC
>JALZAF010000171.1 GCA_030948505.1 Chloroflexota bacterium
GCACGGATCGATCCCAACAAGCTCGCGCTCGAGGAGCGCGTCGTCCAGATCAACCGGGTGGCCAAGGTGGTCAAGGGCGGTCGCCGCTTCAGCTTCTCGGCGATCGTCGTCGTCGGCGACGGCGCCGGCACGGTCGGCGCCGGGCTCGGCAAGGCCGGCGAGGTGCCCGAGGCGATCCGCAAGGGCGTCGAGGATGCGAAGAAGAACCTGATCAAGATCCCGATGGTCGGGACGACGATCCCGCACGAGGTCCGGCAGGTCTTCTCGGCATCGCGCGTCATGCTCAAGCCCGCCTCGCAGGGCACCGGCGTCATCGCCGGCGGGGCGATGCGGGCGGTGCTCGAGGCGGCCGGCGTACGCGACATCCTGTGCAAGACGCACGGTTCGACCAACCCGGTCAACGTCACCCGGGCGACCATCGAGGCCCTGCGCAGTCTCCGCTCCGCAGCGGAGATCGGCGCCAGCCGCGGGGTCCCGGTCCGGGGCTGGATCTCCGGCCAGCCAGCCCAGCCGCGGGGCGTGGAGGCGACCAATGGCCGCTAGCCTGCGCGTGACCCAGGTCAAGAGCACGATCAGCCATATCGCCCGCAACCGGGCGACGATTCGGGCGCTTGGCCTGCACCGCATCGGCGACATCGTGGTGGTCCCCGACAACGACGCGACCCGCGGCATGGTTCGTGCGGTTCGCTTCCTGGTGTCCGTCGAGGAGGTCGAGGGCGAGGCTCGTCGGGCGACTCGCGGCGCCGACAGGAAGGCCGCCACCGACAAGAAGGCCGCCACCGACAAGGCCGGCAGGACCGTCGCCGCCAGGGCCGACAAGGCAGCAGGCACGAAAGCAGCAGGCGCGAAAGCCGCAGGCGCCAAGGCGCCGGAGCGGGCGGCTCGGGCCGCGCGTGCGAAGCCCGAGGCCGTCACTGCGGCGGAGGAGGACAAGTGAAGCTGCACGACCTGCGGCCGGCCGAGGGATCCCATCGCAACAGCACGCGCGTTGGCCGCGGCATCGCCGGCGGCAAGGGCAAGACCGCGGGGCGCGGCACGAAGGGCCAGAAGGCGCGCGCCGGCGGCTCGATCCCGGCCTGGTTCGAGGGCGGCCAGACGCCCCTCCACATGCGGATCCCGAAGCTGCGCGGCTTCAAGAACGCCTTCAAGGTCAAGTACGAGGTCGTGAACCTCGGCGACATCGCCCGCCTCGCGGAGCTGGGTCGGTTCGAGCCGGGCGACATGCCGAATGCGGGCACCAAGTCGAAGACCCCTGCGCCGATCACGGTCAACGCCGAGATCCTCAGAGGGGTCGGGCTCGTCCGGACGGTCAAGAAGCCGCTCAAGGTGCTGGGCGGCGGCGAGGCGGAGCTGTCGACGGCCCTGTTCGTGGTCGCCGACTCGTTCAGCCGGGGCGCCATCAACAAGATCGAGGCCGCCGGTGGCTCGGTTTCGGTGCTCGAGGTGCCCAAGAAGCCGCGTCCGGCGATCGGCCTGAAGCCGCGCGCGGCGGACAAGGACGAGCCGGACGACGAACCGGCCGAAGACACCCAGGCTGCCGAAGCCTCCCAGGCGACCAAACCCGGCCGGGAATCGACCGCCAAGGGCCGTCCAGCCAAGGGATCGCGGGCGGGCGACGCCGGCGAATCGCGGGCCGCCGCGGCCGACGCGGGGTCAGCCAAGCCGTCCAGGCCGAGCAAGAAGGGCGCCGCCAGGTCGGAGGCCGGAGACTCGGCGCCCGCCACCTCGGCGGGCGACCAGCCGACATCCACCGTCGACGCCGCCGACGAGGCCGACTCCCCGTCAGCCGAGCGCTGATCCCGTGTTCGAATCGCTGCTGAACGCGTTCCGCGCGCCGGACATCCGGCGGCGGATCCTGTTCGTCGCCGGCATCCTCATCATCTTCCGGTTCCTGGCCCACGTGCCGGTGCCGGGAGTCGACAAGACCCAGCTGGCGCAGTTCTTCAATGGCAACGCCCTGTTCGGCTTGCTCGACCTGTTCTCCGGCGGCGGCCTGTCGAGCTTCTCCGTGATCGGGCTCGGCGTGAACCCTTACATCAACGCCTCGATCATCATGCAGCTGATGACAGGCGTCATCCCGTCGCTCCAGGCCCTGAGCAGGGAAGGGGAGTACGGCCGCAACAAGATCAACCAGTACACCCGTTACCTGTCGGTGCCGATGGCGCTGCTGCAGGCCTACGGCTTCCTGGCACTGCTCAACTCGCAGAACGTCCTGACCGGGACCTTCAGCCTGTCGAGCTTCACGACGCTGACCCAGATCGCGACCCTGACAGCCGGTTCGATCGCCCTGATGTGGCTGGGCGAGCTGATCACCGAGAAGGGCATCGGCAACGGCATCAGCTTCATCATCTTCGCCGGCATCGTCAGCCGCGCGCCGCGGGCGATTCAGGGCCTCGGGACGACCAGCATCACGTCGATCATCATTTTCGCGATCATCGGCATCGTGGCGATCGCCACGATCATCTACATCCAGGAGGGTCAGCGCCGGATCCCGATCCAGTACGCCAGCCGCGTCCGTGGCCGGCGGATGTACCAGGGCGGCCAGACGTTCCTGCCCCTGCGGGTCAACCAGGCCGGCGTGATCCCGATCATCTTCGCCGTCAGCATCCTGCTCTTCCCGCAGCAGATCGCGTCGTACTTCACGACCTCCAATGTAGGCATCGTGGCCAGCATCGCCCAGGCCATCGTCAGCTTCTTCAACTCGCGCTCGATCACCTACGTGATCCTGTATTTCCTGCTGACCGTCGGATTCACCTACTTCTATACGGCCTTCACTTTCAAACCGGACGAGACGGCCGAGCAGCTGCGCAAGAACGGCGGCTTCATCCCGGGTATCCGGCCGGGACGGCCGACGCAGGATTACCTTGCCCGTGTCGTCTTCCGCATCACCGTGGCCGGCGCCCTGTTCCTTGGCCTCATCGCCGTGGCGCCGACGATGGCCGGCCTGATCTTCCCCGACCTCCAGTCGATCGCCCTGGGAGGGACCGGCCTGCTGATCGTGGTCAGCGTGGTGGTCGAGACGATGAAACAGATCGAAGCGCAGCTGATGATGCGGAACTACGAGGGTTTCATCCGGTGACCGAACTGGCACCCGCAGTGGCCAATCGGTCACCCGCCCACCGAGGTCCGAGGCGGAGCACTGCGACGCCATCGGCCCGAGGTTTACGAGGGCTTCATCCGGTGACAGCGCCGGCCTGCGCCGCGAGGCCGTGACTGTCGTTGTGCTCCTGGGTGCACCGGGCTCCGGGAAGGGCACCCAGGCGGCCATCCTGGAAGAGCGCCTGGGTATCCCGCATATCGCGACCGGCGACCTGTTCCGCGAAGCATTCCGACAGGGGACGCCGATCGGTCGCGAGGCACGCCGCTACATGGATCGCGGCCAGCTCGTGCCGGACGACATCACGATCCGCATGCTGCTGGACCGGCTCGACCAGCCGGACGCGGCGAAGGGCGCCATCCTGGACGGCTTCCCGCGCACCCGCGCCCAGGCGGAGGCGCTCGACGCAGCGCTGGCGGAGCGGAGGGCAAAGGTCGACCGAGCCCTGCTCATCGAGGTCCCCGCGGAGGATCTCATCCGTCGCCTGGCGGGTCGCTGGATCTGCGAGCAATCGGGCCACGTGTACCACGAGACGGCGAACCCGCCGCGCGTCCCGGGGATCTGCGACATCGACGGGTCGCGGCTCATCCAGCGGGCAGACGACCAGGTCGACACTGTCCGGGCCCGCCTGACGAAGCAGCTCGGCGCCCTGACCGACGTCATCGATCACTACCGGGAGCGCGGCGTCCTGCGCGCCGTCGACGGCCGTCAGCAGATTCAGACGGTCGCCGAGGCGCTCCTCGCCGAGCTCGAGCCGCTCGTTCGGAAGGTCAGCTGATGGTCACCCGCAAGTCGCGCGACGAGATCGCCCGCATGCGCCGCGCGGGCCGGCTGGTGGCCGAGGTCCTGGCCCTGGTGGAGTCTGAGCTGCGGCCCGGCATCACGACCGGCGAACTCGACCAGCTGGCGGAGAAGCACATTCGGGCGGCCGGGGCGATCCCCTCGTTCAAGGGCTACGGCGACCGCCGCAACCCATTCCCCGCGTCGCTCTGCATCTCGATCGACGAGGAGGTCGTCCACGGCATCCCCGGCACGCGCACCATCCGGGAGGGCCAGCTCGTGTCGGTCGACGCCGGGGCGATCCTGGACGGCTGGCACGGCGACGCGGCCCGGACCTTCCTGGTCGGCCAGCACGGGGCCGGGGCGGACCGGCTGGTCGAGACGACCCGACTGGCGATGATGGCCGGCATCGCGGCGGCCGTCCCGGGTGCCCGGATCGGCGACATCTCGGGGGCTATCGAGGACGTGGCCAAGCCGGCCGGCTACGGGATCGTCCGCCAGTTCGTGGGCCACGGGATCGGGACCGAGATGCACCAGGAGCCCCAGGTTCCGAACTACCGGGCCGGCGCCCGGGGGCTGGAGCTCGTGCCGGGCATCTGCCTGGCGATCGAGCCGATGCTTACCCTGGGCGGCCACGAGGTGGCCATCAAGCCCGACGGCTGGACCGTGGTCACCCGGGACGGCTCGCTGGCGGCCCATTTCGAGCACACCATCGCCGTGACCGAGCACGGCCCTGAGATCCTGACGACGGTCTGACTGGGGTTGCCGGGAATGCCTGTCTTTGATACGCTACGCGTTCGTGTGTCGGTCCCTGTGGACCGGCACTCGGCGTGAGAAAGGGAAGCATCGACGCCTGTGGCCAAGAAGGACGCGATCGAAGTGGAGGGGACGGTCATCGAACCGCTCCCGAACACGATGTTCGCAGTCGAGCTGGAGAACGGCCACCGCGTCCTGGCTCACATCAGCGGCAAGCTCCGGATGAACTTCATTCGGATCCTGCCCGGGGACCGCGTCCGGGTCGAGCTGTCGCCATACGACCTGACCCGCGGCCGCATCACCTACCGACTCAAGTAGACCAGACCTGACCGGACTGCCCAACGCGCACGAGGAAATAGTGAAATTCAGAGCCTCCGTCAAGGCACGCTGCGACAACTGCAAAGTCATCCGCCGCCACGGCACGGTCATGGTCATCTGCCCGAATCCGAAGCACAAGCAGCGGCAGGGGTAACCGATGGCAAGGATCGCCGGCGTCGACGTACCGCGCGAGAAGCGGGTCGAAGTCGCCCTCACCTACATCTACGGGATCGGCCTGCCCACCAGCCAGAAGATCCTGACCCAGACGAACATCAACCCGGACACCAGGGTGCGGGACCTGACCGAGGAGCAGGTCAACCGGCTGCGCGAGCTGATCGACCGCCGCTACAAGGTCGAGGGGGACCTCCGCCGGGAGGTCGCTCTCAACATCAAGCGGCTGATCGAGATCGGTTCCTATCGCGGCCTCCGCCACCGCCGCAACCTGCCGGCCCGGGGCCAGCGCACGAAGACCAACGCTCGCCAACGGCGCGGACCGAAGAAGACGGTCGGCGTGCGGCGCGCCAAGAAGTAGCTGAGGACTGCGACACGCATGGCCGAACGCAAGAAGGCCGTCAAGCAGCGACGGCGGGAAAAGAAAAACATTCCCCAGGGGCACGTCCACATCCAGGCGACGTTCAACAACACGATCATCACGATCACCGACCCCACGGGCGCGGTGGTGAGCTGGGGTTCGGCCGGCGTGGCCGGCTTCAAGGGCTCCCGCAAGAGCACGCCCTACGCCGCCGCGTTGTCGGCCGAGGGAGCCGCGCGGCGGGCGATGGAGCACGGCATGCGCCAGGTCGAGGTCTACGTGAAGGGCCCCGGCGCCGGTCGCGAGCAGGCCATCCGCTCGCTCCAGGGGGCCGGCCTCGAGGTTTCGGCCATCACCGACGTGACGCCCATCCCGCACAACGGCTGCCGCGCCCCGAAGCGGCGACGGGTCTAGCGACATGGCTCGCTACAACGACTCCGTCTGCCGCATCTGCCGCCGCGAGGGCGCCAAGCTGTTCTTCAAGGGCACTCGCTGCTACAGCAAGAAGTGCGCCTTCGAGCGACGCCCGTCGCCGCCCGGGCAGCACGGCGTCCGCCGTCGCAAGGTCGGCGAGTTCGGGCTGCAGCTGCGCGAGAAGCAGAAGGTCCGCAAGACGTACGGCGTGCTTGAGCGCCAGTTCCGCAACTACTTCGTCCAGGCAGAATCCAAGCCCGGCGTGACCGGCGAGACCCTGCTGCGGTACCTCGAGCTGCGCCTCGACAACGTGGTCTACCGAATGGGCTTCGCGCCCTCTCGTCCGGCCGCGCGCCAGCTCGTGGGGCACGGCCACTTCACGGTCAACGGCCGTCCCACCAACGTCCCCTCGTTCCAGCTCAAGCCGGGCGACGCGGTCGAAGTGCGCGAGCCGCACAAGACCCGTGAGCCATTCAAGATCGCCAAGGAAACGCTCCGTTCCCACCAGGCCCCGGAGTGGGTCCGCGTCGATGCCGCCAAGCTGGGCGGCAGCGTCGTCGACCTGCCCCGCCGCGACCAGATGCCGCTCGATCTCAACGAGCAGCTCGTGGTCGAGTACTACTCGAGGTAAGCCCCGCTCATGATCGAACTCGAAAACCCCCAGATCGAGCCCGTCGAGGAAGTCGGCACGTACGCCAAGTACGAGGCCGGCCCACTCCAGGCCGGCTACGGCGTCACCCTGGGCAACGCGCTGCGGCGCGTCCTGCTGTCGTCGCTGGAAGGCGCCGCGGTCACGTCGATCCAGATCCGCGACGTCTATCAGGAATTCTCGACCATCCCCGGCGTCAAGGAGGACGTCACCCAGATCGTCCTGAACGTCAAGAAGCTGCGCCTCAAGAGCTTTGCCACCCACCCCGTCCAGCTCCGCCTCATCAAGAGCGGTGCCGGCACGGTGACGGCCGGTGACATCGCCGAGTCGGCCGACGTCGAGATCGTCAACCCGGAGCTTCCGCTCATGACCCTCGACACGGACGACGTGACGATCGAGGTCGACCTGACGGTCGAGAAGGGCGTCGGCTACCTCGGAGCCGAGCGGGCCGAAGCGCTGCCGATCGGCGTCATCGCCGTCGACGCGATCTTCACCCCGGTGCGCAAGGTTAACTACTGGGTGGAGAGCATGCGGGTCGGTCAGATGACCAACTACGACAAGCTCACGATCGAGATCGAGACGGACGGCACGATCACGCCGGAAGAGGCGCTCAGCCGTTCGGCCGAGATCCTCGTCAACCAGTTCCGCCCGTTCATCACCATCGGGATGGCCGCCGCGCAGGTCGACCGGGCCACCAGCGGCGTGCCCCAGCTGCCGCCCAACATGCTCGACATGCCGATCGAGGAGCTCGACCTCCCGATGCGCGCTTACAACTCGCTCAAGCGCAACAACATCGTCAAGGTGGGCCAGCTCCTCCAGCTCAAGGACGACGACCTGCTGCGGATGCGCAACTTCGGCAAGAAGTCCCTGGACGAGATGAAGGAGCGCCTCCGAATGCGCGGCTTCATCGTCCCCGAGACCGAGTCCGATGGCATCGAGGGCGAAGGCGAGAACGGCTTCGACGACGAGGCGGAGTCCTGATCGATGGCGCACCGCATCGGTGGCCGCAAGCTCAGCCGGAAGCAGGGTCCGCGGCTCGCGCTGTACAAGAACCTGACCGTCTCGGTCCTGCGCTACGAGCGGGTTCGAACGACGGAGGCAAAGGCCAAGGAGATCCGCGGCCGGGTGGAGCGCATGATCAGCATCGCCAAGCGGGGCGACCTGAACGCCCGTCGCGCGATCGTGGCCCAGTTTCCGAATGAGCCGCTCGTCGTGAGCAAGCTGTTCGACGAGATCGCCCCGAAGTACGCCGACCGGACCTCCGGTTACACCCGTATCGTCCGGCTCGGTCAGCGCCAGGGCGACGCAGCCGAGATCGTCCAGATCGAGCTCGTCTGAGCCCCCAACATCAAGCCCAGGAAGGATGCTCGAGAGGGCACGCCGCTGCGGTATCGCGCAACGGTCGAATACGACGGGACGGAGTTCGCCGGCTTCCAGGTCCAGCCTGGCAAGCGAACCATCCAGGGTGAGCTCGAGGACGCGCTTGCAAGGCTCAGCGATGGGTCGCGAAGGCGAGTCGACGGGGCAGGCCGGACCGACGCCGGGGTGCATGCCAGCGGACAGGTGATCGCATTCACCTACGCCGGGCGGCTCGCGGCAACGGACCTGACCACCGCCCTCAACGGGATCCTCCCGCCGGACGTCGCAGTGCGCGACCTTCGTCGGGTGCCCGCCGGGTTCAAGCCACGCTACGCGGCGCGGTATCGGGAATACCGATACACCATCTGGAATGGGCCGCGCAGCCCGCTCCGGGAGCGAACGGCGCTCGCGGTGCGGGTCCAGCTCGATACGGCCGCGATGGAGCGGGCCGGGTCGGTCCTCGTGGGCCGGCACGACTTCAGCGCCTTCGGGTCGGCGGACCGGCAGCCGGTCCGGATTGTGCATGCGGTCCGGGTCCGGAGGGCAGGCAGGCTCGTGACGATCGACGTCCGGGCGGACGCCTTCCTGCGGGGG
>JALZAF010000180.1 GCA_030948505.1 Chloroflexota bacterium
GCTCAGCACCTTGAGGTAGTGTGGCTGGTCCTCCTTGGCCACGCCAACCTGGATGAAGCCGTCCAGCTGGGTGCCGTCCTTGCCCCCACCAGGTGACTCCTTGACGAATGCCTCCACATCCGCGAAGCGGAGGATCGGCGCGAGGCTCGATCTGGGCACTCGCCAGCCGGTGCCCTGGCGCTCCCAGTCGGACAGGCGCAGCGCCTCGAGGCGCTGCACGGGTGGCGGCGTCACGGCGGCATACAAACGCCCCAGGGCAAGCGCGTCAATCGGGGTTGCCGGGCGGATGCCCGCCTCCGCCGCGGCCGTCTCCGACATCGGTTTTGGCAGCGGCCGATCGCCCGCCCGGACGAGAATGATCTCGTCGCCATAACGGGCGAAGCCGGCCTGCATGAACAGGTCGACGTTGCCGTCCTTGTCGGCACAGGCAACGTGGAAGCGGGCCGCTCCGCGCTTGGCTCCATCGCGCAGCAGTTGCTGAACGAGCCGGAAGCGCACGTCGCCGGCGTTGCCCATCCCGACCGCGTCGAGCTCGACGATCGTCCATTCGTCGCGGACCGATTCCCGCTCCACGCGGATCAGCCCGGCCAGCCGGCCCTCCTCCTCGTAGACGAACAGCAGGTCGTGCGGTCGGAAGGCGCCGAGTGGCAGCCGGAACAGGCTGAAGACGCCGATTGGCGGGCCGCTCACGGGCAGGCCCAGCGAACGCGTCTCGGCGCCATCGCTCTGGCACAACCGGGACAGCTCGCCGAGAGCGGCCAAATCCGTCAGGCGGGCTGGGCGGACCTTGCCCGAGGCACGGCCGGAGCGCGCCTCGGTCACGATGCGCGCCTCGCCCGCCGCGTGGGGTGCGGTCGCCGGCCGGAGCCCTCGCCGGGATCCTCGTGCTCGGAGGCCATCGTCGCCAGGAGGCGGTGAAATCTCGTTTCGCCGGCGAGCTCCGGGTGGAACGCCGTGGCGATCACGTTGCGCTCCCGGACAGCCACGATCCGGCCATCGTCGAGGCGGCCCAGGACGTCGACGTCGGGCCCGGTTCGCTCGACGACCGGCGCCCGGATGAAGACGCCGTGAACGGGCTTTTCGCCGAGGACCGGCACGGACAGGTCGGCCTCGAACGAGTCGAGCTGGCGACCGAAGGCGTTGCGCTGCACGGTGATGTCGAGCAGGGGCAGGATCGGTGGCTCGCCGGCTATGTCGCGGGCCACGACGATCATGCCCGCGCACGTGCCGAACAGCGGTGCCCCCCGGGCGGCGAGGTCGAGGATGGGCTGACCGAGCCCCCAGCGTTCGATGAGCCGCCGCATGGTGGTGCTCTCGCCGCCCGGCAGGATCAGGCCGCTGACGCCGTCGAGATCGGACGGCAGGCGAACGGCGACACCTTCGACGCCAATATCGGCGAGGGTGTCGAGGTGCTCGCGGAAATCCCCCTGGAGGGCCAGCACACCGATTCTCATGAGCAGGCAACCTCAGCGATCAACGGGCACCCGCCCTCCGAGGTCCAAGGCCGAGCGCCGCGAGGCCATCCGCCCGAGGACTCTCTACCAACCGCGGACGGCCAGGCGCTCCTGCTCGGGGATCGCTTCGAGGGCGATGCCGCGCATCGGCGCGCCGAGCCCCTTGGAGACGTCGGCGACGATCGCGGGGTTGTCGAAATGGGTCGTCGCCTGGACGATCGCGTTGGCCATGCGAGCCGGATCCTCGCTCTTGAAGATGCCGGAGCCCACGAATACGCCCTCGGCGCCCAGCTGCATGACGAGCGCCGCATCGGATGGGGTGCTGATCCCGCCGGCCACGAAGTTCACGACCGGCAGCCGGCCCTCGCGGGCAACGTCGCGAACGAGCTCATAGGGTGCCTGGAGATCCTTGGCCGCCACGAACAGCTCGTCCTCGCGCATTGACTGCAGCCGGCGGATGGCGGCCAGGACGTCGCGCAGCTGGCGGACCGCTTCGACGATGTTGCCGGTCCCGGCCTCGCCCTTGGTCCTCATCATCGCCGCGCCCTCGTTGATCCGCCGGAGTGCCTCGCCCAGGTTTCGGCAGCCGCACACGAATGGGACCTTGAAGGCGTGCTTGTCGATGTGGTTGGCCTCGTCGGCCGGGGTGAGGACCTCCGACTCGTCGATGTAGTCGACGCCGATTGCCTCGAGGACCTGCGCCTCCACGAAGTGGCCGATCCTGGCCTTGGCCATGACCGGGATGCTTACGGCGTTCATGATCGACTCGATCATCGCGGGGTCGCTCATCCGCGCGACGCCGCCCGCGGCGCGGATGTCCGCCGGGACGCGCTCGAGCGCCATCACGGCGACGGCACCGGCCTCCTCCGCGCTCCTGGCCTGTTCGGGCGTGACGACGTCCATGATCACGCCGCCCTTGAGCATCTGGGCGAGACCCTTCCTGGTCGCCCAGGTCGACGTTTCGACGGTCATTTGAGCGTGGCACTCCGGGCTGTACGCGGGGTCTGCCGGCCGTGCTGGCCGCGGGGTCGTCGCCCGTTCGAGTCGGCTGGCCGCCTCACGCGCCCCGATTATCGCACGGCTTCAGCGGGCAACCGTTCGGACGACCCCTGACATCAGCTTCGTCGCTCGCCGGGCAGCGGTGGGCGAGAGGCGGCTGAGCGCTTCGACCAGCTCCAGGACATCGTCGTCGTCGAGGCCATCGAGAAGGTGGACCAGGCGCAGGATCGTCTCGTCCTTGACCTGCCCCAGAAGCTGAAGACCGCGCTCCAGCTCCCGTGGCTCCAGCTGCGGCAAGAGCCCGACCGCCCGATCGAACAGGCGAACGAAGACGAGGAACGTATTGAGCCAATCGCGCAGGGCGACCAGGTCCAGGTCGTCCGGATGGGCGGCAGCGGCCGCGGCAGCCTCGCCGGCCGTTCGCTCGAGGACGGCGATGATCGGGTCGCCTTCGCGGATCTTGCGCTCCGCGATGACCCGCCCGAACCACTGCCAGTGGTCGCCGACGGCGTGATAGGCGGTGCCGGCGGGCCCACGCCGGCCCACCCGTCGCGGCTCCGGCACCCGCTCCACGATCCCCCAACCTTCCGCCTCCGACAGGGCCAGGCTGGCCGCCCGATGCGACAGCCCCAGGGCTTCGCGGACCTCGCGCTCGGTGAGCGGTTGCTGGCGGGCCATGAGGTACGCGTGCACCCGGGCGATCGCCGGCGCCACACCCCAGGCCGCCCCCATCTCGCCCCAGGCGTCGGCCAGCCGAAGGCGGATTTCCTCAGCCCGAACGGACCCGTGCGACCCGTTCCGGGTCGATGGGTGCGGTGTGACAGCGGCGCGTTTGTCGGTCATAACTTGCTATGTGACAGTAGCACAAGGGTCCACCGATCGGCTCACGGGCACGACGCGCTGACCGCCTGACGCCGCGAGCGCGGCCTATCATCGGCCGATGGGCGTCCTCCGCAGCCGGCTCGACCCGAACACCGACGAGGCCCGCGCCAACTGCGACGCGATGACCGCGCTCGTGGCAGACCTCCGGGCAAGGACCGCCACGCTTACGGAACGGGGAGCCGGCGGGGACGAGAGATCGGTCGCCCGCCATCGCGAGCGGGGCAAGCTGCCGGTCCGCGAGCGGATCGACCGGCTCATCGACCCCGGGACCGCGTTCCTCGAGCTGAGCCCGCTGGCCGCCAACGGCATGTACGAGGACGAGGCGCCAGGCGCCGGCATCGTCACCGGGATTGGGCGGATCGAGGGCACGACCTGCGTCGTCGTCGCCAACGACGCCACGGTCAAGGGCGGGACCTACTACCCGCTCACGGTCAAGAAGCACCTCCGGGCCCAGGAGATCGCGCTGGAGAACCGGCTGCCGTGCGTCTACCTCGTCGACTCGGGTGGCGCGTTCCTGCCCCTGCAGGCCGACGTCTTCCCGGACCGCGAGCACTTCGGTCGCATCTTCTACAACCAGGCCCGGATGTCCGCGAGGGCCATCCCCCAGATCGCCCTGGTCATGGGCAGCTCGACGGCCGGCGGGGCGTACGTCCCGGCGATGAGCGACGAGACCGTCATCGTCCGCGGGACGGGCACGATCTTCCTCGGCGGGCCGCCGCTGGTGAGGGCCGCCACGGGCGAGGAGGTCAGCGCGGAGGACCTCGGCGGTTCGGCCGTCCACACCCGCGAATCGGGCGTGGCCGACCACGAGGCGCTCGACGACGAGCACGCCCTCGCCCTCGGGCGGTCGATCGTCCGCAACCTCAACCGAAAGCCACCGACACCACCTTGGGACCGCCGGGCGCCCGAACTTCCCGCAGTCGACCCCGAAGGCCGGGCGGGCGGCGCCCACCTCTACTCGGCCGTCTCAGCCGACACGAGGCGCAACGTCGACGTGCGCGAGATCGTCGCCCGACTCGTCGACGCCAGCCGCTTCCACGAGTTCAAGCCGCTCTACGGCGAGACCCTGGTCTGCGGCTTCGCCCACCTGGACGGCTATCCGATCGCGATCATCGCCAACGACGGCATCCTGTTCAGCGAATCGGCCCTCAAGGGCGCCCACTTCATCGAGCTGGCCGCGCAGCGCCGGATCCCGCTCGTGTTCCTGCAGAACATCACCGGCTTCATGGTGGGCCGCGAGTACGAGGCCGGCGGGATCGCCAAGGACGGGGCGAAGCTCGTGACGGCCGTGGCGTGCGCGGAAGTGCCCAAGTTCACGGTGATCGTTGGTGGGTCGTTCGGCGCCGGCAACTACGCCATGGCCGGACGGGCCTACTCGCCGCGCTTCCTGTGGACCTGGCCGAACAGCCGGATCAGCGTCATGGGCGGGGCCCAAGCGGCGCGCGTGCTGTCGACGGTCCGGGGCGAGTTCGCCACCGAGGCTGAGCGCGACGCCTTCGAGGCGCCGATCCTCGAGACGTACGAGCGTGAGGGCAGCCCGTACTTCGCGACGGCCAGGCTCTGGGACGACGGGGTCATCGACCCGCTCGATACCCGGCGCATCCTCGCTCTCGGGATCGAGGCGGCGCTCCATGCGCCAATCCCGGAGACGAGGTTCGGCGTATTCCGCATGTGAGGCTCGCCGCAGCGCTGATCGCGGCCCTGGCCGTGGTCGCCGGCTGTGCCCTGCTGCCTCTGGATCGGACGGGGGGCGGGGCTGACCCAACCGGCTGTGGAGCGCTGAAGTTCGCCGAACGGCGTTGTCAGGCGGTGGTGGCGCGCGCTCGGGATGAAGCCGCGATCGGTCAGCGAGTCGTGACCAGTTTCAAGGTCCTGCCCCGAACCAGTGACAACAGCGCCCGCCTGGGCGGCCAGATGATCGCGCGCGTTCGCTTCGACCTCGCCGACAGCACGAGCATCCTCCAGGAGGTCTGGTGCACTGGCGTTGGGTCGGATGACGACCTCGCCTGCCGGGACGACCCGCAGATCACGCTGTCCGGCGGCGTCGATCACGACATCCCGTGTTTTGGCGAGACGCCGGCCGGTGACCCGACCGATTGCGCGACCCTTCCGCCCACGCCGCCGCCCGCCGCCGTGGCCGCCGCACAACCGCTCCGCATCGACGTGCTGGACATCCCGCTCGACCACCTCGGGAAATACGAGATCGCGGTCGGCCAGGCCGGACTGCCGAATGGGTATCTCACTCGCCGAGAATTCAAGCTCGCCGATACCCGCCCCACGAGCTTCTGGATCCAGGGCGGCATCCTGCTGGACGTTCGGCCGACGATCCCCGGCCGGCCGCCGGTGGGCAGCATCTATCGCGCCGGATTCAAGGGGACAGAGCCCGTCGCCGTCTTCCTCGTGTTCGAGGTGACCGAGACGAGCCCGGGCGCGGTCCTCCAGGTCCGCGACCTGATCGTCGAATGACGGGCCGGGTCATCGGGCTGCTGGTCGCGGCGGTCCTTCTCACCGGCTGCGGTCTCATTCCGCGGGGCGGCGTGGCGTCGACTCCAGAGGTGCCCCTGCCCTATCCCGCCGGCTGCGCGGCCTTCGAGCTCTCGCCGCGGCGCTGCCAGGCGATCCTCAATTGGGTGGTGGCGCAGACGGGCTCCTCGGGACGCGCGCTGACGGCCGTGGAGCTCCTTGGCGATCTTGGTTGTGGCAATTCGGATCCGAATGTTCTATGCAAGAACGGGGGCGGTCGGCTCGTCGTTCGGATGCGCCTTCATTTCGCCGACGGCGGCTCCGCCGAGCAGAGCGTCGGGTGCGGAATTGATAGCCAGTACTCGATTCTGTGCACGGAGACGCCGGAGATCCGGGTCGGCAGCATCGCGGACGGCTATCGCGACGTCCCTTGCGGCAATGAGAACGGCGTCGGGTGCGGCAGTCCATTGCCGTCCGGGGATCCAGCGGCACTTGCGGCGGCGCGCCCGCTGCGGATGCCGGCGCTCGACATCCCGATCGACCATATCGGGCATTACCAGTTCGACGTGGGCCAAGCGACTCTCCCTAACGGCGTCCTGGGGGCCGCTGAATTCCGCCTCGCCAATCACAAGACTCAAGCCGTCCTGGTCACGGAAGACGGCGTCAGCCTCCGAATTAGATCGGCAGATCCCGCCGGCAAGCCCTTCGAGAACTACTACCTTCGCGGCTGGCACCCGGGTCCCGAGGACGTCATCGTGTCGCTGCAGTTCGACGTGATGGCGTTCGACCCTGGCGCCTTGTTGCAGGTTCGGGATCTGGTCGTGCAGTAGCCGACGCCCGTACACTCCGCGCATGCAGACACTGGATCGGGCGGGCGTAACCGGGCGAAAAGCCCTCGTCGGTTCGGTCGCCTCCGTCAACGTCTCGCATGGCGGCGTCCCCAAACGGCCGGTACCGGGCGGCTGGGTCGATCGGCTGGGCCTGGAGGCCGACGCGCACGCAGAGCCCGCGCCGATCCACGGCGGGGTCGATCAGGCCATCTCGATTTACAGCACCGAATCGATTGGGCGCGTTGCGGCGGACGGGCACCAGGCCTTCCCTGGTGCCTTCGGCGAGAACCTGACCCTCGAGGGCATCGAGCTCGGCCAGCTTGCGACCGGTGACCGGCTCCGAATCGGCAGCGGCGGGCTCGAGCTCCAGCTGACCGCGCGCGCGGAGCCCTGCCAGACGATTGCCCACTGGTTCGTCGAACGGCGGATCGCCCGGATCGGGTCGAAGCAATACCCCGAGGACGCGCGCTGGTACGCCCGCGTGCTGACCGAGGGACCGATGGCCACGGGCGATCGGGTGGAGGTCGTCCCGGACGGCTGACCCGCGGCGCTAGCATGGCGCCGTGACCGACATGCTCAGGCTCGAGCGAACGGGCCCCGGTGGCGCCATCGCCCGACTTACCCTGGCCCGCCCGGAGGTCCACAACGCGTTCAACGCGACGCTGATCGCCGAGCTGCGCGCGACGTTCGCGGCGTTGGCGCGGGAAGGCCCCACGGAACTGCGAGTGGTGGTGCTGGCCGGCGAGGGACCGTCGTTCTGCGCCGGGGCGGACGTGGCCTGGATGCGCGCGGCCATTGCGCTCGACGTCGAGGGCAACGAGCAGGATGCGATGGCCATGGCCGACATGTTCGAAGCCATCGACACCTGTCCCGTGCCGGTCATCGCGCGTGTCCACGGAGCGGCGCTGGGCGGCGGCATGGGCCTGTGCGCGGTGAGCGACCTGGCGGTGGCCGAGTCCGGCACGCGCTTTGGATTCACCGAGACACGCCTCGGCATCCTGCCGGCCGTGATCGCGCCGTTCGTCATCGCCAAGATCGGCGAGAGCCACGCCCGGGCGCTGTTTCCGAGCGGCCGGCGCTTCGATGCCGTGCGCGCCCAGCGAATCGGGCTCATCCACGAGGTCGTGGAGGGGCATGCGGCACTGGACGAAGCGGTCGAGCAAGCCGTCGACGATGTCCTGGCGGCCGGCCCAACGGCAGTGCGGGCGGCGAAGGCGATTGTCCGCGAGGTCCGCGGCGTGGGCCACGGATCGGCCAAGTGGCACACGGCGAGGGTCATCGCCCGGCAGCGCACGAGCGACGAAGCCCAGGAGGGGTTCCGCGCCTTCGCCGACAAGCGTCCGCCCGCCTGGGCTCCCGAGAAGGACTGAGCGGGCTCACCTCGCGGAGTGCGACAATCGCGCCAACATGGCCGACGAGCTGACGCCCACCCAGGCGGCGAAGCGGATAGGCGCCACGACGCGGTCCGTCCAGCGCTGGATTGCGAACGGATCACTGCCGGCGAGACGCATCGGAGGCCGCTGGCGTGTCGCGATTGACGCGTTGGACGCGTTCGCGACGACTCCCCGGAGCGCGGGAGTCCTCGCGCGCCCGGTTCGGATGGTTTTCATCGCCAACCGGGGCGAGATCGCGGCGCGAATCACCCGAACCTGTCGCCAGATGGGCATCGCCGCCATCGCCCCTCCCACGGATGGGCCGGGTGCCATCGACCTGCTCGACATCTCCGCCGTCATCCGGGCCGCCGTCGCCTCGGGCGCCGACAGCGTCCATCCCGGCTTCGGATTCCTGGCCGAGAACGCCGACTTTGCAACCGCCGTTGGAACTGCCGGCCTCGTCTGGATCGGCCCGCCTCCGGCGGCGATCCGGGCGATGGGCGACAAGGCCGCGGCCCGTCGCCTGGCCATCGAGCTGGGCATTCCGGTCGTGCCGGGCTACGACGAGAGCGACCAGTCGGACGCCGCCCTCACGAGCGCCGCCGGGAAGCTCGGCCTGCCGCTGCTCGTCAAACCAGCCGGGGGCGGCGGCGGAAAGGGCATCCGCACGGTCCGCGACATGGCGACTCTCGGCGACGCCCTGGCCTCCGCTCGCCGCGAAGCCGCGGCCGCGTTCGGCGACGAGCGCGTGATTCTCGAGCGGCTCATCGAGGGCCCCCGGCACGTGGAGGTCCAGGTGCTCTTCGACGCACACGGCGCGGGAGTCCAGCTGGGCGAGCGCGACTGCTCGATCCAGCGCCGTCACCAGAAGATTCTCGAGGAGACGCCATCGCCCGGCGTCGACGCGGCGACCCGGGATCGCCTGGGGGCCGCGGCGCTCGAGCTCGCCGGCGCCGTCGGTTACGTGTCGGCGGGAACCTGCGAATTCCTGCTCGACGACCGCGGCGGCTTCTTTTTCCTCGAGATGAACACTCGCCTCCAGGTGGAGCATCCCGTGACCGAGCTCGTCACCGGTCGGGACCTCGTCGCGGACCAGCTGCGGATCGCCGCGGGTGAGCCACTGGGCTTCGACCAGTCCGATGTCCGGTCGGTCGGGCACGCCGTCGAAGTCCGCCTCTACGCCGAGGACGCCGAAGCCGGCTTTCTGCCGGCGACCGGGCGGATCGAGGCGCTGAGCTGGCCGACCGGCGAAGGCATCCGGGTCGACGCCGGGATCGAGCTCGGGTCCGAGGTCGGCGCGCGCTTCGATCCGATGCTGGCCAAGATCGTGGCCCACGGGACGACCCGGGAAGAGGCATTCACCCGCCTGACGGCCGCCCTGGACGGCACCCTGGTCCTTGGCGTGGTGACCAACCTTCGCTTTCTGCGCTGGCTCGTTCGTCAAGCCGTCGTCCTCGAAGGGCAGGCGCGGATCGACACGCTGGATCGCATCTGGCCACCCGACGGCTGGCCGGCGGCCTCTGAGCTTCCGGAAACAGCCTGGCAGGCTGCAGCCGCCGCACTGGCAGGACCGCGCCACATGGCACCTGACGCCTGGGCAGGCGCGTGGCGGCTGAACGAAGCGCCTTCGCTCGCCCTCGTCGCCGACGAGGAACGGTGCGTCGTCCGGCTTCCTCGCGAGCCTCGCTCGAACCTCATGCCGCCGGCCGCGGCCGTCGCCGACAACACCGTCCACGTCGACGTCGCCGGGCGAAGCGTCAGCTTCCGGCTGGCGCCGCCCCCGGACGTGGATCGCGCGGCGCGCGCAGCCGCCCGCGCGGGCACGACGGACCGCGCCGAACTGACCGCGCCCATGCCGGGCGCGGTGCTGACGGTCCACATCCGGACCGGCGATCGTGTCGAGGCGGGCGACCCGGTCGTCACCCTCGAGGCGATGAAGATGGAGCACGTCGTGGCCGCTCCCATCGCGGGACGCGTGGCCGAGCTGCTCGTCCAGCCGGCGGACCAGGTCACCCGCGGCCAGCTTCTCGGAACGATCGAACCGTGACGCGCTACGCTCTTGACGCTCGACCAGGAAGAGGCTCGCCCGATGCCAGACCGTTCGCCCGCCGCCTCCGAACCCAACCGCGAATCGCTGCTCGCCCAATGGCGCGAGGCGCGGCGCAAGCGCGCGGCGGCTCCCCTGACGAGCGAGGCGTTCCGCGAGGCGTCCGAGGACATCGCCCGGATCGAGGTCGAGATCGCCCGGATCGAACGGGCGATGGACCCGCCTCGGGTCTGATCAGCTCACAGGTCTGACCCCCCGCCCATGGCCGATCACGTCCGGATCTACGAAGTCGGACCGCGTGACGGCCTGCAGAACGAGGCGCGGCCGATCCCCACCGCCGCCAAGGCCCGCTACATCGACCTGCTCGCCGCGGCCGGCCTGCGCGAGATCGAGATCACGAGCTTCGTCTCCGCCAAGGCGATTCCGCAACTGACGGACGCCGATCAGCTGCTCAAGATGCTGGACCGCAAGCGCGGGGTCCGCTACCCGGTGCTGGTGCCCAACCTGCGCGGTCTCGAGCGGGCGGAGGCCGCCGGCGCCGATGCGATCGCGGTCTTCACCGCGGCCACCGACGCCTTCACCGAACGGAACATCGGCATGACCATCGAACAGTCACTGGCGACCTTCGCGCCCGTCCTCGAGCGGGCGGGCCAGCTGGGCTGGTGGCGGCGGGCCTATGTCTCGACCGCCTTCGGATGTCCGTACACCGGGCGGGTCGAGCCCGAACGCGCGGTCGCCGTCGCGGTCCGGCTGCTCGAGCTGGGCGCCGACGAGATCTGCTTCGGCGACACGATCGGCGTCGCCATCCCAACCCAGGTCACGGCCCTCACCCGCGTCGCCGCCGAGTCGGCCGGCGTGCCGGTCAGTCGGATCGCCTTCCATTTCCACGACACGCGAGGCACCGCCCTGGCGAACGTCGTCGCCGGCCTCGACGGCGGGATCCGCTGCTTCGACGCTTCGGCCGGGGGCACCGGGGGCTGTCCGTTCGCCCCGGGTGCCGCGGGCAACCTGGCCACTGAGGATCTGGTCTACCTGCTCGACGGCCTGGGGATGGAGTCGGGCGTCGCCCTGGCGGGCGTCCTCGACGCCGCGCGGTTCATCGCCGCGCAGCTTGGGCGGCCGCTTTCGACCAAGGTCGGGCAGGCAGGTGGCTGGAACGCGCTGACCGGGGCAGCCACCGCCCGTCCGCGCGACTGATCAGCGTGCGGAGGTCGTGCGGCGCTCCTGATACCATCCCGCCACGATGAACGGCGTTGTGCTCGTCCTCAATCAGAATTACGAGCCGCTTAACGTCTGCAACCTGCCCCGCGCCTTCCGCCTCGTCTTCGGGGAGAAGGCCGAAGTGATCGAGTACGACCACCAGGTGATCCGGACGCCGCGGACGGAGTTCCGCGCCCCGAGCGTCATCCGCCTCCAGTACCACATCAAGCGGCCCCGGCCGCGGGTCAAGCTCACCCGGCGCGAGGTGTTCGCCCGCGACCGGCACGCCTGCCAGTACTGCGGGCGCTCGACCAACGACCTGACCCTCGACCACATCGTCCCCCGTCACCGCGGCGGCGGGCATACGTGGGAGAACCTCGTCACCGCCTGCAAGGCGTGCAATCACCGCAAGGGCGGCAAGCTGATCGACGAGGCCCGGATGCGGCTCGTGCGGCCGCCGTTCGAGCCGCGCAGCGATGTCTACTCGCTCTTCACGCCGTACCTGGCCAACGACCGCAACGAGGCCTGGCGGAGCTACCTCTTCCTGGGCCGCAACTGACCGCGGCCCGGCCGGTGGATCGAGCGCCGAGGCCGGATCGAGGGTCGACCGCGGCGCCGGCCATCCCACCGCCCGTCGAGGAGCTCCTGCAGACGCTCTGGTCGGCGGGCCACGCGGCATACGTCGTGGGTGGCTCGCTGCGGGACGCGCTGCTCGCCCGGACGGCCGCCGACTGGGACCTCGCCACCGACGCGCGGCCCGAACGCCTGCTGGAGATCTTCCCTGGCGCGGTCTACGAGAACCGATTCGGCACGGTCTCCGTCCGTCACGGCGACCGGCAGTACGAGATCACCACCTTCCGGGTCGACCACGATTACGCCGACTTTCGCCGGCCCGCGCGAGTCGAGTTCGGCGACCGGATCGAGGCGGATCTGGCTCGCCGCGACTTCACCGTGAACGCCATGGCCTGGGGTGCCCCGGCGCCGGCCGCTTCGGGCGGTTCGGCCGCCACCTCCGCCGGTTCGGCCGCCACCTCCGCCGGTTCGGCCGCCCCCGTGCCCGCCCTGGTCGACCCGTTCGGTGGTCGCGCCGACGTCGAGCGACGGCTGCTGCGTGCGGTGGGCGAGCCGGGCGCCCGATTCGAGGAGGACGCCCTTCGGATGGTTCGGGCGGTGCGGCTGGCGGCGACCCTCGAGTTCGCCGTCGAGCCGGCGACCCTGGCCGCCATCGAGACTCGGGCGGACCTCGTACGGCACCTGTCCGGCCAGCGGCTGGGAGCGGAGCTCGACAAGCTGCTGGCCGCTGGGCGGCCATCGGTGGGGCTACGGCTGTTGGCCGACACCGGCCTGCTCGAGCGCGTCTCGCCGGTGCTGGCCGCTCAGCGTGGCATCGCCCAGAACAAGGTCGAAGGCGAGGACCTGTGGGACCACACGCTGCGGACCGTCGACGCGGCGCCGGCCAACCGTCCGATCGTGCGACTGGCCGCGCTCGTCCACGACATGGGCAAACCGGAGACCGCGGCCGACGGCCATTTCTACGGCCACGACAAGGTCGGTGCGGAGCGGGCCCAGGCTCTGCTCGAGCAGCTGCATTATCCGCGGGCCGTCGCGGATCGCGTCGTCGCCCTCGTCCGGCTGCACATGCTTTCGTACCAGCCAACGTGGAGCGATACCGCCGTTCGACGCTTCATCGCCAAGGTCGGGAAAGACGCCCTCGACGACCTGTTCGAGCTTGGCGCCGCGGACAATGTCGGCAGCGGCCGAGACCGCGACGGCGGCGGCCTGGGCGAGCTGCGCCGCCGGGTCGGCGAGCAGCTGGCAGCCGATGTCGCCCTCGATCGTGCCGATCTGGCCGTCGACGGCGACGACCTCATCGCGGAGCTGGGGCTGGCGCCGGGGCCCGAAATCGGTCGAGTTCTCGACGCCCTCCTGGAGCGGGTCATGAACGACCCGGCCCTGAACGACCGCCCGACGCTGCTCATGGTTGCCCGCACCCTGGTCGGGGAGAAGCCATGATCGAGCTCCTTCTCGAGGCCGAGCGGGCTCTCTCCGTGGGCCTGCTCGACCAGGCCGAGCGGCTGTATCAGCAGGCCGTCGATGGCGACCCGCGCAACTCGATCGCCGTCGTGGGCCTGGCCCGGGTGGCGCTGGAACGTGGCGACGACCCCGGTGCGTACCGGCTGGGACGGCGTGCGCTCGAGATCGACCCGGAGAACCAGGCGGCGACACGCCTCGTCGATCGACTCACGGAGGTCATGACGACACGCGGCGAAGCGATTCCGGAGACGAAGGCCACGGTCGCAGCGCCGGCGGCGCCCGCAGCGTCGCCGAATCCGCCACGACCGCCTGCTCCCGCCTCAGCGCGCCCGCTGGCAAGGCGCCGATTGAAGAAGGGCAGCCTTCTGGCTCGCCTGCTCGGCCGCCCGCGATGACCGCGCGGGCGGCCGTGTCAGTTGCCACGATCTCGGGCGTGTCACCATCCTCGAACCAACACGTGGCGCAGGCCTGAGAGGGGACGATGCGCATTCTCGTCACGGGCGGCGCGGGCTATGTCGGATCGGTGTCGGTGGAGACCCTCATCGCGGGCGGCAATGACGTTGTCGTTCTCGACGACCTGTCGACGGGCCACCAGCCGGCCGTCCCCGCCGAGGCCCGCCTCGAGCACGGTTCCTACGCCGACCAGGAGGCCGTGCGCGACCTGTTGGACAGCGCGCGGATCGAGGCCGTCCTGCACTGTGCGGCGCGCTCGCTTGTGGGCGAGTCGCTGCGCGAACCCAGCCGATATTACCGAGACAACGTCGGCGGCGGTATCGCGCTCCTGGAGGCTGCCCGGGCAACGGGCGTCAGGCGGATCGTGTTCAGCTCGACGGCCGCCGTCTACGGCGTGCCGGACAGCGTGCCGATCACGGAGGATGCTCCCCTCCGGCCGATCAACCCGTACGGCGAGACCAAGCGGACGTTCGAGGGGGCGCTGCGCTGGTACGGCCAGGCGTACGGGATCCGGGCGGTGAGCCTGCGCTACTTCAACGTCGCCGGGGCGAGCGAGGCTCACGGCGAGGTCCACGACCCGGAAACGCACCTCATTCCGAACGTCCTCAAGGCGGCCGAAGGCACCGCCGAACTGACCGTGTTCGGCGACGACTACCCGACCGCGGACGGTACCTGCGTCCGCGACTACATCCATGTCCTCGACCTCGCCGACGCCCACGTGCGCGCCCTCGACGCGACCGCGCCCGACGACCCGCGGCTCGCTCCCACGGCCGGGCTGCTCGTCTGCAACCTGGGCAGCGGGGGCGGGTTCAGCGTGCGTGAGGTTCTCGCCGTGGCCGGGTCCGTCGTCGGCGCCCCGGTGCCGCACACGGTCGGCCCCCGCCGCGAGGGCGACCCGCCGGTCCTCGTCGCGTCGGCCGACCGGGCGACGGAGGTCCTCGGCTGGCGTCCCTGGCGGCCCTCGCTCGAGGACATGATCGGCTCGGCGTGGGAGTGGCGGCAGCGCCACCCGGGCGGCTACAAGGCCTGATCGCCTCGCGAGGTCAGCGGCCGCAGAAAAAGACCTGGCCGATCAGGGTTGGTACGATCCGACCGATGGCCGGAGCTCCCTCCGATATCCGTTCCTGGCGTCCCCAACGGTTCGGCCGCCGCGCGTCGCGGCACGTCGACGATCCGCTGGTCGAGCCGCTGTGGAGCGGCCTTCGGGTGCTGGCGTACGTCGAACCCGGACGGGTCGAGCTGCTCGACGCCGACGGTGAGGCGCGCTCGTGGCCGCAGGTCGCGGAGGCGTTGTCGGCCGGCGTACACGCCACGAGCGCCGTCCTCGACGGCTACCTCACGACCCAGACGACCGGCAGCGGCGTGGGCGCCTACGCCGAGCCCCCGATCCAGGGCTCGTCGCTGGGTGGAATGGCCAGGCGCCTGTTCGGCTTCAGCGGCCGGCGCAATCGGCGGGCCGAGATGATCGAAGCGCTCGAGCGTGAGAACCCCCATTTCGAGCCGGATGACGCGGTCGTATTCGTGGCCATTGATCTGCTCGCCCTCGACGGCGAACCGTTTCTCGACGTCCCGCTGCTCGAGCGCAAGCGCCTGCTCGACGCCGTGATCGAGGAGACGGAACTGGTCCGCCGCGGAATGCACATCCGGCCACCCATCAACATCTGGCTGGGGACCTGGCGGATGCTGGGCTTTCGGTCGATTGCGTTCAAGGACGTCAACAGCCGCTACCGCCCGGGGGAGATCAACGACGACTGGGCGACGGCCGTCATCCCGCCCCGCTGACGCCACGCGAGGGACCACTTTGGCGAGCGTCGTCCCTTCGGTGTACGGTGAGAACGTGCCTGCCCCGACCCTGATGCCGTGCCCGCCACGGTCCTGACGCCGGCCATCCGGGACGAGATCTCCCGGCTCGGCCGCGCCGACATCATGGTCGGCATCCCCAGCTTCAAGAATGCGGCGACCATCGGCTATGTCGTGCGGGCCGCGCAGGCGGGCCTCGTGCAGTACTTCCCCGACCTTCATCCCGTCGTCGTCAACTCCGACGCGGGATCTCCGGACGGCACCCAACGCGTGGTGGTCGATACGGAGCCGCCCGACTACATCGAGCAGATCCTGCTCGTCCGACCCACCAACAAGCTCGACCGGGTCAGCCTGACGTACCCCGAGATCGACGGCGTCGGTGGCAAGGGCGCCGCGCTGCGCACGATCTTCGAGATCGCGGCCGCGCTGGAGGTGCAGGCGCTGGTGGTGGTCGACTCGGACCTGCGGTCCATCGTGCCCGAGTGGATCGAGCTGCTGGCCGGTCCCATCCTCAAGGGCGGCTACGACTTCGTCGCCCCGCTGTACGCGCGCTACAAGTACGACGGCACGATCACCAACACCGTCACCTACCCGCTCACGCGCGCCCTCTACGGCAACCGCATCCGCCAGCCCATCGGCGGCGATTTCGGCGTGTCCGGGGATCTCGTTCGGCACTATCTCCAGCAGGACGACTGGACCGACGACGTGAGCAAGTTCGGGATCGACATCTGGATGACGACGTCGGCCCTGACCGGTGGCTTCGCCGTCTGCCAGACGCGGCTGGGAGCCAAGATCCATGATCCCAAGGATCCCGGCTCGGACCTCGGGCCGATGTTCCGCCAGGTCGTCGGGACGATCCTTCGACTGGCCGTCCTGCACGCTGACCAGTGGCTGACCATCCGCGGCAGCCACGACATCCCGGCCTACGGTTTCGAGCGGATCATCGACCCCCCGCCGCTCGACGTGAACACGCTGCGGCTGCTGACCGAATTCCACCAGGGCTCGCTCACCCTGGACGACCGCTGGCGCCGGATGTTCGCGCCGGCCAACGCCGACTCGCTCCTTGAGCTGGCCGCCGAAGCGGGGGAGCTGGCCGACGCCGCGCGGGCCAGGCTGGGCCTGGGTGGCGACGCGGGGTCGACCACGGCGAGCACTGCCGAGCTGGCCGACGCGCTGGCCGCGTTTCACTTCCCGGACGACCTGTGGGCCCGCCTCATCTACGACCTCGTCGTTGCCGCCGCCCGGGCCGACGATCCCGTCGACAAGCTGGTCGCGGCGCTGGTGCCCGTCTATTTCGGGCGGGTGGGCAGCTTCGTCATCGAGAATCGCCACCTCACGACTGAGCAGGCCGAGGAGCGGGTGGAACGGCAGGCCCGCGAATTCGAGCTCCTCAAGCCCTATCTGCTGGAGCGCTGGCAGGAGCTGAAGGCCGGGGCCGCCGCATGACATCGCGCTCGCCGCTGCCAGGCCGGATCCTCATCCCGGTCGCCAACCCGCTCACCGCCGAGGAGCTCATCCGCCTGGGTGCCGTACTCCTCGACACGAAGACCGGGGCGCTGACCGCGCTCGGGATCGTGGAGGTGCCAGAGGGCATGCCGCTGTCGGAGGGGGCGACGCGGGCGCGACACGCGCGACGGCTCCTCCAGCGGGTGCTCGACTTCGCGCCCGACGGGACCGCGATCCATCCCATCGTACGGATCGGGCGGCGCGCGGCCGAAGGCATCATCGAGGCCTCGGCGGAGCAGGAATCAGACCTGATCATCTTCGGCTGGGGCGGCAAGTCGCCGGCCGGCCGGGACGGACACGGACCCAGTGTCTTCTCGCCGACGATCGATGAGGTCGTGCGCGATGCGCCGTGCGACATCGCCGTCGTCAAGCAGCGCGGGTCGCGCGAGATCCGCCGCGTCTTGGTGCCGGTCCGCGGCGGCCCGCACGCGGAGCTGGCGATCCGCTTCGCGGACGCCATCGCGCGCAGCCACGATGCCGAGGTCGTCGTCCTCCATCTGGTCCCGCCGGGGATCACGCTGGCCGTGCGCGCGCAGGCGGAGCACGCGCTCGCCTCGTTCATTCGGCAGCACGTCCAGGGACGTGCCGAGCCGGTGCTGCGCGAGGCGGCGAACGTCCGCAACGCCATCCTGCGCGAGGCCGATCGAGCCGACCTGGTGGTGATGGGTGCGTCGGCCTCGCCGGGCGGTCGTGACGGCGAAACATTCCTTTTCGGCGCCCTGCCGGAGGCGGTCGCCACGCGGGCCAAGCCGACGGTCATCGTGGTCAAGACGCGCGAGGTCATCGGCCGCCAGACGTTCGAGCAGCTGGCCCAGAAGGCGGAGACCCTGGCTGCGGCTGATCGTGCCGCGGAGGAAGCACGGGCCGTGCCCGCCCGGGTGGAGCGTTGGTTCGGCGAGTCGAACTTCCACCACGCCGAGTTCTCCGACCTGCGCCGGCTGGTGCAGCTCAAGGAGAAGCAGAACCTCACCGTCAGCCTCGTCCTGCCAACGCTGAATGAGGAGGAGACCATCGGACCGATCGTCCGCCGCGCCGTGCGCGAGATGATCGGCCGGGTGCCGTTGCTCGACGAGATCGTGGTCATCGACTCTGCGTCCACGGATCGAACCCGCGAGATCGCCGAGGCCGAAGGCGCCCGCGTCGTGCAGCATCCGGACATCCTGCCGCGCTATGGCTCGTTCCGCGGCAAGGGCGAGGCGCTCTGGAAGTCGCTGTACGAGACGTCCGGCGATCTCATCATCTGGGCCGACACGGACGTCCGCAGCTGGCACTCTCGGATGGTCTACGGGACGCTGGGTCCCCTCCTCCACGAGCCGCGGCTGCAGTACGTCAAGGGCTATTACCAGCGGCCGATCGTGGAAGCCGGCATCCTCAAGGAGGGCGGCGGCGGCCGGGTCACGGAGCTCGTTGCGCGGCCGTTGATCAACCTCTTCTTCCCGGAGCTGTCGGGCCTCATCCAGCCGCTGTCCGGCGAGTACGCGGGCCGGCGGACGCTGCTCGAGTCGATCCCCTTCTTCACCGGCTACGCGGTGGAGATCGGCCACCTCATCGACGCCGCCGAGCGGGTGGGCATCGAAGGCCTCGGCCAGGTCGACCTGGAGCGCCGGATCCACCGCAACCAGGAGCTCGAGGGCCTGTCCCGGATGTCGTTCGTCATCCTCCAGGCGGTCATGAAGCGGCTCGAGGAGCGGCGCAAGGTGCGGCTGTTCGCGGAGCTTGGCTCGACGATGAAGCTGCCCCGCAGTGGTCGCGGCCGGCTGTCGCTGGAGATCATCGAGCTGGCCGACCGGGAGCGACCACCGATGATCCGGATCCCCGAGTACCTCGAGCGCCGGCGCGAGAACGGGCACGTCCCGCAGCCCCTCGAGACCGTCCTGCGGTGAGCACGCCGCCGGCGGGGCGGCGTCTCACGGTCGTGGTCGCCCCCGATTCGTTCAAGGGCTCGCTGACGTCCGTGCAGGTCGCGACCGCCCTCCGCGACGGCTGGCTGCGGGCTCGCCCCGGCGACGAGGTGCTGCTCGCCCCGCTGGCTGACGGCGGTGAGGGAACGCTGGTCGCAATCGAGGCGGCCGGCGGCTGGGAGTGGCAGGAGACACGGGCCGACGATCCGCTCGGCCGGCCGATCCGGGCCCGCTGGTTGCGCTCCAGCGATGGACTGCGTGCCGTCGTCGAGCTGGCCGAGGCGTCCGGCCTGTCGCGCGTCGCCCCGGCCGAGCGCGACCCGATGGCTGCGACCGGCGCCGGGACCGGGCAGCTCCTGCTGGCGGCGCTGTCGGCCGGCGTTCGCCACGTCGTGCTGGGCATCGGCGGCAGCGCGACGACCGACGGCGGTGCCGGCATCGTCGAGCAGCTGGGCGGCAGGATCGATGGGGACGCCGTCGATCTCACTGGACTCGACCCCCGCCTCGCCGAGCTCGACCTGCGGATCGCCTGCGACGTCAGCAACCCGCTCCTGGGGGAGAAGGGGGCGGCGGCGACCTACGGCCCGCAGAAGGGAGCCAGCCCCGAACAGGTCCGCCGGCTTGACGCGGCGCTGGGGGGCTGGGCGGACCGCCTGGAACGTGCCACCGGCTGCCGCGAGCGTGACACGGCTGGTGCGGGCGCGGCGGGAGGGGTGGGGTTTGCGCTGCTCTGCCTGCGCGACCGATTCCGCTCGCTGGACCTCGTTCCCGGCGTCGAGCTCGTGATGGACGAGACGGACCTCGACGGCAAGCTCGCGCGAGCCGATCTGGTCATCACCGGCGAAGGCCGGATCGACGAACAGACCGCCTACGGCAAGACGGCCCTCGGCGTCGCGCGGCGGGCGCACGCGCGCGGGATCCCGACGATCGCCGTCGGCGGCGGGGTGACGCCCGAGGGGATCGATGCCCTCGCCCCCTTCGGTGCCGTCGTCGTGCCGGTCGTGGAGTGGCCCCAATCCGTCGAGGACGCGATGGCCGCCGGAACCGCCCCGGTCGAACGCTGCGCCGAGCGGATCGCCCGGCTCGTCTCGATCGGTTCGCTGAGATGAATGCGGTAGCCGCTGCCACGCGGCGTCGCCCTCCTGCCAGGCGCAAGCGGCGCAAGCCCGATCCGGTCAAGGCCTGGGTGCGGCGCCTCGAGCGGACCCGCCCGAACCTCGTCCCTTACGTCCTCGAGGGACTGGCGGGCCTGTACGGCCGGCCGATCTGGCAGCGACGACTCGACCCGACCAGCGAGCTCATTCTCACGATCCTGACCCAGAACAGCGCGGACACGAACGCGGAGAAGGCGTTCGAGGCGCTCCGTCGCGCCTACCCGGGGAGTGGCGAGATCCAGGATCACAACCTGGGCCCGGGCTGGGGCGGCCTGGGCCTCCCGCCGGGCGCCGCCCCGGACTGGCGGCGCGTGGAGTCTGCGCCACTGCCCGAGCTGGTCGACGTCATTCGGCCGGGTGGGCTGGCCAACCAGAAGGCGCCCCGTCTGCAAGCGGCGCTGCGCCGGATCCGCGAGGAGCGCGGCGACTACTCGCTGGAATTCCTGGCTGAGATGTCGGCCATGGAGGCCCGTGACTGGCTGACCCGGATCGACGGCATCGGCAAGAAGACCGCCTCGATCGTCCTCCTGTTCTGCTTCGGCATGCCGCTCATGCCGGTCGATCGCCATGTCGAGCGGGTGGCGAAGCGCATCGGGTTGATTCCGGCCAAGGCCACGGCGGATGACGCTCACGAGTTGTTCCTCGCGATCCTCGAGCCGGATCGCGTGTACGAGGCTCACGTGAACCTCATCCAGCACGGCCGGGTCATCTGCCACGCCCGCAACCCCGAGCATGAGCGTTGCCCGGTCGCCGCCCGCTGCCGCTTCGTCGACCCCAGGGCACCCTGAGACCGAGGGCCCCGCGGCCCGCTGCTATCCTCGGCCCATGCTGAGCGGCGGACCCAGCGGCTCGTACGGCGGCGCCCCCCGGATCCTCATCGTCGACGACGACCCCAACCTGCTCGTCCTCCTCGCCGACCAGCTACGCGCCGATGGCTTCGAGACCATGACGGCGCGCGACGGGGAGGAGGCCCTGCGCCGCCTGAAGTCGAGCTGGCCGGACCTCCTGATCATCGACATGATGATGGCCCGCATGGACGGCCTGACCCTGGCTCGCGAGATCAAGGGTCGAGCGGACCTGCCGATCATCGTCCTGTCGGCGATCGACGCCGGCGACTCCAAGGCGGACCTGCTCGAAGAGGTCGCCGAGGACTACGTCACCAAGCCCTACCACTACCCAGAGCTGCGGGCCCGGATCAACCGGGTCCTCCGCAGGCTGGGCGACAAGGTTCCCCGCCAGAGCCTTGTCCTGGGCCCCGACCTGACCCTCGACCTGCACCGCCGCGAAGCCACCGTGCGCGGCAAGGCCATCGCCCTGACGCCGACCGAGTCCCGCCTGCTGTATGCGCTGGCGGCCAACCTTGGGCGGACGGTCACGACCGAGACGCTCCTCGCCCGGGGCTGGGCGGAGACGGAGGACGCCGACCCCTCCTACGTCTGGGTCACGATGCGGCGCTTGCGCCAGAAGGTGGAAGTCGATCCGAATCGACCGGCCCACTTGATGACCGTCCGCGGCGTCGGCTACCGCCTGCTAGGCGGCGCCGCCGGCGCCGACAACTCGCCAGCTCAGGTCACAGCCGAAACGGCCGACGAGGCCGAGGGGGCCTCGTGAAAGACGCGGCCCTCGACCCGGACCGCCCGGACCCCGCCGAGTCGATCGACGCGCCGCCGCAGCCCGAACAGCTCGGGCCACCGTGGTCGTTCCGGACCAGGCTGACCCTGGCCCTCGTCGCGGCGGCTGTCGTGCCCCTGGCCGGGTTCGGCCTGCTCGTCCTGGTGTCCGATTCGCTGGCCACCGGATCCGTGGCCGATCCCGCCCTCGGCCGGCTGCTCCTGTTCGCCATCGCGGCCGGAGCGCTGTTCGGTGTCCTCGTGGCCTATGTGCTGGCCGCCGGGCTGACCGCGCCATTGCGAGCAATCGCCGCGGCGGTGGACCGTGTCTCGGCCGGGGACCTGTCCACCCCGATTCACGTGCCCGGCGAGGACGAGCTGGCGCGATTGGCCGACAGCCACAACCGGCTGGCGGCAGACCTGGAGCGCCGCAATCGCGAGCTGGGTCGCATCCTCGCCGCCATCGAGTCGGCGTCGCCGCGGGATGGCGTCGAGTGGCTGGCCGGTCGCGCAGCCGTCGACGCCCGGACGGCGTTCGGCATGATCGACGCGGCCGTCCATCTCGTGGACCCGGCCACGATCCCGGTCGAGGAAGACGTGCCCGGCGATCCGCGGCCCGTCCGCGCGGAGCTGCGGGCCAGCGGCGAGCGGCTGGGGGTCCTCGTCGGACGACTGCCTGCGACCCGCACCTGGGAGCGCGCCGACCAGGACCTGCTCGAGCTCTTCGCCAGCGAGATTGCCGTCGCCATCCGCAATGCCCAACTGTTCGAGCGGGTCGAAGCTCAGAACGCCCAGCTCCTCGAGCTCGACGCCGCCAAGGACGACTTCTTGCGCGGGGTCAGCCACAACCTCCAGACGCCGCTGACCAGCATCCGCGCCTACACCGAGCAGCTGCTGGGCGACCGCCCAGACCGACGCCTCGCGATCATCGCCGAGCAGTCCGACCGCCTGTCCAGAATGGTCCGGCAGCTGCTGACGGTGACCCGCCTCGAGTCGGGCGCCCTCCGTCCCCGCAGCGAGGTGGTCGCCCTCGGACAACGTGTTCGGCGCGCCTGGGAAGCCCTCGCGGTTGGCGACGTGCCCTTCGCGCTCGACGATCGTTCGGCTGGCTGGCTTGCGGTTGCCGACGCTGACCAGCTCGACCAGGTGCTGTGGGCCTTGCTGGATAACGCTGTCAAGTACGGCGGGATGGCGATCGAGGTCGAAATCGCCGTCGACGAGCCTGGCTCGCGCCTGCGGCTTACCGTCGCCGATCATGGCCCGGGCGTAGCGGCCGCTGACCGCGGTCGCCTCTTCCAGCGATTCGTGCGCGGCCAGGGTGAGCAGGCAGATCAAGGCAGCGGCCTCGGTCTGTACGTCTCGCGAGCGCTGTGCGTGGCAATGGGCGGCGACCTGGTGCTCGAACCGTCACGACCGGGTCGGGGCGCCACATTCACGGTCGTGCTCCCGGGCGAGCGAGCCGACGAGAGCTGATCCGGCACCCAGCAAGGCTGGGTTTGCTTGCACGGCCACCGGCAATGTCCCAGCCACAGTCGGCCAGCGACCCGCTGCCGTGCAGTCCACCGAACCTCTGACCGTCAGCAGGTCACCCGACGGCGATGCAGGGGCGCACCGATTCGACGCAGCTTGAAAGGCACGTCACCCAAGGGATCGGGACAGCACTCGAGCAGCACGGATGTCGAAAGCGCGCTTCGACCGACAGCGGCGGAGGCAGGACCTTCGGGTCTTGGCGACAGGACCTTCGGCGATCGCGCCGATGAAACCTTGGTCGCCGCCGCTAGCTCTTTAGAGTACGGACCCCCGAAGGTTGGGCCCTGGCTTGGGCTGGCCAAGTACGGACAGACCCTCGCTGACGCATTCGGCAGCGGGCTCACGATCCCCGTCACGTCCGGCAAGGGCTGTGGTACCCCGCCCAAGGCGTGCACGGCCGGCAGCATCAGCGGGTTCGACTCGACCGTCCTTGCCGCCCTCCATGCTCGCATCGACAGCGCTCCCACCGAGACGTGGACCAATCACGCTCCGGACAGCCGGCGCGTCGTCACCCTCCTCGTGATCAACGGCGACATCGGCAACTCGACCGTCATCCCGACCGGCTTCGCGCTCGTCTTCCTCGACAAGGTCCAGGGCGGGAACGGGTCGAGTGGCCTGTGGATCCACTTCCTCTCCGGTTCGATCGTGGCGACCGGCGCGACGATTGACTACAGCATCAACAACGCGACCGCCGGGCAGAGCACCCCGAAGGTCATCGGGTTCATCCGCTAACTGAGCCACGGCCAGGGCGCCGCTAGCGCGCCAGCTGACCCACCGCACAACGAGAGCCGCGCCCGCAAGGGCGCGGCT
>JALZAF010000186.1 GCA_030948505.1 Chloroflexota bacterium
GATCGAGGCCGCGAAGCACAGCGGCGCTGACGCCGTCCATCCGGGTTATGGGTTCCTAGCGGAGAACGCCGAATTCGCGCGTCTGTGCGAGGCCGCGAACCTGACGTGGGTCGGACCTCCCCCCGACGCGATCGACGTGATGGGGGATAAGGCGGCAGCGAAGAAGCTCGCCAGCGAGGCTGGGGTCCCAGTCGTCCCCGGCACGGATGGGACGGTCGGGCCAAGTGAGGCGGTCTCAATCGCAGAGGACATCGGCTACCCGATGATGATCAAAGCCGCGGCCGGCGGCGGGGGTCGAGGAATCAGAATCGCCAACGACGCCGACGAGCTCGTGGAAGGAGTCGCCGCGGCGGCCCGCGAAGCGGAGGCGGCGTTCGGCAACCCAGCGCTCTACCTCGAGAAGCTGATCGCGGGCCCCCGCCACGTCGAAGTTCAGATCATCGGCGACACGCAAGGCAACGTGGTCCACCTATTCGAGCGCGAATGCTCGATCCAGCGCCGCCGCCAGAAGCTCCTCGAGGAGTCGCCCTCCCCGGCGTTGGATTTGGCCACGCGCGAGGCGATGACGGCGTCCGCGGTGCGCCTCGCACGCGCGGCCGGATATACGAACGCCGGGACCGTCGAGTTCATCCTCGACGCCAACAAGGCGTTCTACTTCATCGAGATGAACACGCGCATCCAGGTGGAGCACCCGGTCACCGAGATGACCACCGGCGTTGATCTCGTCAAGGAACAGCTTCGCGTAGCCGCGGGCGAGCCGCTTGCGGTCACTCAGGCGGAGATCCTGCAGCACGGCGCGGCGATCGAGTTTCGGATCAACGCTGAGGACCCCGATGCAGACTTCCGCCCGAGCCCGGGACAGATTAAAGCGCTCGAGCTGCCCGGCGGCCCCGGCGTGCGGGTCGACACCGCGCTCTACGACGGGTACACGATTCCGCCTTTCTACGACTCTCTCGTGGCCAAGCTGATCGTCTGGGGACGCCATCGAGACGAGGCGATCGCACGCGGGAAGCGGGCGTTGGAAGAGTTCGCGGTCGAAGGCATCCACACGACGATCCCGTTCCACCTGCGGATGCTCGACGACCCGGGCTTCCGTCTTGGCGCATACCACACCGAGTACCTGACCGAACAAGCGCTCGCCTGAAGAGTAGGGAGACCGCAGGACCAGGAAGAGAGGAACGATGTCCAGGTACAGAGTGGCCGTAGACGTCGGCGGCACCTTCACTGATGTGTTCGTGCTCGACGAAGACAGCGCGGAGGTCGATGTTGCCAAGGTGCCCTCGACGCCACACGACCCGATGGAAGCGGTCATGAACGGCGTTGCTGCGGCGAGCGTGGACCTCGGCGATGTGACGCTCTTCTCACACGGGACCACCGTGGCGACGAACGCGCTTATTACGCGGCGCTTTCCGCCGGCAGCAGTGGTCACGACCAAGGGCTTTCGCGACGTGCTCGAGATCCGGCGCGGCACCAAGAATGATCTTTGGGACGCGTACAACGACGTTGCACCTCCCTACATCCGGCGCCGTGACCGCCTGGAGGTGAGCGAGCGAATCGACTACACCGGACGAGTGCTGGAGCCCCTCGACGAGGACGAGGCCCGGGCCGTAGCGGCCAAGCTGTCGAGGCGGGGGGTGCAGGCCGTGGCGGTCTGCTTCATCAACGCATACGCCAATCCGGCGAACGAGCAGCGAATGCGAGAAATCCTCCAGGAGGAGCTGCCGGGGGTCGCGGTCTCGACCTCCAGCGAGATCTTGCCGGAGATCTTCGAGTACGAGCGGTTCTCGACCACGGTCGCGAACGCCGTGCTGTCGCCCCTGGTCGGGGGCTACGTCAAGCGCCTGGGCGAACGCCTGCGCGAGGGCGGCTATAAGGGCGACCTTCTGCTTCTTCACTCCGGCGGAGGTGTGATGACGGAGGCCCTGGTAGAGAAGTATGCAGTGCGCCTTGCCGGATCGGGCATCGCCGCTGGCGCCATCGCGAGCCGGGAGCTGGCGCTGCGGTGCGGCCATCGGAACGCGATCGGGCTCGACATGGGCGGCACCAGCACCGACATCGCACTAGTCCACGATGGCGAGATGCGCACGACCAACGAGTGGGCTGTCGAGTATGGCTATCCGATCAGCTTCCCCAGCATCGAGATCCTCACGATCGGCGCCGGCGGCGGCTCGCTAGCGTGGATCGACCAGGCAGGTTCCCTTCGCAACGGCCCCCAATCCGCCGGCGCCGATCCGGGCCCAGCCTGCTACCTCCGAGGGGGTAACGAGCCAACCAACACCGACGCCAACGTCGTCCTTGGGCGCCTGGGAACGGAGCTCGTCGGCGGCGGGATGACGCTCGACCACTCCGCCGCCGAGCAAGTAATTAACAGCAAGGTCGCCGGGCCATTGGGGATGGGCCTCATCGAGGCTGCGAGCGCGGTGATCAAAGTGGCCAACGCGAACATGGCCGACGCGGTGAGGCTGATTTCGATCCGCCGCGGCCTGGACCCGCG
>JALZAF010000193.1 GCA_030948505.1 Chloroflexota bacterium
GCGGCGGACGGTGTCCGCCGCTGACGATCCCCTATTAGCTAGTCGCCGTTTCGGCCACCACCGTTGTCGTTATTGCCGCCACCGTGGCCACCGTGGCCGCCGTGGTCGTCGTTCTCACCACCGCCGCCGCCGGGCTCGATCCCGGATCCGCGGGTGATCAGGGTTCCGTTGATATCGATGTTGTCGATGACGGCCAAGCCGACGCCCTGGGTGTCATTGTTGGCGGTGTCGGTACCCTCATCGAACACGATGTCGATGCTCTTGATCGTGGCGCCATCGGGGATTGAACCAGCGAAACATTCCGAACCGCACTTCTCCACGATCGAACGGGTCCGCATCCACTGGCCGGGATCTTGGGGAGCTCCAACCTGGGGGGCATTGGCGCAGCCGACGAAGAAGAAGCCCTTGTCCGTATCGACGTTGAAGCGCGGAGCGCCGGCGCCGCAATGACCGCCGTTGCGATAGTCATACCCAAGATGGAAGGTCGCGGTGACAACCATCCCCTTGACGCCGTTGATCGTCGCGCCCGCCGACGAACAATCGCCCGTCGGGCCGTTCTTGTTGAGGAGCAGTCCAAGGTGGGGATCGTTGGCGGAGGGAGCTGTCGCGCTCGCAGAGGTAACGGGACCCTGTGTGTTCGGGCTTGTCCCGTCATCGGGTAGACCCATCCCGCCCAGCCAGGCCGAGGTGACGATTCTGCTGCCGGCCGGATAGGGGTTGCCGCAACCGTTGGGATCGTTCGCTTTGCCAACGTAAACCCACGGCGTGGCGCTCAAATGGCGCCCCCCGCCGTCGGCGAGAGCAGCGGTCATCGGAACGATGACCAGGGCAAGTGCGGCCAACGCCGCGAGCAACGAGAAACCACGGAATCGATGCATGAAGATCCTCCAGAGACGTTGGCGGAAGGGCACGTCCACCAAAGCGCGGTCGACACGCTGGGCGCGCCTAGGGCCGGCGGCGCAGACTCCCGGACGGCGTACTGGGTCAGCCGTCTGTGAGCCGTGCGGGTCGCGTTCGCGCCGGTGTCCCCACACTGCCCCCTTTCTTGCTCCCAAGTTCTCGTGCGTCCGGGTGTTCGGACGGGCACGCTCGGGGAAGGGGTCACGTAACGAACGCGACTGAATCATAGCGCACGCCCGGCGGCGCAATCAGCCGAATCAGGTGCGCGGCAACTCCAGCCGTCCGGCCGACGCGGGCGGATCCCAGCGGCCCTCGCCCCAAACTTCCGGACCGCAGAAGAACGGCCGGGTGGATGGCGCTGGGATCGTCCCCGGGTCCGCGTGCCACGCGGCGATCGTGTCTGCCAGCCAGGCGTCGATCTCCGCGAACTCGGTCCATCGCCGGAAAGGCCAGCCGTTCTCGACACACAGCTTCACCAAGGCGCGCTTGGCGAACACGATGTCGCTGTAGCCCGCGGCGTAGCGATCGCTCTCGCCGTCGCCGATGAAAACCACCGCCCGGCCGGCGGCCCGATGATCAAGCACCCGGTTGCGCTTGCAGGTCCCGCACACAAAGCAGCGCGGGTGGCCGTTGGGGAATTCGATGCGCGGACGGGCATCAGGACCAAAGGTGGTCCGCGCCGAAACGACCGGCACGTCCGGCACACCGAGCGACGCGAGCGCCGCCGGGATGAAAAAGCCGAAGCCGTCGCTGACCACTTCGACCGGGATGCCGTCCGACCGGGCCCGCTTAACGAGAGGCGCGAAGCCCGGATCGTGAGGTTGTGCCGCGGCGAACTCGCGCAGCGCGGCCGGGTCCGACGTGATGAGGCCCACTTCCCACTCCATCAACCGCCGCGAGCCAACGAGGCCGGCGTCGTATTCGGCGGCGCGGGCTTCCCATTCGGCGGTCACGAAGTCCGCCATGAGCGCATCGGACACGTCGGTCTGGGCGATGGTCCCGTCGTAGTCGACGAGGATGGCCAGCGGCGGGGAGCCCGGCTCGAGCGGCGGCGGGGGCGCGGCCGGACCGATCTCGGGCGGCGGCGAGGAACGTCTGCTCAGCCGAACCGCTCGTGGCGGACGAGGTCGGCCAATGGCTTGCGCGCCTGGCCGGGTGCCGACTTCGGTGCGCTCGCTTCGGCCGTCGGGTAGCCGAGCGAGATCATGGTCCGCACGTAGCCGGGCTGCGGAATGCCGAGCAGCTCCGCCACCGCCGCACGGCGCGCGTCGTTGACCCCGCCGATCCCCGCACCCAGGCCCAGCGCGGTTGCCGCGACGAGGATCCGCTCCGCGACCCGGCCCTCGTCGTAGGCCTCCCAGCCGGGGTGCTCTCCGGACATCGCGATCGCGAGCACCAGCGGCGCCTTCGCCACGTGGCGGGCATTTGGCGCCAGCTCCGCCAGGCGCGTGCGAGTGCCCGCATCGCGAATCACGATGAACGTCCAGGGCTGGCTGTTGCTCGCGCTGCCGGACCAGCGCCCCACCTCGAGCAGCTCGTCGAGCAGCCCCTGGGGCACAGGATCCGGGCGGAAGTCGCGGATCTGGCGGGTGCGGCGCAGGGCGCGCAGCACCGCCTGGGCATCGCTGGAGAGAGGCGGTTCGATCAGACGGTTTCCTGCTCGAGCTCCAGCGTATCCTCGTCCGATTCCTCGGTCAGCTTGAGCCACACGAACAGGCCGGCCAGCACGACCAGCGGGATGATGATCAGGGCCCCGAGGGTGATCCCCAGGGCGACGGCAACCGTCTTGAGGGCCTTCATCCGAACTCCTTCTCTCTCTCCATTACTGGGCTGCTCCCGCCGCGGACGTCGTGGCGGTTTGGGTCTCGTTCTTGGTCTCGGTTTGGGTCGCTAGAAGCGCAACGCCGGCGCCTTGGCGATCATGTCGGCGATGTCTTCGCGGGTGAATTCGGCCAGGACATGCCGCGACCCCGCCGCGGCACTGGTGAGCAGGCGAAGGACGAAGGCACCGTCCTGCTCGAAGAAGAACACGTCGCGCGGCTTCTGCTCGTCCATGTACCGACCGAGGACGCGAAACGCCGACTCATAGTAGCCCGCCTCGCCAGCGCTGGGCGTGGCCTCGCCCCGGCCCCGCCGGACGAGCGCCTCTTCCATGAACCGGGCGATGTCGTCGTCCAGGAAGGTCAAGGTCTCCTTGGCGACCTGGCCCGGTTCGGTCTTCGAATCGGGCGCGGCGATGGTCGTTACCAGGCCCTGGACGATGAAGCCGTCCGGCGCCTCGGCCAGCAGCACTTCCTTCATTCCACGCTGGTCGAGGAACGCGCCGATCGAGCGGAAGACCTCCTCGAAGTCCTCGCGAGGACTTCCCTCGTAGATCCGCATGCGCGCTCCTGCAGTTCGGCCGGGCGGGTGGGCTGTCGGCTCAGGAGCCAGTGGTCTGATCGAGCAGGCCGCGGTCCTTGGCTCGATGCTCGCTGCCCCGGAAGACGAGTGCCGCGGCGAGTGTAACCAGCGCCCCCGTGACCAGCAAGGCGAGAACGATCTCCGGCGAGCCGGGTTGGGCCTGCCCAGTCAAGGCTGTGAACACCGAACCTGGACCACCGATCGCACTGAGTCCGTCCGGGAAGAGCGCCCGCCGCACACCTTCGATCCACCACGTGAGCGGCGTCAGCCAGCCGAGGGGCTGGACGGCGGCGGGCAGGACGGACAGCGGGAACACGGCGCCGCTGACGAGGAACATCGCGCCAGCGACCGCCTCAGGGTAGGACCACGATTCCTGGCGCGTCTGGATGCAGATCCCGGCCATGATCACGCCGATCGCAATGATCGCGACCAGTCCCAGCAGCATCGCGACCCCGAGCAGCGGCCAGTCGACGCGACCGGGATCGAAGGCCACGCCCAGCCCGACGATGCCGATGGCCAGCGTGATGAGCGCGCCCGCGGCTCCCACCGCCACGCGCGCCACGCCACGGCCGAGCAGCATCACCAGGAAGTCGCTCGGGCTGACGTACAGGTACTTGAGCATCCGGTAGCGCTCGCGGTCGTCGAGGATGGACCAGGCGATCCCGGAGATGCCGCTCACGACCAATGACCAGAGGGCGGTGCCGACGATGACGAAGCCCCGTAACGCGTGGCTGCCCGGCCCGCCGATGACCTCGATCATGACCACGAATATCAGCGTGGCTGCCAGGGGCTTGGCGATGGAATAGATCAGGAACGGCAGCGGATCCGTCCAGTTGGCCTCCATCTGCCAGCCCAGCCGCGCGGCGGTCACGAAGCTGCGCCACGTGTCGCGCGGACCGCGCCCAAGCGCGCGAGCCGGGTCGAAGCCGGATGGTGTCGCGGAGTGGGGCGAGGTGCGGGGCGACGTCGTCATTGCCAGCGGACCGACAACCGGCCCTCGCGGCGCGCCATGCGCTCGATCGTCGCCAGCATCCAGCGAGCGAGTAGCAGCGACACAACCGACATCGCCACCAGGATGAGGGCCTCGATCGCGGGCGGCGGCGTGCCCTTCGGATAGTCGGTACCGACAAAGGCCAGCTGTCGCATCGCGTCCAGGCCGACCGCCAGCGGCAGGATGGAGATGGCCACGGCGCCCAGCAGGCCCAAACGAGCCACGGGGAAGTTGAGCCCGGACACGAAGTAGATGGGCTCCATCAGCGCCTGGGTGAGATGGAATGCCTCCCGGCCCCACATCAGGAACAGGCTGGCGAGCACCATGCCCAGGCCGTACAGCGCGACGAGCGTCAGGCCGAACACGGCCAGCAGCAGGAGCCACTGGTCGACGGCGAACGACACGCCGTAGACGAAGGTGGCGACCACGAGGACGACGATCGCCCGCCCCGAGCTCATCACGATGCCGCCGACGGCCATTCCGAACAGCACGCTCATCATGTTCATCGGCGCGGCGAAGTAGAGCTCCAGGTTGCCCTGGCTCTTCTCCCACCACAGCTGGCTGGCCATCATCCAGATGACATTCAGCCAGAACGCGGTCATCACGCCGCCGAGAACCACGAAGCCGATGTACTGCGGCGGGGCCTGCAGCGCGCGGTAGACGAACACGAACGCGGAGGTCGTGAGGAACGGCAGCAGGATCTCGAAGAAGAGCCACGACTTCTCGCGCGTCAGGCCGATGATCCGGGGGTAGGCGCGGCCCCACACCGAGCGGAGATTGGTGGCGACGACCTTGCGCCGGGTCCAGGCCGCGGCCTCCGCCGGGCTGGCGGTTGGCGGATGCAGGAACGCCGCCATCAGGCCGGCACCGGTTCGCGCGGCTCGGCCTCGGCGTCGGCCTCGCCGAAGCCGCGGCCCACGAGCTCGACGAAGACGTCCTCGAGGGTGGGTTCGGACTTCTGCAAGGCCAGGATGTGGGCGCCACGCTGGGTCAGGGTGGTGACCACTCCACCGAGCGCCCCGTCTTCCGCCAGGGCCAGGTTGATGACCACGGTCTGGCGCTCCGAGCTGCCGTTCTCCTCGTCCGCCGCCGCAGCCGAGGCGCTGACGACGCCCGGCAGCCGGGCCAGCGAGGCCACCCCGCCGTCCAGGCGGTCCAGCTCGAGGCGGAAGATCGATTCGCGCTGGACGCGCCGTTTCAGCTCCGCCGGCGAGCCGATGGCAAGAATGCGGCCGTGGTCGACGATCGCGATCCGCTCGCACAGCTCGTCCGCCTCCGCCATGTAGTGGGTCGTCAGCAGGACCGTCCGGCCGGGCAGGGCCGCCTTCCAGGCCAGGATCAGCTCGCGCACGGAGCGGGCGGCGGAGACGTCGAGGCCCAGCGTGGGCTCGTCGAGGAAGAAGATCCACGGGTCGTTGAGCAGCCCACGGGCGACGTTCATCTTCTGCCGCTGGCCGGTCGACAGCGTAGAAACGCGTTGCAGGCGCTGTTCCCGAAGGTCGACCGTCTCGATCAGCTCGTCCGCGCGCCGCCAGCCGTCACGACTCGACAGTCCGTAGAACTGGCTGAACATCCAGAGGCTCTCGCGCACGGTCAGGATTCCGTAGCCGGACTGCTCACCGCCGGCGACCATGTTCATGATCCGGCGGATCTTCTTCGTCTCGCGCTCGACGTCGAATCCGAAGACGCGCGCCGTGCCGCTCGATGGCAGGAGCAGCGTGGTCAGGATCTTGATGAGCGTCGTCTTGCCGGCCCCGTTGGGACCGAGCAGCCCGAAGAATTCGCCCGGCGCGACCTCGAGGTCGATGCCGTCGAGGGCGACGATGGCCTTCGGTTTGGCGCGATAGACGCGCCGCACGCCGCGCACGTCGATCGCGGGCGCCTGGTTGCTGGTCATGCGTACAGGAGCCTCGCGATCTGCCCAGCGGCGGCGGCGTTGTTGATGATGAGCGCCCGATTGGCCCGGACTGAAGCACCCTCGGTCAGGGTCGCCACACGGGCCAGCAGCCATGGCGTCAGGGCGGGTCCGGCGATCCCCTGCGCATCGGCCTCGACGACGGCTCGGTCGACGACCTCTCTTGTCGTCCGCGGCGGCAGGGCGTTGGCCTCGGGCACGGGGACGCAGATGAGGACTCCGCCGCCGATACCCAGGGCAATGTGGATCGCAGCGAGGCGTGCCGCGGCAGGAATATCCGGCGCGGAGATCGGCGCGCGGACGCCGCTCGAACGGGCGAAGAAACCGGGTACATCCGCCTGGCCGACGGCGATCACCGGAACGCCGCGAGTCTCGAGGTACTCGATGGTTGCCGGCACGTCGAGGATTGCCTTGGGACCGGCGCAGACGACGACCATGGGAGTGCGTGCCAGCTCCTCGAGGTCGGAGGAGATGTCGAACGTCGGTGGCTTCGGGCGGTCGCTCGATATTCGGTCGCCGGCCGCGGCCAGCGCGCCGCGGTGAACGCCGCCGATGCCACCGGTCGCGAACACGATGATCCCGGCCGCATGAGCCGCGATCATCGTCGCGGAGACCGTCGTGGCCGCCCAGCCCGTGGTGGCAAGGGCCGCTGCCAGTGTTGGCCGGGCGGCCTTGGCGATGGACCCCGGCTCAGCCGCCCCAAGCGCTTCGAGGTCCGCGTTGCTCAATCCCACCAGGACGCGGCGGCCGCGAATCGCCACGGTCGCCGGAACCGCACCGGCCGCCCTGACGGCGTCCTGGGAGGCACGCGCAACGTCGACGTTGTCCGGGTATGGCAGGCCATGGCTGATGAGGGTCGATTCGAGCGCGACGACGGGCGTGCCCGCGGCAATCGCCGCGGCCACCTCCGGCGCGATGACGAGCCGATCCGCGAGGGCCATGCGGTGCTCCGGATCGGGCTGCTCGCCGGTGCCCATCTAGACGAGCGGGATCTCCGGCCGCTCGGCGACGAGCTGCCGCGCGGCCGCCCGATGGCCCGCGACCGCCGCTCGTCGCAGGCCCGTGGCGATCGACCGGCCCGATGTCCGCGTCCCCAACCAGTCGGCGATGAAGCCGGCGTCGAACGCGTCGCCCGCGCCGGTCGTGTCGGTCACCAGCAGGCGCTCCGTGGCCACCTCGAAGCGGACCCGTTCGGATGGTTCGCGGGCGAATACCGTCGCGCCTTTCGAGCCGCGCTTCACGACCGCGATGGGAGCGAGATCGAGCAGGCCCTCGGCAACGTGCATGCCGAGCAACGCCTCCGCCTCCGCGCTCGTTGCGAACAGCAGGTCGGGCGCAGTCTCGGCGATCATCGCGACCGCCGCACGCCGTCCGCCCTCGAGCAGCGGCCCGACAGACGCGAGGTCGACGCTGACCACGCCGCCGGCCGCGCGGGTCAGCTCGACGGCACGGCGGGCGGCCGGGCCGAGGGCGGCGATGAGCGAGTAGGCCGGCAGGTGCAACAGGTCCGCGTCCTCGAACCATTCGGGCTGCAGGTCTGTCGCGCGCAGCATGTCCGCCGCGCCGCGATCGGCGACGAAGGAGCGCTCCCCGCCCGGACCGACGACCACGCCAATCCGCCCCGTCCGTGCGCCGCTGACCCGCGACGCGCGCACCTTGAGCCGCTCTGTCTCGATGGCGGACACGAGCGCCCGACCCGCCGGGTCGCGTCCGACGGCGGTGATGAGCGTCGTCCGGACGCCCAGCCGGCCGAGCCAGCGGGCGGTATTCGCCGCCGAGCCACCCTGCCGGATCGAGACGAGGCCTGGCACGTCGGTGCCCGATTCGAGGGGTCGCTGCGGCTTCACGACGACGTCGACGACCAGGTCGCCGACGACGACGGCGCGCGGGCCGCCGCTGGAGGACCGTCGATGGGGCAGTCTCGGCATGTCGTCGAGGATACCGATCTGCAACGTCCGGGTCGGCGCGAGCGCGAGGAACGCAGGGCTCGCCGCCGTACAATGCGCCTCCGACCCCGTGCGCGAGAAGCGGAGCCTCGTCGCCATGACGATCGCCGAGACAGGCCTCGACAGGCTGGCCATCGACACCATCCGGACCCTCTCCATCGACGCGGTCCAGAAGGCCAACTCGGGGCATCCCGGCGCACCGATGGGGGCCGCGCCGATGGCCTACGCCCTGTGGACCAGGTTCCTCCGCCACGCGCCGACGGACCCTGACTGGCCGGACCGCGACCGCTTCGTGCTGTCCGCCGGCCACGCGTCGATGCTCCTCTACTCGCTCCTCCATCTCACCGGCTACGACCTCTCGCTCGACGACCTCAAGGCGTTCCGGCAGTGGGGCTCGAAGACGCCTGGCCACCCGGAATGGCGCCTCACACCGGGCGTGGAGGCGACGACCGGACCGCTGGGCCAGGGCTTCGCCAACGCTGTCGGCATGGCCATCGCGGAGCGCCGCCTGGGCGCCGAGTTCAATCGCGACGGTCATCCGGTCGTCGACCACTGGACGTACGGCATCTGCTCCGACGGCGACCTCCAGGAGGGCATCGCCTCCGAAGCCGCCTCGCTGGCCGGGCATCTTCGGTTGCGCAAGCTGATCTTCCTGTACGACGACAACCACATCCAGCTCGACGGGCCCACGTCTTGGGCGTGGAGCGAGGACGTGCTGCAGCGGTTCGATGCCTATGGCTGGCATATACAGCGAGTCGCGGACGGGAACGACGTCGAGGCCATCGCTCGCGCCATCGAGGCGGCGCGAAACGACGTCCGGGCCAGCCTCATCGCCGTCCGGACACACATTGGCTACGGCAGCCCGAATCGCCAGGACAGCCAGAAGGCACATGGCCAGCCGCTGGGCGAGGAAGAGGTCCGGCTGACGAAGCTGGCCTATGGCTGGGATCCCGACAGGACCTTCTATGTCCCCGACGAAGCGCGTCGCGTCTTCCGCGCGGCGGTCCCCCGCGGCAAGGAGCTGGTCGCGGAGTGGAAGGCGCGGCTGGACCGCTACAGCGCCGAGCATCCCGACCTGGCGGCGGAGCTCAGGCGGCGGCTGGCGGGTGAGCTGCGGGAGGGCTGGGACCGCGGCCTCAACACCTATGCCGTGGGCGAGGAGCTGGCAACGCGACAGGCCAGCCAGGCGGCGATCCAGGCCCTGGCGCAGCCGGTGCCGGAGCTGTTCGGGGGCGCGGCCGACCTGTCCGAATCGAATCTGACCGACATCAAGGGCGCGGGCGATTTCGGCCCCGCGGAGAACGGCCGCAATTTGCGATTCGGCGTCCGCGAGCACGCCATGGGCGGCGTCGCCAACGGGATCGCCTATCACGGCGGCTTCATCCCCTACGCCGCCACGTTCCTGACCTTCAGCGACTACATGCGCGGCGCGGTACGCCTCGCATCCTTGTCCGGGCTGCACGTGGTGTACGTCTGGACCCACGACTCGATCGGCCTGGGCGAGGACGGGCCTACGCACCAACCGGTCGAGCACTACGCGGCGCTGCGGGCGATTCCCAACCTGTGGTTCGTCCGGCCGGGCGACGCGAATGAGGCGGCTGCGGCATGGGCGCTGGCGATCGAACGCCACACCGCGTCGCCTTCTGGCCCAGTCGCGCTTTCACTCACCCGGCAGAAGCTGCCCACGCTGGAAGGGACCGCGGAGAAGGCCCGCCGGGGCGTGCGCCGCGGGGGCTACGTCCTGCGCGAGGCAAAGGGCGGCAAGCCGCGGCTGATCCTCATGGCGACGGGCTCCGAGCTCCAGCTGGCGATGGCGGCGGCCCCGAAACTGGAGAAGGCGGGCACGCCCACGCGGGTGGTGAGCCTGCCCTGCTGGGAGCTGTTCGAGGCCCAGTCGAAGCGCTACCGCGAGTCCGTGCTCCCGGACAAGGTGCGCAAGCGCCTCGCGATCGAGGTGGGCGTCTCGCTCGGCTGGGAGCGCTGGGTCGGCGACCTGGGCGCGGTCATGGGCCTCGATCACTTCGGCGCGTCGGCGCCGGCGGGCACGATCTTCGAGCACTTCGGGTTCACCCCGGGGCGGGTCGTCCAGGTCGCGCGGCGGGTCCTCGCCGGCACTGTGCACGGCCCCGTGCCGACCAAGGAGCCCGGTCACCTGCCGGCCGGCGGCCGGACCAGCCACAACTCCGGCAAGCACCCCACGATCCGCTCCGGCGACAGCGGCGTCGCCCGCACGTCCGGGTCCGATCCCGGGCACGACTGACGCCGTGAGGGTGGCGTTCGCGGCGGACCATGCCGGGGCGGCCATGAAGGCGGACCTGCTGCGCGGACTGGCCGCGGCCGGCCTCGCCGGTGAGCACCAGTGGATCGATCTGGGCGGCGACGGCTCGGACCCGCTGGATGACTATCCCGACTTCGCCCTGCGACTCGGCCTCGCCATCAAGGAGGGCAAGGCGGATCGCGGCATCCTGATCTGCGGATCCGGAGTGGGAGCGTCGATCGCGGCCTGCAAGATCCGCGGCGTCCGTGCCTCGGTCTGCCACGACACGTACTCCGCGCACCAGGGCGTCGAGCACGACGACATGAACGTGCTGGTTCTGGGCTCACGCGTCATCGGACCGGCGGTGGCGATGGAATGCGCGACCGCGTTCCTCGGCGCCACGTTCAGCGGCGAAGCGCGCCACCAGCGACGGCTGAACAAGGTCCTCGCCATCGAATCCAGGGAGTTCGGCTGAAGCACCCTCCACGAAAACTCGCCACTCGCTCACCGAGGTTGGAGGCGGAGCTCCGCGACCGCCATCCGTCCGAGGTCTACCATTCGGAGACACCATGCCCGACAAGGCCTCGCCCCCCACGTTCGACCTCTCGCTGGCTCTGCCCGGCGAGTCCGAGCAGGCGTACGACGAGGCCGCCGCGCGGGCTCGCGACGAGCACTGGGCAGAGCGCCTCTTCGACCGCGACACGACCCTGTGGTCCACGGACGAGCGGGTCCAGGCGGCCATCGCGGAGCGCCTGGGTTGGCTGGATGCCGTCGACCACTTCAGCCTCCAGGTGGCGGCCCTCGAAGGCTTTGCCAAGGGTGCTCGGGAAGCGGGCTTCACGACCGCGGTCGTGATGGGCATGGGCGGCAGCAGTCTGGCCCCCGACGTTCTCGTCAAGACGTTCGGCGTTGGCGACGGCTGGCTCAATTTGCGGATCCTCGATTCGACGGATCCGGACAATGTGGGCCGCGTCCTCGACGACCTCGATCCACTGGCGACGCTGTTCATCGTGGCCTCCAAGTCGGGCACGACGACCGAGCCGCTGGCCTTCCAGGCCGAGGCCTGGGCCCGGGTCGACGCCGGGCTCCGCGCCCGCGACGCCGACCAGTCACCGGGCACGTTGATGGTCGCCATCACCGATCCGGGCAAGAGCCTGGCCGCGATCCCCCATCACGATGAGCTGCGCGAGGTGTTCCTCAACCCGCCCGACATCGGCGGCCGCTACTCCGCCTTGAGCTATGTGGGGCTGGTCCCGGCGGCGCTGATCGGTCTCGATCTCGACGCCGTGCTCGCCAATGCCGGGGCGATGCTCTTCCGCTGCCGCGACCCGGAGCCGTCGCGCAACCCGGGCCTCAGCCTGGGCCTGGCGATGGGCACGCTGGCCAGGGCCGGGCGCGACAAGCTGACGTTCCTGGCCGACCCGGAGATCGTGGCCTTCGGTGCGTGGGCGGAGCAGCTCATCGCCGAAAGCACCGGCAAGCACGGCGTGGGCATCGTGCCGGTCGACGAGGAGCCGCTCGGACAGCCTGCGGCGTACGGCGACGACCGGGTCTTCGTGCGGCTGGCACTCAGCGGCTCGTCCGGAGGTGCCGCCGCGGACAGGTTCGCCGAGGCCGCCGAGGCGGCCGGGCATCCCGTCATTCGGATTGACCTGCGCGAGGCCATCGACCTGGCCGGCGAGTTCATCCGCTGGGAGGTCGCGACAGCCATCGCCGGCGCGGTGCTTGGCATCGATCCGTTCGAC
>JALZAF010000230.1 GCA_030948505.1 Chloroflexota bacterium
TCACTCGACGGATCGCCCGGCCGATTGGCGTTTTAGGCTGCAACCGCGGCGTACGATGCGCGGTGCGCGGGTCCGGCCGCGACGGACGGACGGCGCCGAGCCGTGGAGGAACCGTCGATGCATCAGCAGATCCGAACCGTGCCGGCGACATCACCGCCCGATGTCGAGCTGCTCCTCAGGCGGCTGGCGGAGGCGGGCGTCAACCTGGGAGGCGCGGGCGGAAGCAACGTCGAATACGGGGGCGAATTTGCATTCGCGGTGGAGGACGGTCAGGAGGCCCGCGCAGCCGCGGTCCTCAAGGAGCACAAGTACCGCTTCCGCGTCTTCGAGCACGGCCGGGACCCGGAGCTCACCCTGTGCTGGGTCAAGGAGGACAAGCCCGGTGAGCTGCACAGGTGCATCGCCGGCGTCGCCGCCGCGAACCTCAAGAGCGGCCGCATCATCCGCGACGTCCTGATCGGCGTGCCCGACAAGGTCCAGGGCATTCCCATCCAGGTGTTCTCCGAAGAGGTCCGGACGCCGCAGACCACAGCCCGGTCCGGCGCGTCGAAGCGCTGACGCCGGCGCTGGCCGGGTCCGGGCGCTAGCGGGGCCCGGACGCTAGCGGGGCCCGGGCGCTAGCGGGGCCGAACGTCCGTCGTGGGGTCGTCGGCCAGGCCGAGCCGGGCCGCCGCCATCGCAGCTTCAACTCGGTTCGATACGCCCAGCTTGTCGAGGATGTGGGTCACGTGCACGCCCGCGGTCTTGCGGGTGATGAACAGGCGCTCGGCGATCTCGCCATTCGAGCGACCGGCCGCAACGAGCCGCAGCACCTCGATCTCGCGAGCCGACAATCCGGCCGGCGAGGCAGCCCTGCGCCGTCCGGCCTTGGGGGGCGCGGCGGCCGAAACAGACGATTCGGTCGCGGCCCGCTCCCCCAGCTGAATGCGTGCGCGTCGGGCGAGAGCCTCGATCGACGCGACGAGGGGGCCCGCGCCGAGTCGCAGTGCCGTGTCGTGTGCCGCGCGCAGGATGTCGCCCACATCGGCCCGAACCCCCGCCTGGCGGAGGAGCGCCTCGGCCTGGCGATAGCGGGCGTAGGCGGCCTCGGCCGGATCTGGCACCGCGTCCCAGGCGGTCGCGGCCGCCAACCACGCCGCCGGATTCGGTATCGCGTCGAGACGGCCGGCCTCCGCAGCCGCCGTCGCGATCCAGGCCCGTGCGCTCGGCGTCGATGTGCGGCCGGCGAGCTCGGCGAGCCGGGCGCGGATGGGCCCGGCCCGATCATCCGCGGCCTTCGCGGCGCCGGAAGCCTGCGCCGCGCGGGCCGTCTCGGCCAGGTCGGCCAACGCCCTCAGGCCCAGCCCCGCGAGCGGCGCTCCCCACAGCACATCGTCGAGGCCCTCGAGGCGATCGAGGCCACCCTCCGCGGCCTCGGCGGCATGGGCGGGGCGATCCTCGGCCAGGGCGATCTCAGCGTCGACCCGCGCGATGAATGCGGCCATGTCCGGCTCGAGCGAGGAAGCATCGATTGCCGCGAGGCGCCGTCGGGCTTCCTCGCTGACGCCGCGAGCGGCCAGCAGCCGGGCGCGCACGGCGGCGAGATAGGTCGTCCCCCGGTTGCGCTGGTCGAGCGCCAGCCCTTCCGTGGTCGCAAGGTCGGCCTCGTCCCAGCGGCCCAGCCGGATGAGGACGTCCCCGGCGATCGCGGCGAGATCCATCCCGTAGCGTCGTTCGAGGCCGCTCGCCCGGGCGGCGGCGCGGCCGGCAGAGGCTTCCGCCAGGCCCTCCTCCAGTCGGTCCGCCGCGAGCAGGTTCAGGGCGAGGTTGTGAATCGTCACCACGAGCAGCTCCGCCGGACCTGATGCGGCCGCCAGGCGGCGCGACTCCCGCAGCTCGGTCAGGCCGGCGTCGATGTCGCCCAGCGCGACCAGGTCCGATCCCAGCATGTTTCGCGCCCGGCTCTCCTCCGGCGCGGCCCCGACGAGCATCGCGCACTCGATCGCCGACTGGCAGACCGCCCGCGACTCGCTCCAATGCCCGAGGCCCATCAGGGCACCGCCGAGCGCGCCGAGGACACGCGCCCGCTCCACGGACGGAGGTTCCGCGGGCACCAGGCGCACGGCCTCCCGATGCTCAACCAGCGCGGCCTCGCCGTCCCCACGGGCCCAGGTGAGGTAGCCGAGCCGGGCGTGGAGCAGTCCGGCCAGGGTGGGATCTGAGTCCGCGTCGAGCAGCGACAGCGCGTCCCTCACCAGCTCGATCGCGCGGTCGAAATGACCGCTCAGGTCCGCCGCTTCGGCGGCCCGCCGTCGGAGCTCGAGCCGCTCGGCTGGGGCGGGCGCCGCGCTGGCTGGCAGCGCTGGCTCCATGGCAATCGCGCGCTCGAGCAGGCGCTCAACATCGGCGAAAGCGTGGATGCTCTCGGCGGCGGCCGCGGCGTTGAGGGCCGCCCGGTAGGCCTCGACCGGTCGGTCGGCCGCCGCCCAGTGGACGGCCAGCTCGCCGGCCGCCCCGGCGGGGCTTCCGTCGGCCAGGTCCGGTCGCGCCTCGAGGATGCGTGCGAATCGCTCGTGCAGCTCGCGCCGTTCGCCGGCCGACAGGCCGCTCTCCACGACCTCTCGCAGCAGCTCGTGGCGGAACGCGTGGCGGCCGTCGGGCAGGGAAACGAGGACGCCACGACCCGCCGCCTCGCGGAGTGCCGCTCCAACCTCGCCTGCCGAGCGGTCGAGGAGCGGCCCGATCAGCCGCTCGTCCACGGGACGTCCGGCCACCGCCAGCGTCTCGACGACGGCCAGGGTTGACGGACCGAGACTGCCGACCCGGCCCAGGAGCACCTCGACGAGCGACGGCCGATCGGCGGCGTCGGGGCTCGCGGCGGCCGAGAGCAGCTCTTCGGCGAATAGCGGATGCCCCTCCGAACGACGCCAGATGGCGTCGATGACGCGGTCCGACACGGGACCACCTTCGATGGCTTCGAGCTGCCGCGCGATGTCGGCCTCGCCGAGGCGGCCCAGGTCGACCCGAGCGCCTCCCGGTGCCCGGCCGAGCTCGGCCATCCAGGCCAGCACGGGATGGCCTGCCGGCAGGTCGTCGGTCCGGCAGGTCAGGATCGCCACGAGGTGTTCCGTCGTGACGTTGCGAACCAGGAACGTCACCAGGTCGTGGGTGGCGGGATCGATCCACTGCACGTCCTCGATCACCGCCAGGGCCGGCTGCTCCTCGCCCAGCCGCCCCAGGAAACCGATGAACCGCTCGAACAGGCGGGCCCGATCCAGCCCCGACGCGCCTTCGACCGGCCGCCCCTCACCCGGGGCCGGGCGATGGACGTCTCCGAGCTCCGGCAGCAGCGCCGCGAGGTCCGGTCGGGCTGGTCCCAGGAGCGCCCGCAGGCGATCGGGCGGCGTGTCGCGGACGAGGCCGCGCAGGGCTTCTACGAGCGGCAGGTACGGCAGGCCATCGCCACCCAGGTCCAGGCAGGCGCCGTGGAGGATCGCCGAGCCGTGCGACCGGGCCCGCTCAATCGCCTCGCGGACCAGGCGGCTCTTGCCGATTCCCGCCTCGCCACGAACGAGCAGCAGCACCGGCCTGCCGCCCGCCGCCGTTTCGAGCGCACGCTCGATGCGCCCCAGCTCCTCGTCCCGGCCGACGATGATCGGGCTCGACCGACTCGCCACGCGGCCGATGGTACGGCCGGTAGCGGAACGAGGGAACAGCGCCGGCCTTGCACCGGTCGCCTCGCTCCAGCTCGTCAGCCCAGCGTGCCGGGCACCAGGCTGCGACCCGAGGAGCCTTCGATGGGTCGCGCCGACGTTCCGGCGTCCCGCCCCGCGTCGCGCCAGCGGCGCCAGGCGGCGGCGGTTTCGGCCGTCGTTGCGATGGGCCCCAGGTCCGCTTCGGGCTGAGGCCGGCCACGATCGGCGTCGCTATCGCGCGCGACGGCCAGGGCGCGGGCCCCGATGAGATAGGCGAGTGCTCGCATGTGCGCATCTCCCGACTCGGCCGCCATGCCGGCGGCGATGGGGAGAGACTCCTGCAGCGGCGCAGTGCCGCCATCGGGCGGGAGCCATATGGGTTCGGTTCGGCCTACCTCAAAGTCGAGGCGGCTGCCGTCGGCGCAGCTGCCCTCAGAGGAGCTCGCCATGGGCTGAGGCGGTGGGCTCGCCCTCGCGCGGTCGGGGCTCCTCGCCAGGCCCGTAGCCGTTGCTCGCCTCGGGCGCCTTGGCCGGCTCGGCCGGGCGCGGTTCGGTCGGTGTCCCGCCATCGAGGACCTGGAGTGGCGCCCCGGCCTGCCCGTCGATGGCACCGACCCCGAACGGAATCCATTTCGACGGGTCCTGCAGCCGATGACGCTGTGTGTTGCCTCGCGCGTGGACCTGTTCGAAGCCCTTCGGCTCGATCCACATCCGTTCGCCCTCGAGCAGGCCGAGCACGCCCGACTGGCCCGGCTCGGCGCGGTGCTGGACGCAGTAGCTGCAGGCGGCGCTGTCGTGGCGCTCGTAGGTGGGCGGCTCCTCGTAGGTCGTGATGTAGCCCTCGTAGTTTCGGAGGACGACCTTGTGATCCGAGTAGCTGATGAGGTAGTTCGGCATCACCGGGATCTTGCCGCCGCCGCCGGGCGCGTCGATGACGTAGGTCGGGATGGCGTAGCCGGAGGTGTGGCCGCGCAGCCCTTCCATGATCTCGAGGCCCTTGCCGACCGGCGTCCGGAAGTGGCCCGAGCCCTCGACGAGGTCGCACTGGTACAGGTAGTAGGGACGGATGCGGTTTTCGACCAGGCGATGGACGAGGGCGCGCTGGATGTGGACGCAGTCGTTGACCCCGGCCAGCAGCACGCTCTGGTTGCCGACGGGGATGCCCGCGCGCGTCAGGCGGTCGACGGCCCGGCTGACTTCGGGCGTGATCTCGTTGGGATGGTTGAAGTGGAGGTTGATCCACAGCGGGTGGTATCGGCCCAGCATCTCGCACAGCTCGTCGTCGATCCGCTGCGGCAGGAAGACGGGCACGCGACTGCCGATGCGGATGATCTCGATGTGCGGAATCTCGCGGAGCCCGCGAATGATCGACTCGAACAGCTTCGGCGCGAGGGTCAGGCCGTCGCCCCCGGAGATCAGCACATCGCGGACCTGGGGCGTCCGGCGCAGATAGTCGAGCTGGGCCTCGTGGTCCTTGCGGTTGAAGTTCTGAGTGGGGTCGCCCACGATCCGCGACCGGGTGCAGTAGCGGCAGTAGCTGGCGCACTGGGTCGTGACCAGCATCAGCACCCGGTCCGGGTAGCGGTGGACGAGGCCTGGCACCGGCGAGTGGCGGTCCTCGGCCAGCGAATCCTCCATCATCCCGGTGAAGGCGCTGTGCTCCCGGCCGAGCGGGATGACCTGGCGACGGATCGGGTCGTTGGGATCGTTGGGGTCCATCAGGCTGATGAAGTAGGGCGTGATGTCGACCCGGAACTTGTCCGGCGCGGACAGGCCGGCGCGCTCCTCATCGGTCAGGTTGAGGATGCGCTCGATCTCCTCCAGGTCGTTGACCCGGTTCGACAGCTGCCAGCGCCAGTCATTCCACTTGTCGTCGGGGACGTCCGCCCACAGCGGGGCGCGGCGGCTGACGGCGGGCTTGCCGTCGGGGCCCACGGCTAGGGCCGGGTCGCGGCGGTTGACGAAAGGGGCCTCTGCGGACTTAGCCCGGGCGGCCTGATGGGCGACCGCCGCCTTGATCTCCTGCGCGTCCATCGCTGGGTCCGTCTCCCCTGCCGCCTGCCGCCTGCCGCCTGCCGCCTGCCGCCTGCGGATGCATAAGGACTATGCACTCTGCAAGCCCGGGGATGATACGCCAGCCGGTTCGCCCGGTCCAACTACCCAGAAGGGTCAGTCGACGGGTGCCAATCCCCGCCCGCGTCGGCTGCATGGGCGCCGGGAGCACAAGGGCCTGCCACAAGCAGCCCGACACGAGCGGATCTGCGTGTCCGTGCGGCAATTCGAGCGTGGGCCCGCGCCCGGAGTCGCCTGACAAGGCCCCGGCAGAGGGGTAAGGGGGGGCGCTATGCCTGCTGCGTCCATGCACTCGACACCGCGCCGCCCAACGCGCCCGCCGCCCAGGCGCCGGCGGCCCAAGGCACCGGACCGCCCAAGACGCTGGCGGCCCAAGGCACCGGCGGCCCAAGGCGCCTGCCGCGTGGCCGGCGGCCCGACTACTCCCCGATCACCGCCCAGAGGAAGCCCATCATGATGAAGAAGCCCGTGAACAGGGCGATGAGCCCCAGGCCGCCATAGGGCGAGTTGGCACCCTCGTGGGGCACGAGCTGCAGGCCCACCCCGAAGATGATCGCCCACACCACGAACAGCAGTCCGAACACCCACTTGCCGTTGGGGCTTGTGATCCGCCTGGTCCAACGGGAGCCGCCCTCGGCCGACATCGCCGAGCGAAGGATGATCAGGATCATCGTCGCCGTCAGGGCAGTGGCGATGCCGAACTCGACCGGGCGCTGGAAGGCGATGGTGAACAGCTGCACGGTGGCCTCGCTGTGGACTCACGAGGAACGAGACTGCCGCCAGATGCTAGCAGAAGGCACCTTCGGCGCGACGATCTAGGATGATCGGGTGTCCCCCGGCCGAGGCCCGCGCCAGCGCACGCCGCCGTCGACCGTAGCCGCTGACGGGAGCCGGCGGACGACGATCTTCGAGCGGCTCGGAAGGTTCGTCGTGCGACGCCGTTGGGCGGTCATCGGGGCTTGGGCGATCGTGCTCCTTGTGGCAATCCCTTTCGCGCCGCGCGCGTCCGCTGCGCTACGTGCAGGCGGGTTCGGCCTTGACGACCTGGACTCGGCCCGGGCTCGACGGGTGCTCGAGTCGGAGCTCGGACTGGCGCCGTCGGCCCTCGTGGTGGTTCTGCATTCGGACACTTCTGTCGCCGGCAGCGCGGCATTCGAGGCGGGAGCCGCTGCTGCCGTGAGCGCCCTGGCGGGGGCGCCCCATGTCAGGGGCATCGCGTCCCATGTCCTCGCCCCGGCACAGGTCTCACCCGATGGCCACACCGCGTTCGACGTCGTGTTCCTCGACTTCTCGCCCGATGACTCGCCCGACGCCCTGCCGATCCTTCAACCCCGCCTCCACGCCGTCCGCGGCATGGACGTTGGATTGGCCGGCGGCCCAGCGTTTTACGGGGACGTCCAGGCGGTGTCCGAATCCGACCTCCGCCGCAGCGAGCTGATCTCGCTTCCGCTGGCCGGCCTGGCACTGCTGTTCGTATTCGGCTCGGTGGCCGCGGCTGCCGTTCCACTCGCCGTGGGAGGCACGGCCGTGGCCGTGG
>JALZAF010000324.1 GCA_030948505.1 Chloroflexota bacterium
ACGAAGAACGAGGAACGCAATATCGAGCGCTGTCTCAACAGCGCCCGCTGGGCCGCCGAAACCGTGGTCGTGGATGCGCACAGCACCGACCGGACGCGGGAACTGGCCGGCCGGCTGGGGGCTCGCACCTTCGAGCGGGACTGGCCTGGCTACGGCTCGCAACGCAACTTCGGGATCTCGAAGGCGACGCAGCCATGGATCCTCTCCCTTGATGCCGACGAAGAAGTTTCGGCCCCACTTGCGCAGGAGATCGAGGCGACGCTGGCGACCGAGCCGGTGCAGTCGGCCTTCCGCGTGCTCCGGCCGACGTTCTTTATGGGGCGGCCGCTGGCCCATTACGGGCGCTCGCCGCGCGACCCCGGCTTGATCCGCTTGTTTCGAAAGGACCGCGGCCAATTCGATGGCCGCCTCGTGCACGAGGGCGTTGAGGTGACCGGCGAGGTCGGCATGTTCGCCTCACCCATCCATCATTACTGTTACCCGGACCTGCGCACGTACTGGCACAAGATCCATTTCTACGCGCACCTTGAGGCGGAGGACCGCCTCAGCCAGGGCCCGGTGCGCGGCAACGGCCTGGTGCGGGCCGTCGGGAAGCTCGGCTGGATGCTGTTCTGGCGGCGCGGCCTGCTGGATGGGCCGCGGGCCTGGCTCTGGATCCTCGGCCAGGCGTATCAGGAGTGGCTCGTCACCATGGAGAGCGCCCGGTTGCGCCACAGGGAGCGGTTGCATGCTTCCTGAGCGCGTCGCGCTGGTCCACGATCGGCTGGATCAGAACGGGGGGGCCGAGCGCATGCTCTGGACGCTGCACGGGATGTTCCCTACCGCGCCGATTTACACCGCGATGTGGAACCGGCGCCGCGTATCGCAATTCAAGGGATGCGACGTCCGTACCTCCTGGATGCAACGCCTGCCCGGCATCGGCCGGATGCCGCGTGCCTATGCCCCGCTTTACCCGCTGGCCTTCCGCTCGATGCGGTTACGCGGCTTCGACTTGGTGATCAGCCTGACGACCTCCTTCGCCAAGGGGGTACGGACCGACGGCGCCCTTCACGTCTGCTACTGCAACAGCCCCTCGAACTTCGTGTGGCGCCCCGCCTCGTACTTCGGCCGAAGCTGGAAGAACCTCTTTTCGGCCCCGGTGCGGGGCTGCCTGATGGCGTTCGACCGGGAGGCCGCGAGGCATCCTGACATCTGGGTCACGAACGGCCCGACGGTCGCCGACCGCATCCGGCGCGCCTATGGTGCCGCGGCGACCATCGTCCCGCCGGGGATCGACCAACACTGGTTTACCGAGCACCGCAGCGACGAGTTCTACCTCGTCGTCAGCCGGCTGGTCCCGCACAAGCGGATCGAGCTGGCGATCGAGGCGTGCCGCCGCCTCGGCGTGCCGCTCTGGGTGGTCGGGGACGGCCGGGCCGAGGCGGACCTTCGCCGCCTCGCCGGGCCCGACGTCCATTTCACCGGCCGGGTGTCCGATGACGAGCTGCGCAATCTATATGCGCGGGCGCGCGCGGTGCTGATGACGGCGGAGGAAGACTTCGGCCTGGTCCCGCTCGAGGCCCAGGCCGCCGGGAGCCCGGTGATCGCGTTCGACGCCGGTGGCGTCCGCGAGACCGTCATCCAGGGCACCACCGGCCTGCGCTTCGCGCCGCAGTCGGCCGAGGCGCTGGCGACCGCGATCCGCGCGAGCCAGGCGATGACGTGGGACCGCGACCGGATCCGCGCCAACGCGGCCGAGTTCACAGAGTCGCGATTCCGCCGGGAGCTGACCAGCCTGATCGAGCGTCATACCCGGCCCGCGGCCGAGCCCGTCCTGGCCATGGCGACGGGAGACCATGCCCACTAGGCGCCAGTTCCTGCTCGGCGCATGCGGTGGGCTTGCCGCCGTCGCCGCTCCGGCCGCCTGGTTCGGCGCGGTCTACGAGCCCGGCGACATCGAGGTGGTCCGGCGCACCGCCCAGATCAAAAACCTGCCGTCCCGACTGAATGGCTTGACCGCAGTGCAGATCTCCGACCTGCACCTCGACCGCGCCTCGGACGCGCATCAACACATGATTGACCTCATCAAGGGGCTCAAGCCCGACGTCATCTTCTTCACTGGTGACCTGGTCGACGACCGGCTGGCCACCGGCCACGCGGTCGACATCTTTCGCCAGCTGGACCCGCCGCGGGGGATCTGGGCGGTGCCCGGCAACTGGGACCATACGGCCGATGCCGTGGGCACGCTGCAGCTCGACCTGGGCGCGGCGAAGGTGCGCTTTCTCATCAACGAGAGCGCCGAGCTCGACGCCGGATTCTGGATCGTGGGCGTGGACGATCCCGCCACCTCGATGGACGAGGTCTCGACGGCCCTGCAGAACATCCCGGCCAGGGAGCCCCGCCTGATGCTGGCCCACGCGCCCGACATCGCGGACAACATCGTGGACGCCCCGGCCTTCGACTTGATCCTCGTCGGACACACCCATGGCGGCCAGGTCAATCTGCCGCTGTTCAATGGCGCCTGGCTCAAGAGTGGCGCCAGCGCCGAATACACCCGCGGCCTCTACCAGGTTCATGGTTCGCCGATGTACGTCAACCGCGGGATCGGCATGACGACGGTGCCGGTTCGGATCGGATCCCGGCCCGAGATTACTCACTTCACTTTCCATGCAGCCTGAGGCTCCCATGATCGACGCAGCCAACGACATCACCTGGAGCGCAGCGATGCGCGAACTTGAAGACGCCCGCGCCTTGCTCGGGTCGGCGCACGCCGGGATCACCCGGCAGCGCGTCTACACGAGATGGCTCGACGCGCAGAGCCGAAGCACAGCCCTGCTGCACGGCTGGTGGGCCCAGACGCTCGACCTCGAGCCGGTCAGCGAGCCGCGCCTCGTCTTCTCGCTCGACGTTGACGGCGTCCTCGAAGACGAAGGCGCTGGATTCTCCTCCACCGGCGCCGCCGGAGCGGCGGCGCTGCGCCTGCTCCAACTGGGCGGCGTGGCGGTGCTGCTCAACACGGCACGGAGCCTGCGCGGGGTCCGCGAGCGAGTCGGCACGTTCCGGCTGCTGGGCGGGGTAAGCTCGTTCGGCGCGGCCTACTGGGACGGCGTCTACGCGCAGGAAGCGTCACTCCTGAGCAACCGCGGGGCTGACCAGCTGACCGCGCTGCGCGCCATCCTCCGCGCCGATCCCGAGCTGGTTCAGGACGGCCACTACCAGCACTCGGTGCGGGTCAGCCGCATCGTCGATGGCGCCCCCTGTCCGCTCGCCGGGCCGGATGCACGGCACCTCCTGCAGCGGCACAGCCTCACCGACCTGACCGTCTGGGTCGCCCCGGAACACACGGACTTCGTCGATCGCTCTGTGGACAAGGGTACCGGACTCCTGCGGCTGCTCGACGAGTTGCGGCTGGGTGACCTTCCGATCGCCGCCATGGGCGACGCCGCCTGCGACATCCCAATGTTGCGGCTATCGACCTACGCCTTTCTGCCGGCCGCGACCCTCCCGATGTACGTCCCGCCTCG
>JALZAF010000235.1 GCA_030948505.1 Chloroflexota bacterium
GCCCCGACCAGCGACAGCCGGCGTGGGCGGGCTCGTTGAGCCCCGGCCGCCGCCGCCGGCCTTTCGAGCACCGCGGTATCCCCGGAGCGCACCTCGACCGTGTCGGCTGGACCGACAGTTGGACCACCAGTGATTGCCGCCGACATCTCGGCGGCTGACGAGAACCGGCGCGCCGGGTCGGTGGCCATCGATCGCTCGACAGCCGAGACGAGACCCGGTTCCAGCCCTGGGCGTAGCTCGGCGAGAGAGCGGTACGAACCGGTCGAGATGGCGTGCGCGGTCACCAACGGAGTCGCTCCGTCGAAGGGCTTGACGCCCGTCAGCGCTTCGTAGAGGACGACACCGAGGGCGTAGATGTCGGACTGGGCCGTCGCCGGCGCCCCATCGAGCCGCTCGGGCGCGAGGTAGGCCGGAGTTCCGAGTAGTTGCCCAGTTCCGGTCAGATCCGCGCCTCCTTCTTCGGCCTCCACGCTCTTGGCGATGCCGAAGTCCGCCACCTTTGCCTGCCCGTCAGCGGCGATCAGGATGTTGCCAGGCTTCACGTCCCGGTGGGCCAGCCTGGCGGCGTGGGCGGCACCGAGGGCGCCGAGAACCTCACCGGCAATGCGGGTCACGTCGGTCGGATCGAGGGGCCCGGTGACGATACGGTCGGCGAGGGTCTCGCCGGGCAGGCGTTCCATGACGATGTAGGGCACGCCGTCCTCCTCACCGGTGTCGAACACCGCGACCGCGTTCGGATGCGACAACGAGGCGGCGGCGCGCGCCTCGGCCTCGAAGCGAGTCCGGAGGTCCGGACGCGCCGAGATCTCGGGCCGCAGCAGCTTTATCGCGACGTCCCGGCCAAGGCGGCGGTCGACGCCGGCAAATACCTCGGCCATCCCGCCCCGTCCGAGCAACTCGCCGACCTCATAGCGGTCGGCAATGACGGTCACTCGTCGAGGAGTTCGAGCATCCGCTCCGGCGGACGGGCGACAACGGCGCGGTCGCCCACGATCACGATCGGGCGCTGGATCAGGATGGGGTTCTTCGTCATTGCATCCAGCAACTCGTCACGGGAAGCCGAGGCCAGGCCGAGCTCCTCGTAGACCGACTCCTTCTCCCGGATGATCTCCCGAGGGTCGTCGGTGCCGAGCATTCCCATCACCCGCTCGAGCTCGTCCTTCGACGGAGCACTCTCGAGGTAGCGGACATAGTCGGCATCGATCCCCCGGTCCTGGAGCAGGCCTTGAGTCGTCTGACAGTTCGTGCAATCGGGCTTGAAGTACACAGAGACGTCCATAGCCTGAAATCCTAGAACGCATGAGTGAAGGCTCCGCACTGGTCACCGGTGGTTCCGGATTCGTCGGTTCGCACCTCGTTCCTGCCCTTGTCGGCGCCGGCTGGGAGGTGCGGTCGTGTGGACGGGGTGAGCGCCCATCCTGGCTCCCGGAGCCCGTGGACTGGCGGGTCGCCGACTTGGCCGACGACGAGTGCGATCTCGCCGCGCTCGTCGAGGGCGTCACGCACGTCTTCCACCTCGCCGGCGCGTCAAGTTCGAAGTCGGCGCAAGACGAGATGGAGCGATCCAACGTCGGCGGCACCACAAGGCTGGTCGACGCCTCACGCGCCGGCGACGTCGAACGCTTCGTGCACATGAGCTCGACCTCGGTGTACGGGGAGGAGGCGCAACTGCCTCTGCCGGTACTGGAGGACGTGCAGCCACAACCGAGCCGCGGTTACGGCAAGGCCAAGTGGGGCGCCGAGGAGGCGGTATGGAAGGCCAGCGCCAGCGGCTTCCCGGCCGTCGTTCTGCGGCCCGTGACCGTCTACGGGCCTGGAAACGTGAAGCTCCTCGCGAGCGCCATCCTCGACGTCGCCATCGAGCGCTTCGCCGGCGCGTCCGAGGTTCCCGTGCACCGGGAGCCCATAGAGCAGCGGCTGCTGCACATCGACGACCTCGTCGGCGCGTGTATGCACCTCGCTCGCCACGACGGCGCGGTCGGCAAAGCGTTCAAGGTCGTCCTCGACACCTACCCGTCGAGCCACGAGCTGGCGTCGACCATCGCCACTGAGTTCGGTATGGAG
>JALZAF010000238.1 GCA_030948505.1 Chloroflexota bacterium
GCTCCGGGTTCGCCGGTCCCGCCCATAGCGCGCCGCCGGCGCGGGCACTGCCGGGCAGTGGCGAGGCGCGCCGCCATGTGCTCATCGCCGTCGTGCTCAACAAGCCGGGCGTGCTGAACCGGGTCTCGTCGCTGATGCGGGCGCGGAACTTCAACATCGATTCGCTCGCGGTGAGCCACACCGACCAGCCGGACGTGAGCCGAATGACTATCACCCTGCACGGCGACGATGTGGCAGTCGAGCAGGCGGCCAAGCAGCTGTACCGGTTGATCGACGTGCTCAAGGTCCAGGACGTCACGGCCGAACCCACGATCCAGCACGAGCTGGCGCTGGTGAAGGTCCGCACGACCGATAGCAATCGGGCGGAGGTCCTCAAGCTGGTCGAGCTGTCGAAGGGGCGCGTGCTGGACATGTCGCCCGAGTCGATCGTTGCGGAAGTGACCGGCAGCGAGGAGGACGTCGACGCGTTCGTCGGCCTGGTCCGCAACTACGGGATCAAGGAGCTGGTTCGAACCGGGGCCGTGGTCATGGCGCGCGGCTCGGGGTCGATTGAGGAGGCCACGAAACGATGAATCCTCGGACGGATGGCCTCGCAGGGGCTCGGCCTCGGACCTCGGAGGGCGATGGGCGGCTCCCCGCTGAGGGTGCCAATTCAGGAGGAGCCAAGACATGACTGCGCGAATGTATTACGACCAAGATGCTGATCCCTCGGCTTTGAAGGGCAAGACGGTGGCTGTCATCGGCTACGGCAGCCAGGGCCATGCCCACGCCCTGAACCTCAACGAATCGGGCGTGGACGTGGTCGTGGGCCTCGCGCCCGGGTCGAAGAGCCGGCCGCTGGCCGCCGACGCCGGCCTCCGCGTCGCGGACGTTGCCGACGCGGTCCGCCAGTCGGACGTCGTGATGATCCTCGTGCCCGACACGGCCCAGAAGGGCGTCTACGACAAGGACATCGCCCCGAATCTCCGGCCCGGGCAGCTCCTCATGTTTGCCCACGGCTTCAACATCCATTTCGGGCGCATCAATCCGCCCGGCGACATCGACGTCGGGATGGTGGCGCCCAAGGGCCCGGGGCACCTCTTGCGCAGCGTCTACCAGTCAGGTGGCGGGGTGCCGGCCCTGTTCGCCGTCCATCGCGATGCCTCGGGCACCGCGCGCGAGCGCGTCCTCGCCTACGCCCGCGGAATTGGTTCCACCCGCGCCGGGGTCCTCGAGACGACGTTCAAGGAGGAGACAGAAACCGACCTGTTCGGCGAACAGGCGCTCCTGTGCGGCGGCGTCTCGGCCCTCGTCAAGGCGGCTTTCGAGACGCTGGTCGAGGCCGGCTACCAGCCGGAGCTCGCCTATTTCGAGACCATGCACGAGCTCAAGCTGATCGTCGACCTGATGTACCGCGGCGGCCTCAACTTCATGCGCTTCAGCGTGAGCGACACCGCCGAGTACGGTGACTACGTGTCCGGGCCGCGGATCATCGAGGGCGCCAAGGCGACCATGAAGGACGTCCTGTCGGAGATCCAGAGCGGCGCATTCGCCAGGCGCTGGGTGGCCGAATACGACTCCGGCGGGCAGGAGTTCGCCAGGCTGCGCGCCCAGGATCGCAATCACCAGATCGAGAAGGTCGGCGCCGAGCTGCGATCGAAGATGCCGTTCGTCAACCCGGTCGTCGTCGAGGCGGGTCAGGCCCAGGCCGGCGCGTCCAGCGGCACCCGCCAGCCACAGAGGGCGAAATGACCGTCAGACGCGGCCCCGGGGTCGCCGCCGGGACGGTTCGGATCTTCGACACCACCCTGCGCGACGGCGAGCAGGCGCCCGGTGCAGGGCTCACGGCCGCCGAGAAGGTCGAGGTCGCCCGCCAGCTCGTGCGCCTCAACGTCGACGTCATCGAGGCCGGCTTTCCGGCAGCCTCGCAGGGCGATTTCGAAGCCGTCAACCGAATCGCGCGCGAAACCAAGGGCGTTGCCGTGGCTGCCTTGGCCCGCTGTCGCGACGGCGATCCGCAACGAGCGGTCGAGGCGATCAAGGTCGCCGAGCGCCCCCACCTCCACGTTTTCATCGCGACGAGCGACATCCACCTCACCCACAAGCTCCGGCTGTCGCGCGACCAGGCCCTGGCCGACGCCGTCCGTTGGGTCCGCTACGGCCGTGAGCAATTGGGCCGCGACGCGGAGATCGAGTTCTCGGCCGAGGACGCCTCGCGAACGGACGTCGACTACCTGCTGGACGTCTACGAGGCGGTCGTCGAGGCCGGCGCCTCCACGGTCAACATCCCCGACACGGTGGGCTATGCGATCCCGGCCGAGTTCGGTGCGCTGGTCGCCCGGGTCGTCGAGCGTGTCGGGCGCGACGCAACGATCAGCATCCATTGCCACAACGACCTCGGACTGGCGACCGCCAACACCCTGGCCGCCGTCCAGGCGGGCGCCCGCCAGGTCGAGGTCACGATCAACGGCCTCGGCGAGCGGGCCGGCAACGCGTCGCTGGAGGAGGTCGTGATGGCCCTCCGGACGCGCCCCACCCAGTTTCCCAAGCTCGGCAGCCGGGTCCAAACCGAGCAGATCACGGCAGCCAGCCGCCTGGTCAGCTACCTGACCGGGTTCGCCATTCAGCCCAACAAGGCGATCGTGGGTGGCAACGCCTTCAGCCACGAGTCCGGCATCCACCAGGACGGGGTCATCAAGAACCCGCTCACCTACGAGATCATGACCCCGCAATCCGTGGGGCTGTCCGGCAGCCAGCTGACGATCGGCAAGCTGTCCGGCCGGCGCGGACTCCAGCAGAAGCTCAAGGAGCTCGGCCACGAGGTCGAGGGCGAGCGGCTCGACGCGCTCTACCGCCAGGCGATCAGCCTTGCCGATGCCAAGAAGGAGGTCACCGACGCCGACCTGCTCGCGCTGGCGGAGCAGCACGCATCGGAGGTCCCGGCATCTGTCGGGCTGCTCGGCTGGAGCGTCACCAGCTCGCACGGCGGCAAGGCGACCGGCACCGTCTCGCTGGCCGTCGACGGCCAGGACCGATCGACCGACGCGACCGGTAATGGTCCGGTGGACGCCCTCTACTCGGCGGTCGACCAGGCGCTCCAGCCGGCCCTCGGCTGGCACCCCGTCCTGACGCAATACGAGATCAAGGCCGTATCGGCCGGCGAGGACGCGCAGGGCCAGGTCCTGGTCCGCTGCCGGCGATCGTCGGACGAGGGTCCCGGAGCCCTGGTCGTGTCCGGCCACGGCTTATCGACCAACATCATCGAGGCCTCGCTCGACGCCTACCTGGCCGCGGCCAACAAGCTCCACGGAGCCGAGATCAACGGCGTGTCCGTGGCGTTCATCGCGCCTCGCGTCATTGACGAATCCTCGGGCGGATGGCATCGCGGGGCTCTGCCACCGACCTCGGAGGGCGGGCGGCCACTCCACGAGGAGGGTGGCCGCTCGTGACAGTCCCGCCCGAGGTTTATCACCTCGTATCCATCCCCGGCGACGGGGTTGGGCCGGAGGTCGTCGCCGCCGCGCGCGGAGTGCTCGACGCCGCCGGGACGACGTTCGGTTTCGGCCTTGACTGGACCGAGG
>JALZAF010000258.1 GCA_030948505.1 Chloroflexota bacterium
CTGCAACGGGGCTCACTGATTCGCGGCTGGAGAACGTCGACTTGACGGCCATCTCATCGAGCGAGACGTTCACCTTCGCCTCGACGACGTAGCTGAGGGTGCGCACCAACCCTGGGGCGACGGAGCCCAGGTTGTAGCCCATCGTGCCCAGGCCAGACGCGAAGGGATTGTCGATAAATCCCGTCAGCGGAAGCCCGTCGAGCTGAGCGGATCCGGGCACAAAAACGAGGTCCCGCCCGGGCACGGAGCGCACCGTAACCTCATGCCCCGCGACGGCGCTCGGGTTGCGCACCTCGAGCCTGACTCGCGCCTGGCCACCCGCCGCGATACTGGGGGCATCGAAGCTCTGGGACAGCGTCAGCGCGCCGCCGATACGTTCGGTGACGATGCGCTGGATGTCGATCGGCAGCGGCGCGACAGCCCGCGCGGTCATGGAGGCCGAGAGCCCGTCGACGAAGAAGAGGACTCCGCAGAAGAGGCCGACGCCCAGCGTGACGCCCACCATCGTCGAGAGCGTGCGCCGGGGATTGCGGAGGAGGTCCGCGATGACGTACCTAGCCAGCATGGGACAGTGCCGGTGTCCACGCGGGCGTTTCGAGATGAACGATTCGGGCCAGGTGTGCGGCGATCGCCGGGTCGTGGGTGACCACGACCAGGGTTGCCCCGATCTCCCGGTGGACCTCGACCAGCAGCTCGATGACGATCTTGGCGCTTGCTGCATCGAGCGCCCCGGTGGGCTCGTCGGCGAGGATGACGCTCGGCCGGTGAATGACGGCGCGCGCCACGGCCACTCGCTGCCGCTCCCCTCCAGACAACTGGTCCGGTAGGCGCCGGCCAAGCTTGCCGAGCCCCAGGCGCGCGAGCAGCGTCCCTGGGTCGCTGCGATCCGCGGCGGCGGTCTCGCGGCGGCAGATCGCAAGCTGGAGTCCGACGTTCTCTTCGACCGTGAGATGCGGGAGGAGGTTGTCGGCCTGATAGACCATTCCCAGGGCACGCCGCCGGAAGACGACGCGCTGGCTCTCCGAGAGCGACGAGATCGTCTCCGCGCCGACCGTGACCGAGCCGTGGGTGGGAATGGCGAGGCCCGCAAGGAGGCCGAGCAGGGTGGATTTCCCGCTGCCGCTCTGGCCCATGATCGCGACGCTGGTACCTGTTTGGACGTCCAGCGCGACGCAGTCCAACGCGCGGATCGTCCCCGTCGGGTTCTTGTGGTCGACGACGAGGTCGGTCGTGGTCACGCGACCGGCGGTGCTCATCGCGGGCACACGCTGCCGTCCTGGATCGCATAGCGGTGGTTGGCGCGGTCGGCCAGGGCCATGTCGTGGGTGACGAAGAGAACTGCAAAGTCGGCAGCCATGACTTCGTCGATGACCTGCCCTGCTGTCTTGCTGTCGAGCTGGCCGACGACCTCGTCCGCCAGCAGCAAGGTGGGCTCGTTCGCCATCGCGACCGCGAGCGCGACCCGCTGTGCCTCGCCCCCCGACAGCTGGCGAGGACGATTGCGTGCCCGGCTTCCCACGCCGAACCGGTCGAGCAGATCCTCCGCCCTCGCCTTTGACCCCTTGCGTGACCCACCCGGGACGAAGGCCATCGCGAGCTGCACGTTCTCGCTGGCCGAGAGAAACGGGATGAGGTTGTCGGACTGGAGCGCGATCCCGATGCGGTTCGCCCGTAGGCGAGCTCGCGCGATGTCGTCAAGGCCGCTCATGTCGATCCCGTCGATCTCGACCGTGCCGGAGGTCGGTCGCAGCAGCCCGGCGATCAGCGACAGCAGTGTGGACTTGCCGCTGCCAGAGGGACCGACCAGGCTCGCCTTCTGTCCGGGAAGGATCGTCAGGTTGACGCCTGCCAGCACAGGCGTCGTCTCGTTGAGCGAGTGGAAAGACTTCGACACGCCGGCTAGGCGGACGATTGCCGCTGCGCTCAACGGAGTCGCGTCGATGGGGGCGCCGATCCGAAGACGTCCGGCGCGACCGTGCGTGCGTGTGCCTCGAGCTGCATCACCGTGGTGCTGGCCTCGGCGAGACCCTCGGGGCTCAGCGCAAGGAAGTTGATGAGCTGAAACGTGTCCTGGTGCAGGCTGGCGTCCAGCGGGATGTTGTTGATGACTCCCACACCAGGCGCGTAGTACTTGTTCTCGTTGTCCGGGGCGCCAACGTTGCCTTCCTGCACGACCCGAGTGTCCTTGAAGCACCCGAACGCCACGCAGTACGTGCCGCCCACCTCGACCGGCGTGCCGACCGACGCCTTCTCGTCCGGCGCCTTGCCGATCAACCAGCGCTGGGTGTTGGCGTCCACGTGCGCCGGCGACAGGATGCCGAGCTGCCCGCCCGTTTCGGAGCCGAGGTACGCGTTGTCGGTGTTGGTGTATGCCCCGCCCTGATAGTCCTCGGTGTAGCCCCCCAGGATCCAGACGTTGCCGTCCTTGTCGAGGGCCAGGTAGTCCATGCCGACCTGCGATACCTCGCCGGAGTCGGTCGACTCATCGAGCATCGCGATCGTCTTGACACCGTCGATGACCCGGATCACGTCGGTCATCGTCGTGATGATCTCGTGCGGCACCACACGTGAGCCCACCTCCGTGGTCCCGGCGCGGACCCACTGAAGGCCAGGCTTGAGCGGGTGATACGGATTGGTGTCCAGCGTGGGGTCTACAAAGTTGGCCGGGTCGAACGGGACCTTCGTGCCCTCCCAGTTCGGGTCCAGGCTGCGCTTGGGATCGGGCCTGATGCCTGCAACCGCCATCGACGCATCGGGGATCGGCGTTGCATCAGCCGATGGGGCAGCGGTCGATCCGGTTGTACCGGCCGGGGCGGTGCCCGACGCGACGGCCGGGCCGGTGCCCGACGCGACGGCCGGCCTGCCCGAAGGCCGCGGCGCGTCGGCGCTAGACCCAGCCGAACCATCGGGCGCAGTCCGGCTGGCCGCTCCGCAGCCGGCGACCACGAGGGCCATACCGCCGATGATCAATCTCCACCGGGGGCGGCCGGAGCGGGCGGCGTAGCGTGGTCGTCCATACATGGGAATCCTCCGGGATCGCGTACCGCCGCTACCCTTGCATCGGAGCAATTGAGCCAGCGCTGAAGCAGATATGGGCCGGACGAAGACGGGCCGTGTGATCCTGGCTCGCCATCGCTCCTGCCGGTCATTCCGATCTTTCGATGTTCGTGGTATCCCCGTAATGCGGTCGACTCTGGCACCTCCATCCTGAGAAACCGGTAAGAGGATCCATCGGCCCTCCTCCGCGCCGTCGCTCTTAGTGATTTCTCAGAAAGCGGCCGTTACGATCGGGCCGAGGCAGGGTCGACTGATGCGAGTGCTCGTGGTCGAAGACTCCCCGAAGATGGCAAGTCTCCTTCGGCGCGGGCTGACCGAGGAGGGTTACGCGGTCGACGTCGCCGCGAACGGTGTCGATGGCGTTTGGCTGGCGACGGAGGAGTCATTCGACGCGATCCTCCTGGACGTGGTCCTGCCCGACATCGACGGCTTCGAGGTCTGCCGCCGGCTGCGCCGCGCCGGCCGGTGGGCTCCCCTGCTGATGCTCACGGCCCGCGACGACGTCTCCGACCGGGTTCGCGGGCTCGATGCGGGAGCCGACGATTACCTCACCAAGCCGTTCGCGTTCGAGGAGCTGTTCGCTCGCGTACGCTCGCTAGTTCGTCGCGGACCGCACGAGCAATCGCCCCTCCTGGAGATCGGCGATCTCGTGCTCGATCCTGCCGAACACTCCGTCCGGCGCGGCAGCCAGCCGGTCAACCTCACGCCCAAGGAGTTCGCCCTGCTCCAGTACTTCATGCAGCATCCCGGCGAAGCGCTCACCCGTTCCCGGCTCCTCGAACACGTCTGGGACTTCGCATTCGACGGTGACCCGAACATCGTCGACGTCTATGTCGGGTACCTGCGTGAAAAAATCGACCGGCCGTTCGGCCGGGCCTCGCTCGAAACCATTCGCGGCGTCGGCTACCGGCTTCGGAGCGAGTCTCCCGATGCGCGTCCCGCTTAGGCTCCGCCTCACCCTGGTCTTCGCCATCGGGATGGCGATGGTCCTCGTCGGCCTGGGGACGTACGGTTACCTGCGGGTTGGGGCAGACCTGCTCGTGTCCGTCGATGCGGGGCTACGGTCGCGGGCGCAAGTCCTCGTCGATGCCGCGAATAGCGCCGCGGCGCAGAACGTCGTCACCGCCGGCGGCAAGCTGATCGATCCGGACGAGGCTTTTGCCCAGATCCTGGATGCGTCGGGCGGGATCGTCGATGCCAGCTCCGGCGTGGCCGGTGCCCCACTCCTCTCGCCGACAGAGGCGAGCTCCGTCGCGGACACGCTGTTCATCACGCGGCAGCTCGACCCACAGGACGACCCCGTCCGGCTGCTTGCCGTGGCCGTCGCCGGATCCCCCCGCCGGGTCGTGGTCGTTGGCGCCACGCTCGGCGATGTGGTCGAGGCGACTCAGCGGCTCCTGATCGTGATGGCCACCATCGGGCCGCTCGCCGTGCTGATCACCGCCGGTGCCGGATGGCTGCTCGCGGGAGCAGCGCTGCGGCCCGTGGAGCAGATGCGCCGCGAGGCAGAGGCGGTATCCGCATCCGAGCCCGCGCGGCGATTGCCTGTGCCGCGCACGGACGACGAGTTGGCGCGCCTGGCGACGACCCTGAACTCCATGCTGGACCGCCTGCAGGAGGCCCTGGAACGCGAGCGTCGGTTCGTCGACGACGCCAGCCATGAGTTGCGGACGCCGCTCGCGACGCTGCGTGGAGAGATCGACCTGGCACTTGCGCGGAGACGAGATGTCCCCGAGCTCGAGGCCTCGTTGCGCAGCGCGCAGGATGATGTCGTGCGACTTCAACGCCTGGCCGACGACCTCCTGGTCCTCGCCCGGATGCGGGGCGGTCGGATCCCGGTGCATCGAGTGGAGACATCACTCGCCGCCTTGACGAAACGGAGCGCCAGCTCCGTGGAGGCCCAGGCGGCTGCCGCCGGCGTGACGGTCGAGGTCGATGCCACCGACGACAGGGTTGAGCTCGACCCGGAGAGAATGGAGCAGGCGCTACGGAATCTCCTCGAGAACGCCATTCGCCACACGCGACCGGGCGGCG
>JALZAF010000280.1 GCA_030948505.1 Chloroflexota bacterium
ACCTAGAAGTCCATGTCCCCGCCACCGCCGCCGTGGCCGTGGCCACCGCCGGCAGAAGCCTTTTCCTTTTCGGGGATGTCCGTGATGAGCGTTTCCGTCGTCAGGACCATCGCCGCGATGGAGGCCGCGTTCTGCAGCGCGGAGCGGGTGACCTTGCGGGCATCGACGATGCCCTTCTTGAACATGTCGCCGTATTCGCCCTTGAGGGCGTCGTAGCCGAAGCCGCGCTTCGCTGCGCGGACCTGGTCGACGACGACCTCACCGCGTGCGCCGGCGTTGTCGGCGATCTGCCGCGCCGGAGCCTCGAGAGCCTTGCGGACGATGTCCACACCGACTGCCTCGTCGCCCGTCAGCTTGAGGGCATCGAGCGCCGGGATGGCCTGCAGGAGCGCCGTGCCGCCGCCGGCGACAAGACCCTCCTCGACGGCCGCCCGGGTCGTCGACAGTGCGTCCTCGATGCGGTGCTTCTTCTCTTTCAGCTCGACCTCGGTGGCCGCGCCGACCTTGATGACCGCAACGCCGCCCGACAGCTTGGCGAGACGCTCCTGGAGCTTCTCCTTGTCGTAGTCGGACGTGGTGTCCTCGATCTGGGCCTTGATCTGCCCCATCCGGGCCTTGATCTGGTCCGGCTTGCCGGCGCCGTCGATGATCGTCGTGTCGTCCTTGGTCGCGACGACGCGGCGGGCGGACCCGAAGTCCTCGGCGGTGACGGAATCGAGCTTGCGCCCGATCTCCTCGCTGATGACCGTGCCGCCGGTCAGGACGGCGATGTCGCGGAGCATCTCCTTGCGGCGGTCGCCGAAGCCCGGCGCCTTGACGGCGAGGACCTGGACCGTGCCACGGAGCTTGTTCACGACCAGGGTCGCGAGGGCCTCACCGTCGACGTCCTCGGCGATGATCAGCGTGGGCTTGCCCTGCTGGACGGCCTTCTCGAGCGCCGGGAGCATGTCCTGGACGCTGGAGATCTTCTTGTCGGTGATGAGGATGAGCGGGTTCTCGAGGACCGCTTCCATGCGGTCGGGATTGGTGACGAAGTAGGCCGAGATGTAGCCCCGGTCGAACTGCATCCCTTCCGTGTATTCCTTCTCGAGGCCGAGCGACTGGCCCTCCTCGACGGTGATGACGCCGTCCTTGCCGACCTTGTCCATCACCTCGGCGATGATCTCGCCGACCTCAGGATCGGCCGCGCTGATGGCCGCCACGGCAGCGATCTGCTCGCGGCTGTCGACGTCGACCTTGTACTTCTCGAGCTCGGCGACGATCGTCTCGACGGCCTTCTCGATGCCGCGCTTGACGCCCATCGGGTTTGCCCCGGCGGTCACGTTGCGGAGGCCTTCGGAGACCATTGCCTGGGCCAGGACGACGGCGGTGGTCGTGCCGTCGCCGGCAACGTCGTCGGTCTTGGTCGCGACTTCCTTGACGAGCTGGGCACCCATGTTCTCGAACGGGTCGTCGAGCTCGATGTCGCGGGCGATCGTGACGCCGTCGTTGGTGATGGTGGGCGAGCCGAACTTCTTGTCGAGGACGACGTTGCGGCCCTTGGGGCCGATCGTCACCCGGACGGCGTCGCCGAGGCGGTCGATGCCGCGCTTGAGGGAGCGACGAGCGGTCTCGTCGAAGATGAGTTGCTTAGCCAATTGCGTGTTCCTCCTGGAGACTCGTGGGGGTAGTGGCACCCTGTCCGTTGAGCGATCTCTCGCCCTCCGACGGCCGAGCGCGCTCAGTGGAGCGCATCGGCCGGAGGATTTCAGCTCTCGACGACCGCGAGGACGTCCTTGAAGCCAACGATGAGGAGGTCCTCGTCGTCGATCTTGAACTCGGTGCCGGAGTACTTCGCGTAGAGGACCTTCTGGCCCTCCTTGAGGTCAACCTGCTCGCGCTTGCCGTCGTCGAGGACCCGGCCCGGGCCGACGGCGAGGATGGTCCCCTCCTGGGGCTTCTCCTTGGCCGTGTCCGGCAGGACGATGCCCGACTTGGTCATCTCTTCGCGCGCCGTCGGCTTGACGATCACGCGGTCGCCGAGAGGGCGAAGCTTGGTCGCGCTGGACCTTTGCTTGGTGGCAGTTGCCAAGGTGCGTACCTCCTGTGACCGCGGGCGAGCCGCGCGTCGTTGCGGATGGCCGAGATGCGTCGCGCTGGCCGGAGCCCGTTCCGGGCCCGTCCGGCCCCTCCTGCGGATCACGGTTCCGGTGCTGCTTAGCACTCTACCTACGAGAGTGCTAACGATAGCCTCTCCGGCGGAGGGGTGTCAAGCGCCCCGGGCACTGATTCTCACGATTGTCCGGTCGTACGCCGCGACCAGCGATTCGCCCAGCACGCCGAATGGCTCGCCCCGCTGCTCCGCCAGCCAGCGGGCCGTGACGGCAACCCACTCGGGCTCGTTGCGGCGCCTCGGGGCACCGGGCGGTGACAGGAATGGCGAGTCGGTTTCGACGAGCAGCCGGTCGCCCGGTACGCGCCTCGCCACGTCCGCCGAGGCCTCTTCGCCGGGCCGGAATACGAGCCCGGAGAAGCTGACCGCGAGCCCCAGCTCCAGGACGGCCTCGGCGTAGTCGAGCGGCCCCGAGTAGGAGTGGATCACGGCCGGCGGCCGGCCGGCGAACCGGTCCACGACGGCCGGCGAGCCGAAGCCAGCCGAGCGGAGCTCGTCCAGCAGGGCATCCTGGGCGTCCCGTCGACCGAGCGACGAGCGGCAATGGAGGATGGCCGGCTTGCCGAGCTCGACCGCGAGGCCGAGGTTCCGCCGCAGATTGGAGCGCTGTGCATCGACGGGCGAGAACAGCCGGTCGAAGTCGAGCCCGGTCTCGCCGATCGCCACGACGCGCTCATCCGCTGCCAGCGCCGTGATCTCTGCCCAGCCGGCCTCATCGACCCTGGCGGCATCGTGCGGATGGACGCCGACCGCGGCGTCGAGCCAGGGGAAGCGCTCGACCAGGGCGATCGCGCCGGCACACGAAGCAGGATCCCAGCCGGGCACCAGGATCCGCTCGACCCCGACCAGGCGCGCGCCGCCGAGCACCAGCTCGACATCCCCCTCGAAGCGGTCGGCCTGGAGATGGCAGTGGCTGTCGATGAGCCGCGGCGGGCCGGGGCCGTTGCCTGGCCTCAGAACGTGTCCTCCTGACCGGCGAGGCGCGGCCCCGCCGGCGCAGACGCATCCCCGACAGGATCGACGTCCAGTCGCGGGAAGAGTGGCTCCGGAGCCGTGACCTGTCCCGCCTCCGGGTAATGGGCTCCCCAGCGCAGCTCGTCCTGCAGGAGCGGCCCGCCATTGCCGTCGGCGGCGTACGGGAAGTCGTAGCCGAGCTGCTTGAGCACCCTTGGAGCCGTGTTGGGAATGAACGGAGCTGCCGCCAGGCCGAGCAGGCGGCAAGCCTCGATCAGGTCGCCCAGCACGTCCCGCAACCGGGCCGCGGCGGCCTCGTCGCCCGCCTTGGCCGCCTTGGCAAGGACCCACGGCTGCTCGGCATCGACGACCTTGTTGGCGCCGCCGACGAACTCCCACAGCTCCGCCAGCGCCTCGTGCAGCAGGCAGCCCTCCAGCTTCTGCGCATACGTCGCCAGCCTCGCCGTCCAGGCCTCCGCGAGGGCCGAGTCGGGGGG
>JALZAF010000289.1 GCA_030948505.1 Chloroflexota bacterium
GCTCGGCGACCGCGGTCGCAGAGGGCCAGGTGATCGAATGGTCGCCGCCCAGGACGATGGGGATCGCTCCCGTTTCGGCGACCTCGCGCACCTTGCGATAGATGAGCGCGTGGCCGCGCTCGATCCAGGCCGGGATGATGTTGGCATCGCCCGCATCGACCACGGTCAGCACCTCGAACGGCTCCACGCCCAGCTGCAGGGAATTGAGCGAGCCGGTCGCGTAGTTGGCCTCGCGGATCGCGCGCGGCCCGAAGCGCGCACCTGAGCGGTGGCTGACGGCGTCGTCGAACGGGGCACCAAGCACGGCCACGTCGACCTTCCGCGACCGCAGCTCGGCCGGATCGGTGACCCACGGCAGCTTCTGAAACGTGCTCGGCCCTACATACGACGGCAGGTCGTAGTCGGCGTACGTCTCGTAGGCTTTGTCCCAGCCGTTGAGGGCGGCGAAATCGGGGCCGCTCGTCGTGCGGGCCGACGGGCCGTCGGGGCGCTTGGCCACTGGACCTCCGCGAGACGGGCAGCGGCCGCGACGGGGCCGCAGGGCGATCATCCGTCTCACTGGGGGCGCCGCCGGTTCGATCCGTCGTCCAGCGGGGCGCGACGCAGGAGATGCTAGCACCCGCTCGGGCGTGACCCCGGCCGGACGGGCCTCAGGTCCCCCGGCCGACCGCCCGGAACTCCCGCCACGCCGCCTCGACGAGCGCCGGGTCCGCCAGCAGGTCGTAGGCGGTCTGCGCGACGAGGGTCGCGGCGAGGAGCGTCGTTTCGTCCGCTCGCGGCAGGGCGGCCGCATCCCGGAACAGAACCGAGTGCCCCGGCGTGGGCTGGTCGACGATGGCGATGTCGGGATGAATCGCCGGACAGACCCAGCTGACGTTGGCCATGTCCGTGCTGCCATACGCGGGATCTGGGCCCTCGTCCGCGAGCCCGTAGGCGGCGGCGTTGGCGACCCAGCGCTCGGCGATCGTGTGGTTGTGGTTCATCGTCGTCGCACCGCCCGAAAAGACGACCTCCACGGACGTGTCGGTCGCCAGGGCGGCCGCCTCGGCCATCGCCGTGAACCGGCGCTTCATCTCGTCGTAGTAGGCGCGGTCCAGGCTGCGGAGCATGAACCATGCGGCCGCGCGCTCGGGGATGATGTTGGCCGCGGTTCCGCCGTCCGTGACAATGCCGTGGACCCGGGCGTCCGTGCGCAGCTGCTGGCGCCACAAGCCGACGGAGCTGAACAGGAGCACCAGCGCGTCGAGCGCGTTCTTGCCCTTCCACGGATCACTCGCCGCGTGGGCCTGCAGCCCGGTGAACGTGACGTTCACGTCCTCCGACGCGAGCGGCGCGATCTCAACGTGCGTCCTGTCGCAGGGATGGTAGAGCAGGGCCGCATCCACGCCCTCGAAGAGCCCGTCGTCGATCATGATCTGCTTGCCCGAGCCGCGCTCCTCGGCCGGCGTCCCCAGGAACACGACCTCGCCGGCGAATTCGTCCCGCACCGCTGCCAGCGCGATCGCGGCGCCGACACCCGAAGCGGCCATGGTGTTGTGACCGCAGCCGTGGCCCAGCCCCGGCAGCGCGTCGTATTCGGCCAGGACCGCGATGCGCGGGCCCTTGCTGCCCCGACCTCCGGCGAGCCGGCCACGGACGGCGGTCTCGAGGCTGCCCGCCGGGTGCTCGACTGCGTAGCCGTGGCGGCGGATGACTTCGGCTACCCATGCTGCGGCCTGGCGCTCCTCGAACGCCGGCTCCGGATTCGCGTGGATGCGGTGCGACAGGTCGAGAATCCCGGCCCGATTCGCTTCCACGGCCGCTGCGATCCGGCCCTTCGCGGCGACATTCGGCTCGGCCGGTCGGGCGGTGGTCAGTGGCTGCGCCAAGCGGCACTCCTCGTTCGGGTCGGGGCAGGTGGCCGCCTCATCGCTCGACCGACAGGGTCATTTCGGCGACGAGGACCATGGCCAGGATGAACAGTGCGATCGGCAGCTGGAACAGGTTCTGGAGCCGCAGGACGACGAGGACCGCGACGACGATGGTGACCCACGCGCCTCGCCGGATCGCCCGGGTCCAATCGCCACGATAGGCGATCCGACGGCGGCGGGCGAACGCAGTCAGCCAGAACAGCGGCACGCTCATCAGCCCGATTGCGAGCCCGATCAGCCCCGCCCCGATGAACCCTGCCCCGGCGTCGAGCCGGGGATCGCGGCTGGTGACGATGAGCCCGACCAGCAGCCACACGACCGCAGCGGCGAGGAACAGACCCATATTCGCCAGGCGGTCGCGGGCTTCCATGCAGGCCGAGTCTAGGTGGTCGGGCCGGCCGGGCGCCCCGGCTTCAGGCGGCGGGCGGCTCCCCGATCGCCTCCAGCACCGCCTCGAGCAGCTCTGCGATGCCGAACGGTTTGAGCAGGACGCCCTCGACCAGGCCCTCACGTTCGCGGGCACGGGCCGCGCTCGCTTCGCGCCCGGTCATCAACACGACGCGGGTGGCGGGCCGGTCGGCGCGCAGGCGAGCGGCGAGCTCGATGCCGTTCATGCCCGGCATCTCGATGTCGGTCAACAGCAGGGCGGGCGTGAGCGTGTCGGCGTAGACCGCGGCCAGCGCATCGCGTCCGCTGGCGGCGACGACGACCTCGTAGCCGCTGGCGCGAAGCCCGTTGGCGATGAACGAGCGGATCGCCGGGTCATCGTCGACCACCAGGATTCTGGTCGAGCCCGCCCGCCGCGGCCGTGTGGCGCGGGCATCCGCGGGACGGCGGGCAGGGTCGTCGGGAGTGCGCGCCCCGGCCTCCCGCATCGGTTCGCCTCCGTGCCCCTGAGGGTCCGGCCCGCCCTGCCGTCGAGCCGGGACCAATGTGCGCCCGATGACCCGCCTCGGCGATAGGGCGAATGGCGTATTGCACAGCCGCGCGGCGACGTCAGCGCACGGCGCTGGACGGGCAAATGTCGCGGAACGCGCAGTAGGTGCAGGCCAGGTAGTCCGGCTTGGCCGCGTAGTCGCGAGCTCGCATCCCCGCTGCGGCGGTGGCGATTCGGGCGCGCGCTTTCGCCAGGCGCCTTGGCTCGACCTCCGCCCACCCGATCAGCCCGGATTCGAGGAAGTGCAATTGCACGGCGTCCGGCAGACGACCGGTCAGCGCCTCGTAGCCCATCGCGTAGATCTGCAACTGCAGCGAATCGCGGGCGCGCTGGCGGGCGCGCACGGGATCGCGAACATCGCTCGACTTGTAGTCCGTGATCGTCACTCGCTCGCGGCCCATCAGTGGCAGGGTAGGCGTGACGACATCGGCCTGCGGTGCGCTTGCCGATTCGACCTTCGCCTCCGCAGCCATCGGCTCGATGTCAACCCGGTCCCATCGGCCTCGCACCCGATCCCCGGCCAGGCTGAAGCTGAACTCCCGCTCGACGTAGGCAGGCACCACCGCCCCGGGGGCGAGCTGCTCTTCTCGGAATCGTCGCAACGCTGCCCTGCCGGAGTCGAGACGCGCCTTCTCGTGGTCCTGCGACAGGAAGCCCTCGTTCCTCCAGGCGCGCTCGAAGGCGTCGAACAGGTCGGCCTCGTCCATCGCCTGGCCCTTGCCCTGGAGACGGTGGAACTCCTGGACTGCCTTGTGCAGCGCGGCGCCATAGACGATGGCGTGGTGCGGGGCCAGCGGCACGCGGAGAACGTGGGCGTACTTGTATTTGAGCGGGCAGGTCAGGTAGTCGTCGATGGCGTAGAAGCTGAGCATCAGCGGCTCGTCCGTGGGCCCCGCCGGCGAGTCAGCAACTGGAGTCGTCGTCTCGAAGCCGGCCAACCGCTCGACGGGCGTGGACGCACGAGCGCCATTGCCGGGTGTGCCGGCGGCCACCGGCAGGTCGAGAGCCTCGAGGACGAACGGCGAGACTCGCCGAGCCCGCGCCCCGCCGTAGTCGGCCGCGTGCGACAGGACGAGCTCGTCGCGGGCGCGCGTCATCGCCACGTAGAACAGCCGTCGCTCCTCCTGCAGCTGGAAGTCGCCCTGCGGCAGGGTGTCCTTCACGAGGGCCAATGGCAACGCCAGGGTGTCCGGCCTCGCGCGGGTCGGAAACCGATCCGTCACGAGGCCGGGCAGGAAGACCACCTTGAACTCCAGCCCCTTGGCCTTGTGAACCGTCAGGACCGCAACCGCGTCGGCGTCCGGATCCACGTCTGCCGTTGCCGGGTCGTCGCCGGCTTCGACGAGCGTCTGGAGGTGGCGGGCGACGAAGATCGCCCGATCGTCGGCCAGGAGCGCCGACTGGGTTCGGACGATCTCGAAGAAGCGGGCGATGTTCTGAAGGGCCTCCTCCGCCGACGCCGAGTCCGTCCCGGCCAGGCGGGCCAGCAGGCCTGTCTCGCGCAGGAACGCGTACAGCACTTCGCCGGCCGGCCGTTCGTGGGCCAGGTCGATGAAGCGGCGGACGTCGCGCACGAGACGGGTGACGCGGGCGCGGTTGTCGGGCGAGATGCGCAGGATGCCCGGCTGTTGGTCGAGCTCCTCGAACACGTCCCACAGCGAGCGATTACGGCGCCTGGCGCTATTGACGATGGCCGTGAGGTCCGGGCCGCCGAGGCCATACACCTCCGATGCAGCGAGGCCGTACACGTCGACGCTCGAGGCCGGATCCGCCACCGTCCGCAGGAACGCCAGCAGCAGCCTGACCTCCGGCCGGGCGTACAACCCGGACGTGCCCGAGAACCGCCACGGAATGCAGGCCAGGTTGAGGCTGCGCAGGATCGGGTCGGCGGCAGCGTTGGTGCGCACCAGCACGGCGTGATCGCCGGCAGCCGCGCCCGCCGCAATGCGCCGTCCGATCTCCGCCGCGATCCAGTCCGCCTCCTCCGAGCCACTGGCGAAGGCCTCCAGCCGGACGGCCGCGGGTGCCTCCGACGTCCGCTCCGCGCGCAGCTGCTTCGACAGTCCGCTGCGCACCTCGAGCCGGTCGGGATCGTTGAATCGGACCAGCCTGTATGCCGCGTCGAGGATCGGCGCGAGCGAGCGGTAGTTGCGTCGGAGGACGACGGTCCGCGCGCCCCGATAGCGGTCCTGGAACTCGAGGATGTTGCTGATCGCGGCGCCGCGGAACTTGTAGATCGACTGGTCGTCGTCGCCGACCACCGTCACGTTTCGATGACGTTCAGCCAGCAGTCCCACCAGTTCCGATTGCGCCCGGTTTGTGTCCTGGAATTCGTCCACCAGGATGTAGCGAAAGCGCCGTTGCAACTCCTCGCGCGCCGCCGGCGATTCGCGCAGCAGCCGCAACGCCAGGGCGACCTGGTCGCCGAAGTCGATGAAGCCGCTGGCCGCCAGGAGCTCCTGGTAGCGGCGATAGGCACGGGCGAGCTCGAGCTGACGCCGTGCCGTTTCGACCGCCCCGCGAGCTGCGTCACCAGTGGTGTCGGTGGCGGTCTCGCCGGCAGCGGTCGCAGCAAGGGTGGCCGCCTCGGCCGCGAATCGCTCGGCATGGCCGAGGTACGCGTCGACACCAATGTCCTCGTCCTTGCAGCGACTGAACAGTGTCGCCAGCGCTGCCAGGAACCGGGTCGGGTCGCCCAGCGGGCGGTACTCGTCCAGCTCGAACTCGAACAGGTGCTCGCGCAGGAAGATCACGACCTCCGGCCGGGTCAGGACGCGAACATCCGTGGGCAGGCCGAGCTCCAGCGCAAACTCGCGGATGAGGCGATCGCCGAAGGCGTGGAACGTGCCGATCGCCGTGTCCGTGTAGCCATAGGGCACGAGCTGGTCGACCCGCACCTGCATCTCGTCTGCGGCCTTGTCGGTGAAGGTCAGGGCCAGGATCTCCGCGGGCTTGGCCCGACGCGTCGCGATCAGCCAGGCGATGCGGCGGGTGATGACCTGCGTCTTGCCCGTCCCCGCCCCGGCGACTACGAGGAGCGGCCCCTCCCCGTGCGTGACTGCACGGAGCTGCTCAGGATTGAGGCCACCGAGCAGCGCATCGAGGCCCGCCGGCGCGTCGCCCGCCGCGTCCACCTCCGGCGCGTCGATCAGGCCGGCCCAGACCGGCAGCTGGTCCAGCGGATGTGGCTCGTGCCGGGTGCGGAGGCGGGTCACGGGATCGTCGACGAGACGGGTCTGATCGGGCATGCCGGCAGGATCGCGCGGTCCCGTGACACCTTGGCTGTCAGGATGCCGCCCGGGTCCGCTCGGCCGGTGGGGCCAACGCCAGCCGCAGGGCCTCCCCTTCTTCCGTCGACAGGGTCGCCTCCGCTTTGCCGTTCGCCACGACCTTGGCGTAGACGCGCGTTCCAACGCGCGAATGGAGGCTGCTCAGGACGAACCCATCGCTGTGCGCATCGAGCAGCGCTACTGCGAAGCTCTGGTTGCCACCGGTGTCCTCGAACGGGTTGAAGCGGACGATTCCCAGCTGCTGGAACGCCCGCCGGCCGCCCGACTCCACGACCGCCTGGCGGGCCGCAAGCTCGTCCAGCTCGCGTTCCACCTTGAACACCTTGTCGAGGTGATCCTCAAGGACCGCGTCGAGACTGCGCCCCTCCGAGCCGCGGGTAAGGCCCTCGATCCGGCGTCGTAACCGGCCCAGCCGGCGGGCCTGCAAGAGGTTCAGAGCGATGAGGACCAGGACCGCGACGGCGAGCCCCACGACGGCCACGCCGACCCAGGGTCCGACGAGCGCGTTGAGATCGATGGATGGGCCTCCGAACCGGGGATCGGCGCGAGTCTAGCAGGCTCCAATCGCCCCGAACTTACCCCCGTGTCGGGCGCGGGCCGAACGATCCGGACGGTCCGAAACCAGCGGCCGATGCTATCCTCTCGCCGCGACGGCCGCCCACTCCCAGGCCGCCGAACTCGACCCTTTACCGACCCGTCACGGCCCCCCGGGCCGAACGCAAGCAGGAGGTTCCCGCACGGATGGCCAAGCGCACGCGCGGCTCGCGCCGACCCGGCCAGCGCCCGCGCACGCAGCGCCCGGTGCGGCCC
>JALZAF010000360.1 GCA_030948505.1 Chloroflexota bacterium
GCCCCAGGCGTCGGCCCGCCCGGCCCCAGGCGTCGGCCCGCCCCAGGCTCGGCCCGGCGTCGCCCGTGCGGCATGCGATATCGCATCCATCGATGCCGCGAGCGTGAGGGTGCTCAACAAGCCCTCGATCGAGCTCCCAGGTCCCGCCTTATCCCCGTCGGGGGGCCGCGGTATCGCCCCCATCGATGCGATCCGGGATAAGCGCCCGGCCCAGCGGGCTTGGCCCGATGTCTCCTTCTTCCAGCATCGATGAGTGCGATAACCGAAGGCTCTGCCGGTCGAGTCGCTGGCCGAATCCGCGATCGCACCCTCGGGGCTCGGCCGCCTGAGCCCTCGCTGGCCAAATCCGCGATCGCACCATCGGGGCTCGGCCGCCTGAGCAGTCGCGGCCAAAACCGCGAGGCCGCCACTCCGCCGGCGGCACTCCACGGGCCCCAGCGTATCATCGGGGCCCATCCCCAGCCCGCCCGACGCCGATCCCCGGAGGTCCCCAACATGACGATCCAGCAGAAGCCGCCGCGCGGAGGCGAGGCCGCCGACGAGATCCCCCGGGCGAAGATGGTCATCGGCGGGGAGCAGCTCGATGCGGCCGACGGCAAGACCTTCGAGGTCGTCAATCCGGCGACGGGCAAGGTCATCGCCAGCGTCCCTCAAGGTGGCAAGGAAGACGTCGATCGGGCCGTGGCCGCCGCCACCAAGGCGTTCCAGGATCACAAGGGCTGGGCCACCTGGGCCGCCGGCAAGCGCGGTCGCACCCTGGCCAAGTTCGCCTCGCTCATCAAGCAGAACAGCGAGGAGCTGGCCCAGCTCGAGAGCCGCAACGTGGGCAAGCCCATCGTCGGCGCGCGGGGCGAGGTGGTCGGGGCGAGCCTCGTCTTCGACTACTACGCGGGGGCGGCCAACAAGGTCTTCGGCGAAACGATCCCTGTTTCGAAGCCCGGCCTGGACTTCACCCTGCGCGAGCCGATCGGCGTCGTGGGCCTGATCGTGCCCTGGAACTTCCCGCTCCTGATGGCCTCATGGAAGGTGGCTCCGGCCCTGGCCGCGGGCAATACCGCCATCCTCAAGCCCGCCAGCTACTCCCCGCTGACGGCCATCCGGCTTGGCGAGCTTGCCCTCCAGGCTGGCATCCCGGCCGGGGTCCTGAACGTCGTGACCGGCCCAGGCGGCAGCGCCGGAGCGTCGATCGCGGCCCATCCCGGCATCGGCAAGGTCGCCTTCACGGGCGAGACCACGACCGGCCAGGAGATCATGCGGCTGGCCTCGAGCAACGTGAAGAAGATCAGCCTCGAGCTGGGTGGCAAGAGCGCCAACATCGTCTTCGCCGACGCCGACCTCGACAAGTTCGCCGCCGAATCGCCCTATGCCGTCTTCGACAACTGCGGCCAGGACTGCTGCGCCCGCAGCCGCATCCTCGTGGAGCGGTCGGCCCACGACAAGGTCGTCGAGCTGTTCGCGGCGGCGACGCGCAAGGTCAGGGTCGGCGACCCGGTCGACGAGGCGACCGAAGTCGGCACGCTCGTCAGCCAGAAGCAGCGCGAGCGGGTCATGGACTACATCGCCATCGGCCGCGAGGAGGGCGCCGAAATCGTCGTCGGCGGCAGCCCGCCGGACGACGCCGCCCTGGCCGAGGGCGCCTACCTCATGCCGACGGTGTTCGACAACGTGACCAACGACATGCGGATCGCGCGCGAGGAGATCTTCGGACCGGTCGTAGCCATCATCCCGTTCGACACGGAAGAAGAAGCCGTTCGGTTGGCCAACGACACGCCGTATGGCCTGTCCGGCTCGATCTGGAGTCGTGACATCGGCCGGGCGCTGCGGACTGCGCGAGGCGTGCAGGCGGGTGTCCTGAGCATCAACTCCAACAGCTCCGTGCACACCGAGGCGCCGTTCGGCGGCTACAAGATGTCGGGCATCGGGCGCGAGCTGGGGATGCACGCCATCGAGCTGTACACCGAAGTCAAGAACGTCTTCGTCGACCTGGCCTGACGGCGTCAGCAGGCGCGGTCAGGTCTGGCCGGCGGAGGGCCAGCCAATCGCGCAAGGCCCACATCGTCGTCGTGAAGGCGATCTCCGGCCAGGGGATCCGGTCTGGCTCGAATGCCTCGATCTCGAGGGCCTCGGGATTCGTACGGAACTCGCCGCCGACCACGCTCGCTTCGAACACGATCACCACGACCGCGGCTTCGAGGCGCGTGTAGAGACCGACCTGCTCACCCGGGCGAACGACCAGTCCGGTCTCCTCGAGCGTCTCCCGCACGGCCGCCTCGGCGACGGTCTCATCCACCTCCAGGAAGCCGCCCGGCTGGGCCCATGAGCCGCGACCCGGCTCGATCCCGCGGCGGAGGAGCACTACCCGGCCGTCGTCCGTGACCGGGATGGTCGAGACGACCAGGCGCGGATTGACATAGGCGATGAACCCGCACGCCGGGCAGCCCAGTCGCTCACGGTTCTCACCGTCGAGCAGGCCGAAGCCGAGCGGCCCACCGCAGCGTGAGCAGAAGTTCAGCTCGGCGGCCAGCCATGGCGGCACGCCGCGGCCGGATTCGATGTCGGTCGAGCGAGCGTCCGGCCCGCGCTCGAACGGTCCCTCTGCGGTCACGCCGTCAACACCGCCGCCGCCGCAGCCACGACGATCGCGATCAAGAGCAGGGCGACGACCAGCCAGCTGAAGCGAAACAGCGCTCGGCCGCGGTTCACCGGCATCCAGGCCCACGCCGAGCGCCAGATCCGGACAGCCGCGTCGGCAGTCGTGAGCAGCAGGATCGGTGCGGCGACGACGACGCAGAGCTTGAGCAGCGGGCTGGCCAGGGGCGTGCCCAGCTCGAGCGCCGTTATTGCAACGGCGCCCGCGATCAGGGCAACGACCGACAGGCTGACGAACTGCCGCTGGAGCGGCGTGGGCGCCACCTCCGGGACGGATCGGGGAGGCAAGGCCGCGAGGCTGGGCGGCAGGTTCCGGCGGGCGGCCGCCTGTCGATCGAGCACCGGCATGCCCGGTTCCCAGCGCTGATCTTCCATCCGACCGAGTGTACGAGGGTTCCCGCGCGGGAGCCTCCCTGGCATATGCACGTCGCATGCATACGACCTGAGCTGAGCTTCTCCGAGGCCCTATGCACGCGACTTGCAACCGACCAGGGGCATCC
>JALZAF010000020.1 GCA_030948505.1 Chloroflexota bacterium
CCCCCACTCCGGGCCAGCGGGCGACGATGAGCAGGCCCGGATCCGTCGCGCGGTGCGGCAGCGCGCTCCACAGCTGCTCGGTGATGAACGGCATGACCGGGTGCAGCAGCCGCAGATAGGTGTCGAGCACCTGTACGAGGTTCCACCACGTCGCCTCGCGCTGGCGCGCATCCAGCGACTCGTCGGCCAGGCGGACCTTGGCCAGCTCGAGGCCCCAATCGCAGTACTCGCTCCAGATCGCCTCGTAGAGCAGGCGGGTGACCTCGCCGAACGCAAAGCCGGCCAGCGCGTCGTCCACGGTCGCCGTCGTCGCCGCGGCGCGCGAGCTCAGCCAGCGCTCGCCCGGGCCGATGTGCCGCCCATCGGGCAGCAGCCGTTCTGATCCGGCCGGAATCGACGCGGGACGGGAGCCGACCACGAAACGGGTCGCGTTCCAGAGCTTGTTGGCGAAGTTGCGCGCGCTCTCCAGCTTCTGGCTGCCGAAGCGTTGGTCGTTTCCTGGCGTCGCCCCGTGGATGAGGGCGAAGCGGAGGGCATCGGCGCCCGAGTCGTCGATCACCGCGAGCGGATCCAGGACGTTGCCCTTGGTCTTGGACATCTTCTGGCCCAGCGGGTCGCGGATGAGGCCCGATAGATAGACCGTGTGGAACGGTTCGCGGCCCGTCAGGTGGATGCCCAGCATCATCATCCGGGCGACCCAGAAGAAGATGATGTCGTAGCCGGTCTCCATGACCGAGGTCGGGTAGTAGCGCCGAAAGTCGGGCGTGTCGTCCGGCCAACCGAGGGTCGAGAACGGCCACAGCCCGGAGCTGAACCAGGTGTCGAAGATGTCCGGGTCCTGGCGCAGCTCTGCCGCCGGACGACCGCACACGTTGCACGCCGCCGGGCCCTCCGCATCCTCGGTGACAGTGATGTGCCCGTCCGGGCAGTACCAGGCCGGGATCCGATGGCCCCACCACAGCTGGCGGCTGACGTTCCAGTCGCGGATGTTGGTCAGCCAGTGCTCCCAGGTCTTCTCGAAGCGCGGCGGCAGGATGCGCGTTCGACCGCGGCGCGTGGCCGCCAGGGCAGCGTCGGCGAGCGGCGTCGTCCGAACGAACCACTGGGTCTTGAGGCGCGGCTCGATGACGTCACCGGAACGCTGGCAACGGCCGACGATGAGCTCGTGCGGCGCTACGGCCTCGAGATCGCCGCGCGCCTCGAGGTCGGCCACGATCTTCCCGCGCGTGACGTAACGGTCGAGGCCGTCATAGGCCGTGCCGGTGCCGGTGATGGCCGCGGCATCGTCGAGGATGGTGATGGCCGCCAGCCCATGGCGCAGTCCGGTGGCGTAGTCGTCGTGGTCGTGCGCTGGAGTGATCTTGACCGCGCCGGTGCCGAACGCCGGATCGACGATCGCGTCCGCGACGATCGGCACGTCGCGCTCGACGAACGGGATGCGCACCGTCGACCCGACCAGGTCGCGGTAGCGCGAGTCGTCCGGATGGACCGCCACGCCGGTGTCGCCCAGGATCGTCTCCGGCCGCGTCGTGGCGACGCTGATCCAGCGGTCGGGGTCCGGCTTCCCGCCGGCCGGATCCACGAGGTGGTAGCGGATGCGCCACAGCGAGCCGGTCTCCGGGGTGGGAACGACCTCAAGGTCGCTCACACTCGTCCGGCAACCGGGGCACCAGTTCACGAGGGCCTCGGTGCGATAGGCCAGGCCATCGCGATAGAGGCGGCTGAAGGCGGCTCGAACTGCCCTGGCCGACACCTCGTCCATCGTGAAGCGGAGGCGCTTCCAGTCGGCCGAGGCACCTACGCGCCGCTGCTGGGCGAGCATGACCTGGCGGGTCTCGTCGATGAACTGCCGCATGCGCTCGAGATAGCGTTCCCGGCCGAGTGACTCGCGGCTCTCGCCTTCGGCCGCGATGATCCGGTCGAGCACGAACTGGGCGGCGATCGAGGCGTGGTCCAGTCCCGGCAGGAACAGCGCGGGGCGGCCGAGCATCCGCGCATGGCGGACCATCAGGTCCTCGACCGCGGTGCGCTGGGCATGGCCGAGGTGCAGCGAGCCGGTGATGTTCGGTGGCGGCTGGATGACGACAAACGGATCCGCCTTCGGGTCCGCGGTCGAGCCGGCGCCGTCCGGGGCGAACACGTCCGCGGCCATCCAGCGTTCGTAGATCGCCGTCTCGAATTCGCTCGGCCGGTAGGACTTCGCCAGCCCCGCCGTCGCCCCGTCCGCCATGTCGCCTCCGGGTAACTGTGCCGAATACAAAACGCCCCGCTCGTCCAGCGGACGAACGGGGTCGTGGTACCACCTGCTGGTTCGGCGTCGGGGCCTTTCCGCTCATCGCGGTTGGCGATTCCGGCGCCCTCTCGACGCGGTATCGGGCGTCAGCCGCACGGCTCGCGAGCGACATTCACACCCCTTGCCGTCGCAGGCTTTCAGCCGATGGCCCGCGTCTCTGGCCGGCGATTCGGAGCGCTACTCTTCCCGGTCGGCGCCGTGAGGGCGGGAGTGTAGCACCGCGGGTTGGGTCGGTGAGGACTCGGGAGGCGGCGCACTCGCCGGGGCCGGTGCGATCGGTGCGCCCGGGAGCGGCCCACCCTCGAGGGCGCTCATGGCATGCCTCGGCAGTTCGACGACAACCAGCGCGTGGCTCGGCGAGCGGTTATAGGCGGCGGCGAGAATTCCACCCAGGAGTGCCCCGAAGATGGCGCCGATGGCACCCACCACGAGGCCCGCGACCGGCACAACCAGCCACCACTCGGCATGGATGTCGCGCAGCAGTCCCACCTGGTCGCCGAACGGCAGAAGCCGGCGCGCGACCCCGAACGTGAAGGCGAGATCGCGCTGCCAATCCAGGACGGCACCGGCGAACCAGACGAGCACGCCGCCCGCCAGCACGCCCAGCACCAGCCCGAGGGCGAAACCAACCCAGGCACCGGCGCCAAGCGATGCCCGAACCGACACCACCGCCAGCCGGCCCCGAACGGCCCGGATGTTGGGGTCAACGGCGAGGTCGACCGGATCACCCAGGCGTCGGCCGGTCAGGACCCCGCGCAGGCTGAAGGGTCGCGTCACGAGGGCAGAACCGGGCGGCGGGCTGAGCGCCGGCCAACTCCGCCCCGACGGACCATGACCCCGAGCGCCAGGGCCAGGAAGACGAACGAGACAACAAGACCGTAAGCGAAGAAGCCCACCAGCTCCGGGCCCGCTGGAGGCGACCCCGCCTCCCCTGTCGGCGCCCGGCGGACAGGCGGAGCTGGTTGTCCCTCCAGCCCAAGCGGCAGCGCACCGAACGCCGAGCGCGCCGAGTCGGCGACCGGCCGCGCCGCGCCATCGGAGGCGTACAACCCGAAGTGCTCCACATCGAGGTTCGGCCGGAGCGTGGCGTAGTCGTCGAGCGTCCACCACACCGCCGCCGAAACATACCCGCCGGGCAGCGTCGCGCGGCGGCTCAGCAGCTCCGGCGCGGTCCTGGTGAAGATCCGCTGTTGCGTCGCGAGGCCATCGGCCCCGTCCGCCCAGCGGCCGAATTCGAGGATCACGATCGGTTTCCTGGGATAGGTCTTGTGCGCATTCGCCAGCGCATCGGCCGTTTCGCGCGCCGGATCCGACCCGTAGAAGACTCCCTGGTAGGACGTGTAGCCCGCGACGTCGAGCGGCTCGCTCGTGGGATCGGTCGGATTGAAGCCATAGGCCGCCTGGCCAGTCAGCCGTGTGCCGTCGATCGCCCGGTCGACGTCGCGCAACTCCTGCAGCGCCTGGGTCCGCGCATCCTCCCCCGTCGATTCGTTGGCCAGGCCGTGGAACAGGACCGATGGGTGATTCATGTCGCGCAACGCCATCTCGCGCAGCATCTGCTGCGGGATCCCGCGGCTCATCGCGATGCTGAACGTCTGCGGCGTGTAGTGGTACAGCGGGATCTCCTCCCAGATCGCAATCCCCTGCCGATCGGCCAGGTCGAGCAGCGCCGGATTGGCCGGCATGTGGCCAGTCCGAACGAGTCGCGCCCCAACGGCCGACGCTCGCGCGAGCTGGTCGCGGACGTCGGCCGGCGATGGCAGCAGGCCGGGCGTCGCAGCGGCCGCCACCGGTTGCGGTCGCTGGTCCTGGATGGCGACCCCGGGCAGCCACACGGGATAACCGTTGAGCAGGACCGAGGGACCCAGCGGGTCGACGGCCACCTGTCGCAGGCCGAACGTTTCCATCACCGAGTCGATCGTCGCTCCGCCGACGACGACGGACACTCGTAGCACGTAGAGCGAGGGCGAAAGCGGGCTCCACGTGCGCGCGCCCGCCAGCAGGAACGAGGTGTCGACTCTGACCACGTCGGTCGTTCGCAACGTCTCCGCCGGCAGCACCTGGCTGACGACGGCCGGCGCGCTGTCGAGCAGCGACTGGGGGTTCGGACTCTGCATGTTCTGCGGCGTGACGTGGGCCTCGAAGACGTCAACCTTCAGCTGCGCTTCGGCGTCCGTCGCGCTGCTGTTCTGGACGACGACCGACACGTCGGCCCCGTCGAGGTGCGGCGTGACGTCGGCCCGGACGGCATGGACCGGGTCGCTCGACTCCAGCCACACGGGGCGAATCAGACCGGCCGAATTCCACCAATCGGCGAGGCCCCACGGCACGATGTCGTTACGGCTTCCCCAGGCCGGGTTGTCGACCCGAACGGCCAGCGTATTTGTCTGTCCGGGCTTGCCGGCGGCCGTGGCATCGAATGCAAATGGTGTGCTGCCGCCCTCGTGATAGCCGAGCCAGACGCCATTGAGCCAGACATCGGCCAGGTAGTTGGCGGCGCCGAAGCGGAGCAGCACGGTCTTGCCGCTGAAGCCCCACGGCATGAAGAACTGGCGGCGGTACCAGCCGCCCGTCTCGCTGCGGTCGGGTGGTGGATTGAGCGAGCCGGGAACAGCGACCTGCGACCAGCCCGAAGCGTCGAATTCCGGTCGCTCGCGACCGCCCGCCTCGGCCAGGATCCGCGGGAGCGACGCGCTTCGTGGCGCCAGCGACAGGTCCGAATCGAACGTGCGCCGCTGCACCTGCCACAGCCCACCGAGGTCGACCCGATCCCGCGGCTGGTAGCCGAACGTGGGCACCGGGATCCCATTCTGCATCGCCACCTGTCCCCCGCGCATCGGGACCATGGTCAACGTCGGCGGCAGCTTGGCGGCGTCGGTGGCCGGAACGCACCCGGCTATGGCGATGCTCAGCCCGGCCAGCACAAGGCGCGCGATCGCACGGGGGTGGATGCCCGGCATGTTCGCAATGGGCGTGGCACGCATCGCGGGTCCGCGTGAGACGGGCCGCCGCTGGCCCGGCACGGATCAGGCGCTCTCGCCGCGCTCGGCGAGCCACTCCTCGTAGTTCGTCTCGTCGACGCCCTTGTCGACGTCGCCCTTGCTCAGCAGCAGCGGCAGCCGGCCGGCGCGAATCGTCTCCTCGGTGATGATGCATTTGCGGATCTCGGTCCGCTCCGGGATGTCGTACATCACCTCGAGCAGGGCCTCCTCCACGATGGAGCGGAGGGCCCGTGCGCCGGTCTTGCGGTCGAGCGCGACGTCGGCGGCCGCCTTGAGCGCGCCTTCGGTGAACACGAGCTCCACCTTGTCCAGGGCGAGGAACTTCTGGAACTGGCGGGTGACCGCGTTCTTCGGCTCGGTCAGGACGCGGACGAGGTCCTCCGAGGTGAGGGCAGACAACGTCACGATGACCGGCAGGCGGCCGATGAACTCCGGGATCAGGCCGAACTTGAGCAGATCCTCCGGCATGAGCTTGTCGAGCATCCGGGCCTTGTCGGCCTTGCTGATCGCTCCATCCGAGCCGAACCCGATCGATCGCCGCCCGACCCGCTCCTCGACGATCTTCTCCAACCCGTCGAACGCCCCACCGCAGATGAACAGGACGTTGGTCGTGTCGATCTGGATGAAATCCTGGTGGGGGTGCTTGCGCCCGCCCTGGGGAGGGACGTTGGCGACGGTGCCTTCGAGGATCTTGAGCAGGGCCTGCTGGACGCCCTCGCCGGAGACGTCGCGGGTGATCGACGGGTTGTCCGCCTTGCGCGCGATCTTGTCGATCTCGTCGATGTAGATGATCCCGCGCTGGGCGCGGGCGACGTCGAAGTCAGCAGCCTGGATCAGCCGCAGCAGGATGTTCTCGACGTCCTCGCCGACGTAGCCGGCCTCGGTCAGCGACGTCGCGTCGGCGATGCAGAACGGCACGTCGAGCACGCGAGCCAGCGTCTGGGCCAGCAGCGTCTTGCCGGAACCGGTGGGACCAACCAGCAGGACATTCGACTTCTGGAGCTCGACGTCGTCGACGGTGTGGCCCGCGTTGACACGCTTGTAGTGGTTGTAGACCGCGACGGACAGGACCTTCTTGGCCTTGTCCTGGCTGATCACGTACTGGTCCAGGGCGAACTTGATCTGGCGCGGGTTCGGGAGCTTGGCAGCCTGTGGCCGGGTCTTCGGCTGCTCGAGCATCTCCTCCTCGATGATCTCCTGGCAGAGGTTGATGCACTCGTCGCAGATGTAGACGCCCTGGCCGGCGATGAGCTTGCGGACCTGCTCCTGGCTCTTGCCGCAGAACGAGCACCGATACGGGACCTTGGGGCCCTTGGTGCTGCTCGTCGAGGTCACGCCTGTCGTCCTGTCATGTGTGCCTTTTGGAGCCCCGCTACTCCTTGATCTTCTTGGGACTGGGCTCGGGTGCTTCCACGTCTTTCGGAGCGGTGACCGAGGAACCCTCGCCGCCGGTCAGGCCGGCGTCGTGGGCCTGGGCGATCAGGGACGCCCCCGGCATCGAGTAGACGGCATCGATGATGCCATAGTCCTTGGCCTGCTCGGGAGACATGAAATAGTCCCGGTCCGTGTCCTTGCGCACCTTGTCCAGGGGCTGTTTGGTGTGGCGGGCGAGGATTTCGTGGTTGACCTCGACCAGGTGCTCCCACTCCCGCATCTGGATCAGGGCGTCGGGGGCGTTGCCCCGGAACCCCCCGGAACCCTGGTGGATCATGATCCGGCTGTGCGGCAGGGCATAGCGCTTGCCGTTGGCCCCGGCGGCCAGGAGCACGGCCGCCATGGAGGCCGCCATGCCGATGCAGATCGTGCTGACGGGTGCGCGCAGGTACTGCATGGTGTCGTAGATCGCCAGCCCGGACGTGACCTGGCCGCCGGGCGAGTTGATGTACAGGCTGATGTCCTTCTCCGGATCCTCCGACTCGAGGAACAGGAGCTGGGCGATGACCAGGTTGGCCAGGTGGTCCTCGATCGCGTCGCCGAGGAAGATGATCCGCTCGCGCAGCAGGCGCGAGTAGATGTCGTAGGCACGCTCCCCCCGGCTGGAGGACTCGATGACCATGGGTACGAGCATTCAGGTCTCCCTCTGAGCGTCGGGCGGACGGATCAGCCGGCCCGCCCGGTGCCGGCTGGCTGGCCGGCTTCGGTGATCTCTTCGGCGGCCGTGGCTGCCGGTTCGGTTGTGCTGGGTTCGGTGGTGGTTGATTCGCCGGAGGCCTCGCCCGCGGTTGCCTCGGTTGCCGCGCTGGCCAGGGCCGACTCGTCGACCGCCGAGCTTGACTCCTCGGCGTGGGGCAGGGCCGGGTGGTCCGGATGGGCAGCCAGCCAATCGTCGACGAGCCGCTCGACGACGACGGTCCGGCGGAGGGTGCTGCGGATGAAGTTGCGGCCCCGGTCGGACGCGAGGTAACGGATGAGCTTGGCGTCACCGGCGTAACGGCGCCGCCCGCGCTCCACCTCCGCCTCGACGGCCGCCTCGTCGACGGCGATCCCCTCGGTCTCCGCGATCTTCGTCAGCACGAGAAGGACCTTGACCCGCTGTTCGGCCCGCGGCTTGAAGTCGGCGTGGAGATCCGCCGCTGTCTTCTCGACGACCTTGAGGTAGGCCTCTTCCGAGATACCCTGCCGCGCCAGCGAGACGCGGAACTCGTCGTGCAGGACCTCGACCTCCTGGTCGACCAGGATGTCCGGCAGCTCCAGGGTCGCGTTGGCCACCGCGTAGTCGATGACGTTGTCGGCGAACTGGTGGCGCGCCTTGTCGAGCACGTTGCGCCCCAGCCGCCCCCGGACCTCGGCGCGCAGGGCCGCCATGTCGGCGAAGTCGCCCATCGACTGGGCGAAGGCGTCGTCGGCCTCCGGCAGCACCTTCTCGCGCAGCTCCTTGAGCTCGACCCGGAAGTGGACGGGCTTGCCCGCCAGGGTGGTTTCGGGGTAGTCCTCGGGGAAGGTGACGCCGAATTCCTTCGACTCCCCGACCCTCATGCCCTCGAGGTTGGACTCGAAGCCCGGGATGAAGCGCTCGTCGCCGAGAATCAGTGGCATCCGCTCGCTGCTACCGCCCTCGAACGGGTTCCCGTCCCTCGTGCCCTCGAAGCCGACCACGGCGTAGTCACCCTTGGCGGCGCCGCGATCCTCGACCGGGGCCAGGGTGCCGTTCTGGTCGCGCAGCTCCTCGATGACGTTGTCGACCTTGGGATCGTCGAGCGTCTCGATCTCCGGCCGGAAGTTGAAGTTGCGGTAGTCGCCCAGCTCGACCTCCGGGCGGACGGGCACGGTGGCCGTGAAGCGGAGCGGCTTGCCTTCCTCGGCCTGGACGACGTCGACGTCCGGGTTGGCGATCGGCAGGATGCCCTTCTCGACCAGGGCCTCCCGGTACGCGTCCTGCACGAGGTGGTCGACTGCCTCGTCGAGCACGACACCTGGCCCGAGAACTCGCTCCAGCACGGTGCGCGGTGCCTTGCCGGGGCGGAAGCCGGGGACCCGGGTGCGGCGCGAGAGGCGGCGGACGGCGTCGTCGACGGCGCGGGTCAGGCGTTCCGGGGGTAGCTCGACTTCGAGCTTGACCGCGCTCTTCGGCGCGGGGGTGGCAGTCACGTTCATCGCCGGGGAAGTATAGGGCGGGAGGCCCCGAGCGGCCGCCGATCAGAACCCGATCTACGCGCCTCCCGACCAGGCGATCGCGGCCAAGCTCCCGTTCTCTACAAGGCTCCTGAGCTCCTCGTCCGTGAGCGGTTTGCCCTTCTTGCCCTTTCCCGCGGAGCGCACCCGCACGTTGCAAGACCCACACAGGTAGGTCCGGGTCCCGTCGGATTTCTCCACGGTGTGGCGATCCGAGAAGAACACGCTCCCGATCGCAGTCTCGTCACCGCAGACGACGCAGGGCTCATTCATGGAGCCTCCAGTCGGTCGAGCGCCAACCTACCGTGAAGTGGGCGAGGTCGGGGTCGAACCGACACGCCCCTTGCGGGGCACCGGCTCCTAAGGCCGGCGCGTCTGCCATTCCGCCACTCGCCCGCGGCGAGTCTAGCGCGGGGCCGCAGCCTACTTCTTCCGAGGAGCCGGGCCGGGAGGCGGAGGGGCAGGAACACCCGGATCGGCCCGCCCTTCGGCTTCCCGGCGCGCCCGAATGCGCTGCACCGCCTCAGTGAACGTGCCGCCTTCGGGGCTGAACAGCTGCTGCGCGAGGCGCCGGCCGGCCTGAGCCGTCAGGGGCTTGGCGATGTTGGCCAGCAGAACGGCCGCGACCGCGCCCAGGTTGCGGTTGTCGCGCTCCTCCTTGTGCTCCTCGAGGTAGCGAGCGAACTCGCGCTCGAGCGTGCCCCGGATCTTCTCGCCGTCCTCGCCCATCCTGCGCAGTGCCTTGTCGACATCCTCGGGCAGGATCGACTTGGGCAGCTCCTTCTCCGGCCCGACGACCGCCCGCTTGACCCGCCGGAACAGGCGTCCGGGGCCGCCCAGCACGAAGAAGGCCGCGCCGGCAGCGACCCCGGCGGTCTGGACCGGGTTGCGCCGAACCTTGGCCGGGACGTCCACGGCCGACCGGCCAGCCGCCTCGAGGCGGATGACCTCGTCTTCGAGCTCCTCTCGGGCCGCTAGGACCTGGGCCCGAGCGGCGTCCGTGCGCGCACCCACTCGATGGTCTCCTTCGTGGTCTTGATCGTCTCGTCCGGCCAGAAGCGGGCCTTGAGCGCATCCGTGTCGATGCCGCGTCGGGCGACGCCGATGCCCATCGTGACCGGCCAGGCAAGGAGCCAGGCCGTGACGCCGATCGCGGCGCCAACCCGCGGTCCTACCGCGACCGCAGTCAGCAGTCCCAGGAGGGCTCCCAGGATCGCGCCCAGGATCCCGCCCCCGAGCGCGCCGGCCATGCCCCCGCTGCGACCGCCGCCGATCAGCCCAAGGACGGTGAACACGATGGCCAGCAGGGCCGAGGCGACCACGAGCGGCCGAATATCGGACCCGATGTTTGGCGCGATCGCCTCGCCCACCGCCGTCCACCCGCGGTTGGTCAGGTCCAGCCCCAGGATGAGGCCGACGATCAGCCCGAAGAGCGCGGCAAGGAGGAAGTCCACGCCGACGCGGCCCCCGCCGACCCCCAGCGCGACGAGGATCGTGACCATCGCCAGATCGGCGAGCAGCAGTGGACCGTGCAACACGCCCCAACCCATCGAGCCGAAGACGGTTTCCCCCACGAACAGGCTGAGCCCGATGGGCACGAGGAACGCGGCGAGGATGAGCGCGCCGATCGCGATCCCCGAGAGGATCGCAACCTGCTGGACCTCCGACATGATGTCGGCCAGCTCGGCCCTGGCCAGCGCGATGTGAGCCGAGATCAGGCGGACGAATGCGCCCCGCGTGGCACCCAATTGCTCGCGCAGGCCGGGCGCGCGACCAAGGGGCCCGCGGCCGCCGGGCGGCGCAGCGGGCGGCGGAGCGGAGGCGGGCATTGCAGTATCCGTTGCCGACCCGCCGTCGGCGCTCTTGGGCGATGAAGCGTCCAGGGGTTGGCTCCCGACAGGTTCGGACGCAGAAGTTCGGCCGATGATAGCAGCGGAACTACCGACGTCAGCCGGTCCGGGAACCGGCGGCTTGTCCATTGCGCGGCCGCCCGACGAAGCGCGGGGGCGTGGGTTCGTCACGCCCTGATCATGCAGCGCCGCGGAATGCCCGTGCCCCGAGTCGATCGGCTGCGTCGAAGAATCCGTAGGTTCGGCGGAAGGCCGGATCGACCGGTGCCGCGGGTCGGCCGGTCACGGCCTTCCAGAGCTCGCGCTCGAGCTCGGCGATCCTGCCGGCCAGCTCGGCCGGGCCGCGCGGCGTGGCGATGTCGGCATAGGTGCGCCGCCCGGCCGGGAAGCGCACCTCGTCCTCTGGCAGCCTGGGGATGAAGGCAAGGACCACGCGGGCATGGCCGAGCGCGGCGAGATGCCACGGTTCGATGGCGGTGAGCTGGGCCGAACGCGTCCAGCCGTCGGCCAATCGCCCTTCGGCGATCGCTTCGGCCGCGGCCGCGCGACGCTCGGCGTCCGACTGCGGCGGGGGCACACGCAGGGAGGCCACCTGGAGGAGCAGATAGCGGAGCTCATTGGCGTCGGCCGCATCCGCCCGCAGCCAGCCGTGGAATCCTGTCTGGATGCCCTCGACATGAGGCAGCGTGGTCGCCTCGATGTAGGCCGCGCCGCCTTCCGGCAGCCCGCCTTCGTCGACGACCGTGTCGAGCAGCTCTCGCGTCCGCCTGACCAGCTCCAGCAGGCGGTCGAACTGGGTGAACCCGCTTCCGTCGATGTTCGGCATGTGGTGTCCGTAATGGACCGGCATAGGCCGGTACAGATGCCAGGACCGAAGCTTCAACCGCCCGGCACGGCCGGTGCAGCGGGGCGAAGGTCGTTCGCACCCGAACCGATGGTACCGGGCTGAAGCGGGCTCGGTGCGTCGCCGGCGGGTGCGCCGACGTGGCAGCCGCGTGTCGGACGGCCCCTCCTCGAGCGTAGGGACGGGGCGGGAAGCAAGGGGGAGTACCCTCACGGCGTGCCCGCAAACCCGCCCTCCGGCCGACCGATTCTCACCGCCGAGCTGTTGAGCATCGGCAGCGAGCTGACGACGGGCGAGACGCGCGATACCAATGCCGGTGAGCTCGCGGGGGCCCTGACCGGGCTGGGCGTGAGCGTGGTCAGGATCCAGGCGCTGCCCGACCAGCTGGAAACCGTCCGCGATGCGTTCAGCGCGGCCCTCGAACGGGCGGACCTGGTGGTGTCGACCGGCGGACTGGGCCCGACGCCGGACGACCTGACACGCGAGGCCATCGCCGCCGCGTGTGGCGAGACGCCGGCCAGTGACAAGTCGCTGGAGGAGTGGCTGCGGGGCCTGTGGGCACGGCGCGGGATGGCATTTCCGGAGATCAACCTCAAGCAGGCGTGGCTGATCCCGGCGGCGACGGCGATCCCCAACGGCAACGGCACGGCGCCGGGCTGGTGGGTCGAGCGGCCCGACGGGCGCGTGGTGGTCGCCCTGCCCGGCCCGCCGCGCGAGATGCGCCCGATGTGGACGGACTGGGTCGTGCCGCGCCTGGCTGCGCGCGGCCTGGGGCGCGAGACGGCCGTGAGGACGCTCCGTCTCTCCGGAATCGGCGAATCGGCGGTCGCGGACATGCTCGGCGAAGCGCTCCTGCGGGCCGGCAACCCGGTCGTCGCCACGTATGCCCGCGCCGACGCGGTCGACGTGCGGATCGCGGCAACTACGGAGCCCGCCCGTGACGGCGTACCCGGGAGATCCGCTGCCGAGATCGCCGACGCCATGGAGGCGGTCGTCGTGGGGCACCTCGGACAACACGTCTGGGCACGCGGTGCCGCGACCTGGGCGGGAGCCATCGGAGAGCGGCTGGGGGCGGTCGGCTGGCGGGCCGCAATGGCCGAAGTCGGGACCGGCGGCGAGCTCGCGGCACTGTTCGCCGGCGCCGCCTGGCTCGAGCGATCCGAATCGCTGTCGGGCGCGGACGCCCCGGAACTGGAGGCGCTGGCCGAGCGGGCCCGGGCCGCCGCGGGGACGGAGGTGGGGCTGGCGGTTCGGGCCACGGCCCACGGCGACGACACGACCGTCACCGTCGTCATCAGCACCCCGCTGCGAACCCACACCGAGCGACGGCTGGCGTTCCTGGGCGGTGCGTCGGGCCGCTCTCGGGCCGCCCTGACAGCGGCGTCGGTCCTGTTCGACGAGCTGGGTCGAGCCCTCGCGGAGGCCCGGCCTGCGGACGCTACGAACCCCCCGGGCACACCCGAAGCGCGAACGGAGGTCCATCGATGAACACGGTCACGGCCGCAGAACTCGCGCGGGTGTCCCTGTTCGAGGGCCTTCCGGAGGACGAGCTTGCCGGGCTGGCGTCAGTTTCCACGAGGCGCCACCTGGCCGACGGCGACGTCCTGTTCGAGCAGGGACAGCCGGCACGAACGCTGTACATCGTGGTGGCCGGCGGCCTCGTCCTCCGCGCCGGCGGGGAGGGGGCGTCGGTCATCGTCGACACCCTTCGCCCCGGAGACCTGGTCGGCTGGTCCGCCATGCGCGAGGGGGCCACGACGTTGTCGACGGGTCGGGCGGTCGGTGCCGCGGAGATCGTTGCCATCCCCGTCGACCCGATCGTGGATCTCGCAGCCGGAGGGTCGCGCGAGTCGAAGCGCCTCGTGCGGCGCATCGTGGCCCTTGCCGCGGCGCACCTCGAGGCAAGCTGGTCGCAGCTGCTGCAGGCACGCAGCGAAGGCGTGATCAGCGCCGGCTGAGGCGTCGGTCAGCGGCGCGAGGCGAGCGTCAGCGGCGCGAGGCGCGCCGAAGCCCCTCGACGTCGAGGACCACGATCGCGTCGCGCTCGAGGACCAGCAGGCCGTCGGACACGAACAGCCCCAGCAGCTTGTTCACGCTCTGCCTCGTGCACCCAACCATCGATGCGAGGTCCGTCTGGGTCAGCGGCGCGTCGAGCCTGATCGTGCCGTCGAGTCCCGCGATCCCCTGCTCGTCGGACAGGCGCGCGAGCCTGGCCGCCAGTCGACCTGCGATGTCCAGGAAGTGGAGCTCTTCGACATGGACCGTCAGCCGCCGCAGCTCCGCGGCGAGGGCGGCGAACAGCGCGTCGCGGATGGCGGGCTGCGCGGACACCAGCTCGCGGAACCCCGCGCGCGGGAGCACCAGCGTATCGGTCGGTTCGAGTGCCGCCGCGGTGGCGGAGCGGGGCGCACCGTCGAGCAGCGCGAGCTCGCCAAAGAAATCGCCCGGCCGGAGCGTGGCCAGGATCGCCTCGTCGCCGGCTTCCGAGGGCAGCGTGATCTTCACCGCGCCGGACGTCACCACGAACAGGGCGTCGCCGGGATCACCCACATGGAAAACCACCTCGCCACGCTTGAACCGCTGCGCGCGCATCGTCCGGCCAAGAGCGTCCAGTGCGTCTGGGTCCAGGCCGGCGAACAGAGGAACGGTCGCCAGTGTGTCGCCAGGCGTGCGGGTCTCGATCATCGCGACATCGTACCCGCGGCGATTCGCGCCACCAGCCGCTGATCGCCTTGAGATCCGCTGCTCGCCCCCTCGGCGGCCTCGCGAAACGGGATGGCTCGTGGGTCGTCCTGCGCGAACAGCTCGGCGGCCGTGCGCCAGTACTCGGCCGCTTCGGGCAGGGCGCCGATCCGCAGCGCATCGCGCGCCGCGAGATCCAGCAGCGGAACGGCCCGCTCGACGTCCCGGGCCGCGGCGCGGTGGCGCGCGATGGGCCCGATCTCCCGGCGGGGGCGGGCTTCAAGGTAGTCGGCGAGACGACCGTGGAGGATCCGGCGGCGACTCGCGAGGAGCCCGGCGTAGGCCGTATCGCGGATCAGCGGATGGCCGAACCGCCATGGCATGGGTCCGCCGTCGTCAGGCACGATCAGGGCAGCCCGGAGGAGGCCGCTGAACGCCGCGGGGCGCACGGAGTGCTCCAGCAGCTCCTCGACGATGGCCGTGCTGAAGGCCATCCCGACCACCGAGGCGACCCCGAGCACGTCCTTCGACGCCGGGGACAGCGCGTCGATGCGGGCCTCGAGCAAGGCCCGCAGGGTGACGGGCAGGCCGTGCGACGACGCGCCGGTCAAGAGCGCGAGACGCCCGTGGCGCAGGGCCAGTGACCCATCGCTCAGGAGCGCCCGGACCGTCTCACCCACGAACAGCGGGTTGCCGCCGGTTCGGCCATGGACGGTTCGCGCGTCATCCGGGGCGAGGGCGGTGCCGGCGACCTCGGCTGCCAGCTGGCCCGTTTCGGCCGCGTCCAGACCGGCGAGGTCGATCCGCACGACGCCGCTGCGCTCGAGCCAGACCGGCAATGGACCGGGGCGCGTGCCGAACAGGATCACGAATCCCAGCGACGGTGCCATGTCGGCCAGCTGATCGAGGGCCGGCAGGCTCGAACGGTCAGCCCAATGAAGATCGTCGACGACGATGACGCGCGGTCCCAGGACCTCGGCCAGACGGGCCGTGTAGCGGCGGGCCGCTTCAAGGATCGCCGCGGTGATGAGGGCCGGATCCGTAGGCGCAAGAGGCGCCTCTGCTTCCCAGCCGGAGAACTCCGCGTCGCGCGCCATAGCCGCCACGGCGCCGCGGATGCGGGTTGCTGCCTCGGCATCGAGATCGTCGCCGAACATCAGCCGTCGGGCGAGCGAGCCCGAATCGGTCCCCTCCTCGTCTGCCACGGCCTGGGCAAACACCCGCAGGAACTGGTAAGGCTCGCCGGTCCCGTAGGAAACGTTCTCCGTCCAGGTCCACTTCAGGCCGGCCGCCCTGGCGTCGGCGGCCAGGTCCGCAAGCAGGCGGGACTTGCCGATGCCGGCCTCGCCGACGACGACTGCCACCCCGCCGCGGCCTGTCGAGCCAAGCGCCTCGAGAACCTGCCGAAGCCGGGCGCGCTCCACCTGCCGCCCCACCAGCCCGCCTCGCGAGGGAACTTCTTCAGCGAGGCCTGCCTCGCCGCGAACGGCGTGCAACCGGATGGCTTCGGACTGGCCACGGAGCCGGTGAAGACCCCGATCGTCGGCCCGCAGGCGACCGCGAGCGGCGCGGATCGTGGCATCGTCCGCGAGGATCTCGCCCGGGTCGGCTAAACCCTGCACGCGGGCCGCGATGACCACGGCCGGCCCGGAGAGCGACACCTCGGTCGAACCGGGCACCGCCCGCGGACCGGCCACGACTTCCCCCGTCGCCAGGCCGATGCGCACTGCCAGCGGCTCCCCGCCGCTGCTCGCCGCGTCACTCAGGGCTGCCCGGATCGCGAGCGCAGCGAGGCCGGCTCGAAGCGCGTCGTCGCCGTGGGCTGTGGGATGACCGAAGACGGCGAAGATCGCGTCGCCGATGAACTTTTCGCGCCTGCCACCGAAACGCACGACCGCCGCGTCCATCGCCGCGAGCGCCGCATCGACGCGCTGCTTGACCTCTTCGGCATCGTGCTCGGCGAGCATCCGGACGTAGTCGACGAGGTCCGCGAACAGGGCCGTGACGATGCGACGGTCACCGCCAGGCTCGTCGCTCGCTGCGGGACCAGGCGCTGCCGAACTCGCGGCGGATCGGCCCGCCTCGGGCCCCGACGGCAGGCGGCTCCCGCACTGCTCGCAGAACCGAGCCGTCGGGCGGCAGCCGGCACCGCACGCTGGGCAGCGCACGATTGCGTCCTCCATGGCCGGAGTGGTCCGGCTCTCCCAACCCCCTGCGGCCAGTCTACCCGCGGTGTCGACGCGGGCGACCTCCGCTCATGAGATCGTCAGGACGGGCTGCTGATCGCGACCGGCGGCACGAACGCTCATGCGGGCGGCGACGGTTTGGGCAAGCGCGGTCAGCGCCTGCGCAGCCGGTCCTGGCTCGCGCTGGGCAACGGCCGGCACGCCGACGTCGCCACCCTGGCGGACCGTCACGTCGAGGGGGATGCCGCCCAGGAATTCGATGTCGTGCTCACGGGCGAACCGCTCGCCGCCGCCGCGGCCGAAGATCTCGGTGACCTCGCCGCAGTGCGAGCAGGCAAAACCGTTCATGTTCTCGACCACCCCGATGACCGGGACGCTCATCCGCTTGAGCATCGCCAGGGCCTTGGCGACATCGGCCAAGGCAACCTCCTGGGGCGTCGTCACCAGGACGGTGCCACTGATCGGCACAGCCTGGGCGAGGGTCAACTGGGCGTCGGAGGTGCCCGGCGGGAGGTCGATGACCAGGTAGTCGAGGTCGCCCCAATCGACGTCGCGCAGGAACTGCTGGATGGCGCCACCGATGAGTGGCCCGCGCCACACGATGGGCTGGCCCTCGGCGACGAAGAACTGGATGGAGATCACCTTGACGCCGTAGCGCTCGAGGGGCGTGATCTTGTTGTCGGCGCTGGCCTTGGGCTGGCCTTCGACGCCCAGCATCATCGGGATGTTCGGACCGGTGATGTCGGCATCGAGCAGGCCGACTGATGCGCCCGATTGGGCGAGCGCGACGGCCAGGTTGACGCTGACGGTGCTCTTGCCGACGCCGCCCTTGCCGGACGCGACGGCGATGATGTTCTTCACCCCCGGGACCAGTTGCTGCGGCTGGGCCGGCGCGGCCCGTCGCACGGTCGCTCCCCAGGCGATCGCCACGGTCTCCACGCCAAGCGGACCGAGGGCCGCCCGGACGTTGGTCTCGATCTCGTCCTTGAGCGGGCAGGCTGGCGTCGTGAGCTCGATGGTGAACGCCACGTCGGAGCCGTCGATCGCCAGGTCGCGAATCATGTTTCGCGTCACGAGGTCGCCACCGAGTTCAGGCTCCTGCACCTGGCGGAGGGCGTCGTACACGGCAGTCTCGGAGATCGTGGTCATCGGCTGGGGTCCCTCCGGGCACCGGGCACAAACGCGTTCTGACGGTCGCCGCGTCGTTATCCTACCTCCCACCGGCGCATTGCCCCTTTTTCGGGCACCCGGCGCCACGGGCCAATGGCCTATGGCCGCGTCAGAGCCGAGCGATCGGAGGCGGTAATGAACGAGCGCGCCGGAGTGGGCCTGCTCGCGGCCGCCATCACCACCTTCCTCCTGTCGAGCTGCGGGCCCTCGGCCGGTCCCGAAACGGCCGCTCCCGTAGCTACGCCGGACGGCGCGATCGAGCGTGCACAGGCCGCTGAGCGGTTGCTGAGAGCAGCTGCCGAAGGGAACGCTCTATCCGCTGGGGTTCAACACCATCCTGATCGCTCACATAATGTTCAACATCAGCTACGTGGTCGTGACCGTGCGGGCTCGCATCGCCGGCTTTGATCGCCATCTCGAGGAGGCGGCGATGGACCTGGGGGCGAACGAGTTCGTGACCTTCTGGAAGGTCACCCTGCCGCTCATCTTCCCAGGCATCCTCGCGGCTGCCCTGCTCGCGTTCTCGCTATCGATCGACGACTTCGTGATCACGAACTTCGTGTCGGGTACGGTGAACACATTCCCGATCTGGGTGTGGGGCGTCCAGAAGAACGCGCTGCCGGCCCAGATCAATGTCATCGGCTCGATCGTGTTCCTGTCGGCCGTGATCCTTGTTGCCCTGTCCACGATTCGCACCGGGAGAGTGCCGCGATGAGTGTCCACGAAGCAGCCGCGGCGTTCGATCTGTCGGTAGTGCCGCCGGTCTGGAGCCGGATCACGAACCTGGTCGTCGACCGCGGCCAGGGATCGTGGCTGTTCACGGTCGACGGCGGGCGATACCTCGACTACTCGTCCGGCATCGGCGTGACCAGCACCGGGCATGCCCACCCTCGCGTTGTGGCCGCCATCCAGGCGCAGGCCGCGAAGCTGCTCCACGGTCAGCAGAACATCGTCTACCACGAGCCCGGGCTGCGCCTGTACGAGCGCCTGTCGAGGCTGTTGCCGGGCGGTGGCTGGGGCGCCTTCCTGTCGAATTCGGGCGCCGAAGCGATCGAGGCGGCCGTCAAGCTCGCGCGTGTCGCCACCGGCCGGCCAGTGATCATCGGCTTTCGCGGTGGCTTCCACGGCCGGACCGCCCAGACGATGGCATTGACGACGGCCAAGGACGTGTACCGCGGCGCGTTCGAGCCACTGCCAGGATCCGTCTATCACACGCCGTTCCCCTACTGCTACCGGGCCGCCGGCGGGGCTCATGCGCCGGATGCCTGCACCTGCGACTGGGAGGCCCAGCTCGACCTCCTCTTCCACCAGGTGATCTACCCGGACCGGGTGGCGGCGATCCTGGTCGAGCCCGTTCTGGGCGAAGGCGGTTACGTCGTCCCACCGCCCGGTTTCATGCCGCGGCTGCGCGAGATCACCCGCCGCCACGGCATCCTGCTCATCGCCGACGAGATCCAGACCGGCTACGGGCGGACCGGCGAGCTGTTCGCGGTCAACCATTGGAATGTCGAGCCAGACATCCTGGTCATGGCCAAGGGCATCGCGTCAGGCCTGCCGCTGTCGGGCATCCTCGCCAAGCGCAAGCTGCTCGACACACTACTGCCGGGCACCCATGGCGGTACGTACGGCGGCAACGTCGTGTCGTGCGCCGCCGCCAACGCGACGCTGGATGTGATCGAGGACGAAGGCCTCGTCGCCAACGCCCGCGCGCGCGGAAGTCAGATGCTGGCCGGACTGCGGACGATCGCCGCGGGGCACACGTCGGTGGGCGACGTCCGCGGCCTTGGCTGCATGCTGGCCCTCGAGTTCGTGCGGCCAGGCGAAGGCGACGGGCGTGTCCCCGACGCGGACGTGATGAAGCGGGTCCTGGCCGAGGCACTGGCGCGCAAGCTCATCGTCCTCTCGGCCGGAACGTACGCCAATGTCGTTCGCATCATCCCGCCGCTCGTGACAACGGCCGAAGAGGTCGACCTGGCGCTATCTGTCCTGGGCGAGAGCCTCGAGGCCGCGGGCGCCTGAGGTGCAGCGCCGGCGCGGCAGCCACGCGGGAACGCGCGGCGTGCGACGCGCCGACCTGGAGGGAGTGGCGGCTCGACGCGATCAGGCCGCGTCGAGGCGGCGGCCCGCAGCGATCGGCTGCCCCGGATCATGGTCCGCCGGGACCTGAGGGTTTGGCAGCCGGTAGCGTCTTGAACCCGTCATCTATTCGTGGGGTGAGTGTTAGTCACGACATCCGAGCGCCTACGTCGGCGCTCCACGCTTGGGTGTCATGCGACTTCCGGTCACGTAGCCACCAGGTGCATATCTGGCGGAACCGCGTAGACGAAGACCCACCGGGTGCATATCCGACGGTGCGCGCCGGCTTGCGGCGCGTCGAGCGGTCAGCCGTTGACGAGGCCGGAGGTGTCGACCACCTCGAAGTCGGAGCCCTTGATGCCCCCCAGCGCATGCAGCACGTCGTCGTTCCACTTCGGGTTCGGGGCGCCGGTGATGTACCAGGGCGAACCGTTGTCGGCCAGGATCATGCCGTAGCGCTTCAGCGCCGTGAGCACGATCCGCGCCTGCAGGCCGTAGCCGGAGATGTTGACCGATGCCTTGAGGCGGACCCGCAGTCCCATCGGCGGTCGGACCGAGCAGCTGCCGGAGCCAGCCTGGTGGCGGGCCGGATAGACATAGCCACTACAGGTCTGCGGGGCGGTGAACCGGATCGCGTGGTTGATCGCGCCGCGCGCGACCTCCTCATAGCGGACGAGACCAGGGAAGATCGGCAGGCCGGCGGCATCCGCACTCGTCCAGCCGGCCGGGCGGAGGTGATTCGATCGCAGGTCCCAGACCGCGCCGGATCCCGCGTGCCACTGGCCGCCGGTCAGCACCGCGGCGAACAGCTCGTACAGCTTGCAGGCGCTGGTGTCGACCATGAGCAGGTGGCGGTCGGAGCCGCCCTCGATCCGCGGCTTGGCCGGGATCGGGTACTTGACGCGGTCGGACTCGCTTGCGTACTGGAACGTGACCGCTCGCCGTGGCGTGGCCGTGCCCACGATGTTGTACGGGATCCCGTAGCCGCCCGCGGCGCTGAAGTCCGGGTGCAGGCTTCGAGTCAGGCCGATAGCGGCGACCATCGCGCCGGAGTCTGCCGCCACGGGCAGGCTATCCACCCGCTTGTTCCACACGTTGCTCGCCGGGAAGATCGGGCAGGCGGTCAGGGCGCGGGGCGCGACCGGGGCCGGCGTGGGGGTGGCCTTCGGGGCCGGAGTCGGGGTCGGGGTCGGGCCAGGCTTCACGGACGGGGCGGCCGGTTTGGTGGAGGGCTTGACCGTCGCCTTGGCGCTCGGTGCAACGCTCCCCCCCTGCGCTCGACTGCCGGCGGGAGCCACTCGGCTCGCCGAGGGGCCAAGGGAGGCGAGGGCCACGCCACCGGGGGTCGGTGATGGGTCCGCGGCGCCGGGCATGGTCAGGCTGGCCGTGACACCGCCCAACCCGAGGGCGAGCACGGCCGCCAGCACGAGCGCGACGCGGCGGTCCGAATTCGGTCCCATCCCGACCGATGCTAGGTCGGGAAGCTCGACTCAAGACACGGCCGATGGTCCTGCCGGACCGCGCCGAAGGTGGGCCGGACGAGGGCTACTGACGCTCGCCAGGGCCCCGGGGCGGGGTTGGGAAGCGGGGCCCCAGCTGGGCGCCGAATCGGGCGAAGTTGCGCCATCCAGCTCTCGACAGGACGAGGAACAGCACGGCGAACGACACGAAACCAACGCCGATCGCCAGGCCCGGCGCCGCCCCGACCAGGAGTGCCACGATCCCTCCGAGGATTCCAGCAACGACGGTCGTGATCGTGCTGACCATGCCGTCGGTCGTCGTCAGGCCGTGAAGGAACCCGAGGAAGAAGCTGGGGTGCTCGCCGGTCGGCTCACCGTAGGTCGACAGGACGCCGAGCATGTCGTCATAGCTGCTCGTGATGAAGTACGGCTCGAGCCCCGGGACGAGCTCGAGATACGCGTGGCGGATCCGGTTCATGCCGGCGATGGAGCGCAGGTCTTCGTTGCTCGCCGAGGAGGTCCGCCCCAACGTCGCGAGGCCAATGAACAGGTCAAATCCGAGAATCACCGCGACGAACATGAGGAAGTCGCGATCGAACCCCATCGCCTGGGACAGGAGGGCCATGGCGACGAGGCTGGCCGAAAGGAACGTCAGGAACATGCCGGTCCGCGCAAACGCCTCGTTGTAGACGAGCGAGCGGGCGGACAGCAGGCTCCAATGCTCGGTCGTGAGGATCGTCAGGGCCCGCGGATCGTTGAGCGGGGCGGCGGCGTCGTCGCCCGATCCGCGGCCCGGCCCGGCACCGACCGGTGGCGGCAAGTGCTCCCCGCCCGTCTGGATCGATCGTTCGTCCATGCGCCCTCCTCAGCCGGTGATGAGCCTATTCCTGATCAGGTCGTGCAGCCGCCCGTTGGTGGTCAGGAATGTCCGCGTGTCGACCCGCCGGCGGCCCTCGAGATCGGTGACCCGGCCACCGGCTTCCTCGACCAGGACCATCGGCGCGGCCGCGTCCCAGGGCGACAGGTCGACCTCGACCATGGCCTCTGCGGCCCCTTCGGCGACGAGCGCATAGCCCCAGAAGTCGCCGAATCCGCGTTCCCGCCAGACGTCGTCGAGCAGCGCCCGAAAGCCGGGCGCGCGGCCGGACTTGTCGATATCGCGGCCCGAGCCGTACAGGATCTGGGAGTCCGCGAGGGTCTCGATCCGCGACACCGCGATCCGCCGCGGGCCGCTCGCGTTCGATGGTGTCGCCCACGCTCCCCCACCACGCCACGCCCACCACCGCTGGCGGAGAGCCGGGGCGGCCAGTGCTCCGACTTGCAGCTCGCCATCGCGCTCGACTGCGATCAGCGTCCCGAACAGGGGGATGCCGCGGATGAAGTTGTGGGTGC
>JALZAF010000041.1 GCA_030948505.1 Chloroflexota bacterium
CTCCGTTTAGAGGCCGTTCAGGAAGGATCGGCACAGTTGAAAGTCATGCCTCCAACTCCGAGCCCGCGGCGGGCGGCGGCCGCCATCGCGGCCCATCCTCGCCGCTGGTCGGTCGGGGTCTTCGTCACCGCCCTGGTCGTGCTCCTGGTCTTCGCGATCCTCGAGGGCGACCTGCCCGAACTCGTCCGGGATGGCGCGTTCGTGGTCGGCCACCTGCTGCGTCGCTTCGGTGTGGCGGCGGCCGTCGGCCTCCTCTATCTGGAAGAGTCCGGCGTACCGATGCCGATGCCAGGCGACGTCTTCCTCATGTATGTCGGCCACCACGCATCGCAAAGCCTGCTGACCTTGCTGGCGGCCTGGCTCGGGCTGATCACCGTCGTCGTCCTGGGCGCCAGCAACCTCTACTGGATCTCCCAGCGCTGGGGACGTTCCATCGTCGAGCACCGGCTCGCGAAAGCGCTGCATCTGACTCCCGCCCGAATCGACGAGGCGGAGCGGTGGTTCGCGCGCTGGGGCGTTTGGACGCTCCTCTTCGGGCGACACATCCCCGGACTCCGAGTCCCACTCACGGTCGCCGCCGGGATCTTCCGCGTCCGCTATCGGGTCTTTGTCGCGAGCGTCGCCATCTCGACCGCCGTCTGGGCTGGATTCTTCCTGACGCTGGGGGCCTTGTTCGGCGGGCGGATCGGGCATCTGCTCAGCCTTCACCGCGAGGGCTACGTCATCCTGCCGGCGGCCATCGTGCTGGCCTTCGGCATCTACCTCCTTATCTTGCTGCGGCGTACGGCGAACACGGCAGAGTCGGCAGGGTAAGGGGTAGGCCCGGAGGGCTGAGGGTGGGTGTCCTCCGGGCCTGGTGTATGGGGAGAGCTACTCCTCGCCGTTGAACTGATGGTCGGCGTTGGGGTTGTTCGGGTCGTCGGCGTGACCGCCGGCCGCGTCGTTGGCCTCGGTCCCTGTCGGTTCGGCCGCTTGGGTGGTCGATTCGCTCGCCGGGGCCGACACCGCCGCTGATTGATGCGCCGGCGCCTTCGCGAAGGCTCCGCTCGCGGAAACGACCGCTGCCGCCAGAACTACCAGCACGGCCAGCAGCCCAATCGTCTTCGGCGTCTTCAACATGGACACCTCCTGAGGTTTGGCCCGGTTCAGCCGGACCTCGCGCCCCAGTCTGCACCGCTTCCCTGAACCCAACCTGAAACGTCTTTTAGATATCTTTTAGGCGCCGTTCGGATACTGGAGGTCATGAGGGTCTTGTTGATCGAGGACGACCGCCGCCTCGCGGCCAGCATCCAGCGCGGCTTGGGCGAGTCGGGGCTCGCCGTCGACGTTGTCCACGAGGGCAATGACGGGATCGCGGCCGTGCTCAGCACGCCCTACGACGTCGTCGTGATGGACGTCATGCTGCCGGGCGCCGACGGACTTACGGTCAGCCGCCAGCTTCGCCAGCAGAAAGTGAGCGCGCCGATCCTGATGCTGACCGCCCGTGATGCTGTCGACGACCGGGTGCGCGGGTTGGAGGCGGGCGCCGACGACTACATGGTCAAGCCGTTCGCGATGCGCGAGCTGCTCGCCCGCATCCGGGCGCTCGCCCGGCGCCATCTCCCCGATCGCACCTCGGTGCTCACCGCGGGCAGCATCGTGCTCGACACTGCCGCCCACACCCTCAAGGTGGCGGACACGCCGGTCGAGCTGACCGCCAAGGAATTCGCGATCCTCGACTTCTTCATGCACCACCCGGGCCGCCTGTTGACCCGGGCGCAGATCATCGACCACGTCTGGGACTACGACTTCGAGGGCGGGCACAACCTGGTCGAGGTCTACATGGGACGGCTGCGGCGCAAGCTCATCACGGCGGGCGCCGGCGACCCGTTCGTCACCGTCCGCGGAGCCGGATACCGCCTCGAACCGCGGGAATGAGGCGGATGTTCGCCGGCACGCGTATCCGGCTGACGCTCGCCTTCGCCGCCGTCCTCGCCGTCGCCATCGTGGTGGCCGACGTCGCCCTCTATCTCGGCCTCTCGCGGGCGGAAACGGGCGCGGCGGCTGACGTCCTCGTCTCGCAGGCCAACACCATCGCCAACGGCATCGAGGACGTCAATGGCCAGGTACGCTTCGGCGCGGGCGATCTTCCGACGGAGACCCAGCAGGGGGTCGCGGTCGAGGCGGCGATCGTGGCTCCGGACGGATCGATCACCCAGTCGCCGGGTCAGGCCTTATCCGACGCGACCCTCACCAGGATCGCCGCAACGGCGCGGACGAGCAAGACCCCGGCGTCTCCGTTCAGCGTCCGCGACAGCCGCGGGGTCCCGCGCCTCGTCTACGCGCTGCCGCTGCAGACGACCCAGGGAGCGGGGGCGGGGACGGTACTGGTCGTCAGCCGCTCTATCAGCGAGCTGCAGTCGACGCTCAACCAGGCGCTCCTCTTCCTCGCCGTCCTGTCCGTGCTTGCCGTGCTCGCGGGAAGCTTGCTCGCGCACACCCTGGCCGGCCGTATCCTGGAACCGGTCCGTCGCATCGCATCCACGGCGCGCTCGCTCAGCCAGAACGAACTTCACCGGCGGGTTGAGGTCGAAGTCCCACCTGATGAGCTCGGTGAGCTGGTCGAGACCTTCAACGGGATGCTGGCTCGGCTCGAAGCCAGCTTCGAGAGCTTGCGACGCTTCACCGCAGACGCGTCACACGAGCTGCGCAGCCCGCTGGCGCTGATGCGCAGTGAGCTGGAAGGCACCTTGGCGCGGGCGCGCACGTCGATGTTCCAGCCGCCGGCGGTGGGAGCTCCGGTCAGCTGGACCGCCGACCCTTCCGGCGTGTGACGGGTAGCGTTGTCGATCAGGTTGTCCATCACCCGGCGGAGCAGGTCGGGGTCGGCCCGGACACTCCCGGAATCGGGCGCCTCCACGTCGACCTGGACGTGCCGGCTCTCCGCCACCGGCCGCCAGCGCGCCGCCGTCTCGTGGAGGAAATCGGCGACGTCGAGATTCGTCTCCGCCGGTCGCAGCGCACCCGCGTCGGCCCGGGCCAGCATGAGGAGCTGGTCGACCATCCGGCTCATGTGCTCGACCTCGGCTTCCAGCCCGCGCAAAACCTGTTGATACTCGGCCGACGTGCGCGCCCGCGCCAAGGTGCCTTCCAGCTCACTGCGCATCAG
>JALZAF010000045.1 GCA_030948505.1 Chloroflexota bacterium
GGCCGAGACCTTTCGGAAGCGATCTGGGCCGGCGCCAACAACACCGTGAAGTTCGCAGAGGTGCCTCCGCTGGGCGTCAAGGTCGAGCGGGGCATGACCCACGACGGCATCGGCAAGTACCTCAGCCAGATCATCGAGAAGGCGCCCGGGCCAACGGCCGACATCGTGGGCATCCTCCGCGAGCGCGAGGTCGACGTCATGGTGTCGTACCTCCCCGTCGGCAGCGAGGAGGCGACCAAGTGGTACGTCGAGCAGGCGCTCCGGGCCGGCGTGGCCTTCGTCAACGCGATCCCGGTCTTCATCGGCCGCGAGCCGTACTGGCAGCGCCGCTTCGCCGAGGTTGGCCTGCCGATCATCGGTGACGACATCAAGAGCCAGGTGGGGGCGACGATCAGCCATCGCGTCCTGACCCGCCTGTTCATGGATCGCGGCGTCCGCCTCGACCGCACCTACCAGCTGAACTTCGGCGGCAACACGGACTTCCTCAACATGCTCGAGCGCGAGCGCCTCGAGTCCAAGAAGATCAGCAAGACCAACGCCGTGAGCTCGATGCTCGACTACGAGCTCGACGAGGGCAACGTCCACGTCGGCCCCAGCGACCACGTGCCGTGGCTCCACGACCGCAAATGGTGCTACATCCGGATGGAGGGCACGACGTTCGGCGACGTCCCGCTCAACGCCGAGCTCAAGCTCGAGGTCTGGGACAGCCCCAACAGCGCGGGCGTCATCACCGACGCCATCCGCTGCCTCAAGCTGGGCCTCGATCGCGGCCTCAAGGGCACGCTCGTGGCGCCGTCGAGCTACTTCATGAAGAGCCCACCAATCCAGATCCACGACGACATCGCGTTCAATCGGGTCGAGGCGTTCATCCGCGGCGAGGATGACGAGACGCTCGTCGGCACCGAAACTCCGACGAAGCGCACGTTCCGCAAGCTCGCGGCCAGCTCGCGGACCAAGGCCGCGTCCGCGACGAAGTGACCGCGCGCGAGCGACGGTTGGAGGCCCCTCACCGGCGCCTGCAGCCGGGGCCTCGCCTGCTCGAGAAGGCGGTCGTGCGCGGCTATCGCGCCACCGCCTGGCTGGTCGGGCACGTCCCCCAGGGGCTTGCCGGCTCAGTCATCGGGGCGGGCGGTCAGCTGTCGTACCTTGCCTGGCCGACGAAGCGGCAGTGGTCGAACGAGAACTTCGGCCACGTCCTGGGCCTGCCACCGGATCATCCGCGGGTTCGCCGCCTGGCCCTGTCCGCGTACCGCCACTACGGCCGCTACGTGGCGGAGCTCATGCGGTTGCCTGGCCTCGGACCGGCCGAGCTCGGCAAGCTGGTCGACGCCACCGCGCTCGACGCGATCGAGCCCATCTGGCGCGAGTCGCCGGGCGGGTTGATCTTCGCCGTCGGGCATGTCGGCAGCAACGAGGCGGTCGCCGCGGGCATCGCCAACCGCGGCTGGCCCATCAGCGTGCTGGCCGACGACTCGGCCTTCCCCGAGATGTACGAGCTGCTGCGGCGGCAGCGCGAGGCGTGGGGCGTCAAGGTCATTGCGTGGCGTAATCTCCGGGCGATCTACGGGGTCCTGCGGCGACGCGAGCTGCTGGCCCTCCTCGTCGACTGGGGATACCGGCCGGACGGCATTCCCGTCCGCCTCTTCGATGGATGGACCACCCTGCCGGCGGGACCGGCGATGCTGGCGGCCAAGACGCGATCCCTCATCCTGCCCATCTCGATTCGCCGCGGCGCAGACGGCAAGTTCGTGGTCAGCTGGTCCGACCCGATCGAGGTGCCGTCGACCTCGCCTGGCGACCTGGTCCGGGCGACCCAGGCCATGGCCGCTGCGCTCCAGGCCACGGTCGCGGCGGCACCCGAGCAGTGGTACAGCTTCAAGCCGATGTGGCCGCCGACGGCCGCGGAGTCGGCGATGCTCGAGCGACAGGCCGCGGCCGCGCTGGCCGGCACCGGGCCGGCGACGGCGGCGCCAGGGCCGGACCTGTCCGCAGGCCCCTCCCGGGACGCCGGGCAGGCCCTCGAAGCCGGGCCGTCGTGAGCGAGCGGGCCGCCCCCGGTATCGGCCAGACGGCGCCCGTCGAGGCGGCCGTCCGCCGCGGCACCGTCAGGCAACGCGTGCGCGCCTCGCTGGTCGCCGCGGGTTCGTGGCTGGTCTGCCACCTGCCCGAGACGCTCACGATTCGCATCGCCGACCTGGGCGGCGAGATCTGGTATCGCGCAGTCCCCGCCCGGGCGGCCCAGGGACGGCGGAACCTGGCGCGCGTCTGCAGCTACCTGGCCGAACGCGGCCTGGGCGACGACGGGGTCCGGGACGCGGCCGCGGATCCGCGCGCCCTGGAACGGCTGCTGCGGTCCGCCTTCCGCCACGCCGCCCGCTACTACGTCGAGGTGGCCCGGACCCCGACGATGGACGCGACGACCATCCGCGAGCGGCTATTGGTCGAGACGCCCGATGTCGTCGACCGGGCATTCAACAGCGGGCGGCCGGTCATCTTCGTCGCGCTCCACTTCGGCGCGATCGAGCTGCCGGCGCTCTTTCTCGCCGAGCGCACCGGGCTCCAGGCGACGGTGCCGATGGAAACCATCGGCGACCCGGAGCTGCAACGCTGGTTCGTCCGGACGCGTGGACGGGTGGGCCTGCACATCGTGGGGCTGCGCGAGGCGCGGCGCGAGCTGATGGCCGGACTGCGTCGCGGAGAGTCGGTGGGAATGGTCGGCGACCGTGACCTGACCGGCGGAGGCATCCCCGTTTCGCTGTTCGGAGCTCCGGCCTCGCTCCCGATCGGACCGCCGTTGCTGGCGTTGGAAGCTGATGCTCCGATCTTCGTCGCCGCGGTGCGCCGAGCCGGCGCCGGTCGATATCGCGGCCGCGTGGCCGAGATTCCGTTGGCGGGAGACGGCGACCGCCGGGCGCGGCTCACGGCGACGCTCGAAGCGATGGCCCACGCGTTCGAGGAGGTCGTGGCCACCGCCCCTGACCAGTGGTGGACCATCTTCTTTCCGATCTGGCCAGATCTCGAAGCCGCGGCACGCGCCGGAGGAGACGCCCGCGGCGGCACCGATGCGCCCGGCAAGGCAGGCGCGCCGTGACCGTGCGCCTCGGTCGAGCCGATCTCCACATCCACACCCTTGCCTCGGACGGGACATCCGGCATCGTCGAGATCCTCGAGCTCGTCGAGAGGAGTGACCTGGACGTCATCGCCATCACCGACCACGAACGCGTGGATGCCGCCCTGGCGGCCCGGGCAATGGCACGCGACCGAGGCCTGCGCATCCAGGTCATCGTCGGCGAGGAAGTGACGACCCTGGGCGGCCACTTGCTGGCGCTCTTCCTCGACGCGCCGATTCGGCCCCTCCGGTCACTGCGCTCGACGATCGCCGAGATCCACGACTGCGGCGGCCTGGCGATCCCGGCCCATCCCCTCGTGCCCTACCCGCTGTGCGCCCAGGGCTTCGCGCTGCGCCGCCTGCTCGGCGAGTCGGACGCGCGATTCCACCCCGACGGCCTCGAGACCTTCAACCCGACCACGCTCGGCAGGCCGTTCCACGATCGGGTGGTGCGATTTGCAGCCGAATTCGACCTTGCAGCGCTCGGCAACAGCGATGCCCACACGGCCGAAGCCATCGGGACTGCCTGGACCAGCTTTCCCGGGCAGACGGCGGACGACCTGCGCCAGGCCGTGGTCGACCGGGCCACCCACGCCCACGGGAACTTTCACGGCGGCGTCGCCCAGCTTTCGACATTCGGCCGGCAGCTTCGAAAGTACGGCCGCGATGCGCGCGACTCCGTGCGGGCCCGCGTCCTGCGCGACGGCACCGGGCGGGACCTGGGCTATCCCGGCGGTGGCCGGCGATGAAGATTCCGCGATGAAGATCGGGCTCGTGTCGCCGTACGTGTACCCGCTGCCCGGGGGCGTGACCGAGCACGTCCGCTACCTGTACGAGAACCTTCGCCTGCGCGGCCACGACGTCCGTATCATCACCAGCTCGCACGGCCTGCAGCGCTCGTCGGAGGGCGACATCATCCGCGTCGGCAAGGGTTTCTCCGTTCCCACCAACGGTTCCGTCGGCACGGTGACGCTGTCGCCGCGCTACCCCTCCCAGGTGCGCGACATGCTGGCCCGCGAGCGCTTCGACCTGCTCCATTTCCACGAGCCGTTCGTGCCCTTCCTGTCGCTCGTCCTGCTGCGCGAGTCGACCAGCGTCAACGTCGCCACCTTCCACGCCTACGCCGGCTTTTCGCCGTCGTACGAGTTCGGCAGCCGCGTCCTGGGGCCCTATGCCAATCGGCTGCACGGACGGATTGCGGTCAGCGCAGCCGCGCGCCATTTTATCGACCGCTTCTTCCCCGGCGACTACAAGGTCATTCCCAACGGCGTCGACGTGAACCGCTATCGCCGGGCCGTGCCGCTGGCGCGCTGGCAGGACGGCACCCGAAATCTCCTGTTCGTGGGCCGCCACGAACCACGCAAGGGACTGATCGAGCTGCTCAAGGCGTACCGCATCCTGCGCAAGACGGGCTGCGAATGCCGTCTCCTGGTCGTCGGTTCGGGGCCCCAGGAGCGCGAAGCCCGACGCTACGTGGCGACGCGCCGGCTCAAGGGCGTCGAGTTCCTGGGC
>JALZAF010000053.1 GCA_030948505.1 Chloroflexota bacterium
TTGATGCACGGTGAGGCCCACAGCCTGCCCGAAAGGGCCCGAGGTCAGGAGACGCTTCCAATCACGGCGCTTCCATCCCAGGCTGGACCAGACCGGATTCGTAGGCCAGCACCACCGCTTGTACCCGATCTCGAATACCCAGCTTGGAAAGGATCCGGGCCACATGGGTCTTGACTGTGCCCTCGCTGAGAGCCAGCACCGCGGCCAGCTCGCTGTTGCTGAAGCCGCGCGCCATTAGCCGCAGCACCTCCAGCTCCCGCCTAGTCAGCGACTCGAGGTCCGCGGTCGGCGTGAACCCGACCGGCCCCGGCTTCACAAACCGCTCGATCAGGCGGCGCGTGAGCGAGGGGGCTAGGAGCGCGGCTCCGGCCGCCACCTGCCTGATCGCGGCCACGAGCTCTTCCGCAGTGCCGTCCTTGAGCAGAAAGCCGCTGGCGCCCGCGGCGAGCGCCGAGTACACGTACTCGTCCAGGTCGAAGGTGGTCAGCATTATCACGCGACACGCGCCGCCGGTGAGTGCGCCCAGGATGCGCTGTGCCGCCTCTAAGCCGCTCATGCCGGGCATGCGGACGTCGAGGAGCGCGATATCGGGTCTAAGACGCTCGACCACTGCAATCGCCGCTTCCCCATCGGCCGCCTCCCCCACCACCTCGATGTCGCTCTCTCCGTCCAGGATCAGGCGCACGCCGGTGCGGACGATCGCCTCGTCGTCGGCGATCACGACTGTGATCGGTGAGGACGCTTGGCCCGCGAGCCGGCTCAACGGCCGCCACGGCTGGGCAGGCTGACCCGGAGCCGGTAGCCCTGCCCAGGCACGGACTGTGCCTCCATTCGACCGCCGTAGGCGGCCACCCGTTCCTGCATACCCAGCAGGCCCCGGCGTGCCCCCACTGCGGTCGCCGGACGCCCCCCGCTGCCGTCGTCCTGCACCTCGATCAGAACGTCCCGGTCCCCGTACCTGATGAGGACGTCGGTGCTGGCGCTGGGGGCGTGCTTGAGGGCGTTGGTCAGCGCCTCTTGGACCACGCGGTAGCCAGCCAGATCGAGGCCGGGTGGCAAAGAGCGCACCGGTCCCTCGAACCGCAGCTCCACCCTGACGCCTGCGCCTCTCATCCGCTCGACCAGCGTGCCGACGTCCGCCAGGCCCGGCTGGGGATCCAACTCGGGCACAGAATCAGCATCCCGGAGCAGACCGAGCATGTTGCGCAGCTCGGCCAGAGCCTCGCGGCCGTAGGCCGAGACGGACTGCAGAGCGACGCCCGCGCGCTCCGGGCTGAGCTGGAGCTGCTTGCGAGCGGCCTCGGCCTGGAGGACCATCACGCCGACGCTGTGCGCGACGACATCGTGCATGTCCCTGGCGATCCGGGCGCGCTCATCGGTAGCTGCTGCCCGCATGAGCGCGTCGTGCTCCTGCTCCAGCCGCAGGCCGCGCTCCCGGGCCAGGCTGACTTGGGCGCGAACCGAGTTGCCCACGAGCCAGAACGCCGGGACCTGCACGAACCAGATGCCCGCGAAACTCGAGCGGGAGACGGCAATCAGACCGATCTGAGCCACCGTCACCGCGCAGACCAGCGCCAGTGAGGACACTCGGTGGCGGCTGTACGCACCCATCGAGTAGGCGCCCAGAAGCAGGGCACCGAACGTGGTGAAGGTCTGGGCCACTGGTCGCGCCCACAGACCCATGCCCATCATGGCCGCGCTTGGAGCTAGGAAGACGGCGAGCGGCCACCGCCGGCGCCAAAGGAGCGGTACCGTCATCAGCGCCACCAGGACTAGGGCGCGGGGCATGTAGAGCCAGGCCGTCAGCGCCGACGGCGCACCCAGCGCCAGGACTAGGCCGCCGTCGACGAGGCGCGAATCTACGGCGCGGAGGCGCTGCCAGGATCGCCGCAAGACCGCCGACACGACACAACTCTAGGCGAGCCCGCAGCCCTCGTCGTCCGCCTCTGTGAGTAGAAGTGGGGTCGCTCCGGGCCGCAGCGGCGCGACCCGTCTGCCGTGAGATGTAGTCACCTCTGCCGTCGGGTGGAGCGCTGTGCTGTACGGCCTCTAATTTCCATCAGGGGAGGGACGATTTCGGCCCGCCCGACGCCAGATCCTGGGACAGATGACCCGCCACCCGACCGTCGAGGCCGCTGCGTGAACAGCCGCCACCCACTGACGACAGAGGTCCGGACGAAGAGACCGACATACGGCCTCGGCCTGCTCGTTCCGGCGGCGCTGCTGACGTTGGCGACAGCCACCGTCCACTTCTTCGTCGTCCCAGCACACC
>JALZAF010000061.1 GCA_030948505.1 Chloroflexota bacterium
GCCGGCGCCTGCGGGGCGCCCGTCGGCGCCTGCCGGGGCCCCGCTGGCGCCTGCCGGAGGTCCGCCCGCCCCGGTCGGAGGCGGCCCTGACGTGAGCTCGATGAGGCGCTCAACCGTTCGGCGCTGGACGATCACGGCGTAGAAGAAGACCACCAGGTAGACCACGATCCCCACGACCAGCCAGCGGTACTGGGGAGCGGCAAGGTTGATGCCGTTGACGAGGATGATCCCGACGCCCGTGATCGGCAGCGTCAGGGCGATGGGAATCACAAGGCGGTCCGAGATCGAGTGGGTGATCCGCGTGGCGAAATTGGCGTGCTGCAGTTCCCTGTCGCCCATGGCCCCGATGATCGAGTACGAAAACGTCGGTCCAAAGGCGATGACGGCGCCCAGGATGTGGAGGAACAGGAGCCACGGGAACAGGTTCATGCATCAACCTCGTGCAATTCGGCCGGGGTCACGCGACTTCTGGCGACGATAGCAGGCGCGCCGAGTCGTCGAGCGAAGACCAGCCACAGTGCCAGGGCCCCGTACAGGGCCGTCGACGTCGCCAGCGTGACGACCGGCGCCGCCGGGCCTGCCTTCGGTGGCGGAGCCATCCACAGCACCTGCTGGATGAGCGCGCCACCGAACCACAGGCGGATCAGCAGGCGCTCGAGTCGATCGCTCGCGAGCTCGGTCCCGCTACGAAGGTCAACCCAGAGCAGGAGACCTGCCGGAACAAGTAACGCCGTCTGGTTCCAGAACGAATTCTTGGGCGCCGCGATCACAGCCCCAGCGACGGCCAGGCCGAAGGCGATGGCCAGGACGGACGGATCGACCAGGCGATTTCGGGCCCGCCACAGGATCACGGCATTGAGGAGGGCGAAGGCCGCGGCGGCGGCCAAGCCCACGACGCCCGGATCGAACGCACCTGGCGACAGGGCCAGCGTTCGATCCGAGTCGCGCACGATGCGCGACACGAAGCCGTTGATGGACTGGTTTGTGAAATACGAGTCCGGACCGAAGAGCTGGACCAGCCACTGACTGCCACCGTTGGCGAAAGGCGCAACGAGGATCGCGGCACTCAGGGTGATCGCGCTCGTGGCGGCGATCGCCACCGCGTCCCGCGCCCGGCGCGCGAGCAGGAGCGGCACGACCAGGATGGCCGGGACCAGCTTGACGAGCGCGGCAAGGCCGATTGCGACCGCACCGCCGAGACGGCGCGGCGTGCCGGCCGCAAGCAGCAGCATCACGCCCACCGCGAGCAGGGCGACGACCAGCAGGTTGGCCTGACCGTTGGCCACCGACCCGTAGACCGGCGGATAGGCGCCCGCGAGCACGGCGATCGCCGCCTGCCGGCGCAGGCTGGGCACTGTCCGAAAGGTCCAGCGCAACCACCACGCCACCGCCGCGCCAAAAGCTGCGAGGGAGAGCGCGTTGAACAGCAGTACCGCTGCCGCGAAGGGCAGTAGCGTCAGCGGCAGCATCGCCAGGGCGAACGGCAGCGGGTACGAGTAGCCGGTCCCGATAAGGAAAGTGAGCCCCTCGCGCCGGGCGATCTCGGCCAACGCAGCGACGTCGTAGGGCGAGTGGCCATCCGCAACGAGTTTCGCGGCAAGGTAGTAGTCGTGGAAGTCGTTGAACGCGTTGGCCCGGCCCACCGCGGTCACGGCAAGCCACTCCCCCACTGGGATGACGACGGCCAGGGCAGCCAGGACGACGAAGGGGAGGGGCCGCGCCGGCGCCAGGGTCAGGACACCTTCTTCGTGCGGCGCGAGACGAAGTCGACCAGGACGTACTCGCCGAGGTGTTCCGGCGTCGCGTAGAAGGCGCGCCCGCGGTTGAGCCTGGTCACCAGGGCAACGAACTCGGCCAGCGATCGTGACCGCTCCAGCATGAACGTGTTGATCGTGATCCCCTCCTTGGTGCAACGCTGCACCTCGCGGAGGGTCTCCTGAATGGTGCGACGCGTCGGCGGGTAGCTGAACTCGACCTGGCCATCCTCGAAATGCGCGGTCGGCTCACCGTCGGTGATGACCACGATCTCGCGGTTGACCGCGTGATGTCGGGCGAGAATCCGGCGCGCGACCATGAGCCCGTGCTGGAGGTTCGTGCCGTACTCGTAGCCGTGCCAGGTGAGCTCGGCCAGCGCCTCGGGCCGGATCTCGCGGGCGTAGTAGGCGAACCCGACGATCGCCAGGTGGTCGCGCGGATACTGGGTCCGGATGAGGGTGTTGAGCGCGACCGCCACCTTCTTGGCGGCGAGGAAGCACCCGCGCAGGAGCATCGAGCGGCTCATGTCGACCAGCAGGACCGTCGACGTCTGGCTCAGCTGCTCGGTCCGGAAAACCTCGAAGTCGGACGGATCGAGGCGCAGGCTTCGGTCGCCACGGGCCCGTCGAGGACCCGGCGCGTTCTCCTCGCGGGTCAGGGCGTTGGCCAGCGTCCGCTTGAGGTCGAGGTGGAACGGGTCACCGAACTCGTAGGCCTTGGTCGTCTCCTCGCGCTCCCCGCTCCGCCCGGCGCGCTCGATCCGGTGGCCACCGAAGCCGTCGCGTCGCAGGCGGGCGAACAGGTCGTCGAGGACCTTCTGGCCGATCCTGCGGCTGCCCCGCGGCGTCAGCTCCAGCCGGTCTCCCTGGCGGGTGAGGTAGCCGGCCGCCTCGAGCTGTCTGGCCAGCTCGTCGAGACCCTCGAGGTCGCGGACAGCGTCCTCGCCGAGCAGCTCGCCGACGCGATCGCGATCGATCGTCCCGAGGTCGCCGGGCGCCTCGACATCGCCGAGCGCGTCCTCGAGCGCGTCGAGGTCCTGCAGCCGGCCGATCTGCTCCAGGGCACCCTCGAGCCCGAGTGGCTCGTCGCCGCCGAACCGGAACCGGTCGCCGAGTCCGCCGGGCACCAGCTGGTCCATCGTCGCCGCCAGCTGGGCCAGGTCCCAGCGCAGCCGATCGTCGCGCAACAGCGCGTCGGTCATCTCCTGCAGCTCAGCGCGCTGTTCGGGCGTCATCGACCGCAGCAACGACTGCATCGCCGCCATCCGCTGGGCGAGTTGCTCGATGATGCCGTCGAGGTTCTGTGCGCCGGGGAAGAAGCGGCCGTGCCGGGCCAGGAAGGCGGAGGCGTCGGGGTCGCGGCCCGCGAGCCGCTCCTGGAGCAGCTGGTTGAGGTCGCGGACCATCTCGCGGTTGGCCGCAAGGTCTTCGGGGGTGATGCCCTGGATGGCCTCGGACAGCCCGGCGACGTACCGGTCGAGCACTTGCTTCTGGAGCTTCTTCACCAGCTCGTCGAAGCGAGCGCGCGCGTCGGGCTCCAAGAAGTCGTACTCCTGCAGCCCCTTGATCTGCCCGCCGACGTCGCGCGGCAGCGCGTCGAGCTGGTCGAGCCGCTTGGCGGCCATGTCCCGCAGCATCTTTCGGAGGTCCGCGTCGGAGGCCGAGTCGCCGTTCGCGCCCGCCTCCTCGCCCTTGCTGTGCTGGTCGCCCGTGCTTTCGTTCTCCCCCGGCCGGGATCCGCGGTCGAGCCGCCGCTCCACGCCGGACCGCTCCTGGGCCACGATCTCCTCGAGCTCGCGACGGATGTCGGCCAGGACGTCGCCCAGCTTGTAGCGGTCGAGCAGCTCTTCGCGGCGGCCCTGGATGCGTTCGATGAGATCCTGCAGTCCGGCGAGATCGCGGCGCGATCCGTCCGGGGATCGCCAACCGCGCTCCATCAGCCGCCGCAGCGCGGACCCCAGGTCTCCCTCGGCCATCACGTCATCGGCCAGCTCGTCGAGGATCTCGTCCGCGTCGAGGTCGGGCACGGCCTGACTGCCGTCCCAGCGCGAGTAGCGCGCCTCACGCGCCAGCAGCCGCTCGCGAGCCGCGATTCCCTCGCCGCGTTCGCGGAGGTCGCGTCGATCCGGCGTCCAGCCGGTCATCGCCGGTAGATCGTGCCGGAGAGGCCGCGGTCCTTGTTGATGCGGCGGGCGAGGTGGAGTCCCTCGAGGATGAACTCGACGGCCGAGGCAACCACCGCCGGCTCCTCCGCCCCGTCCGTCACGTCGAACGCACCGAGCCGGCGAACCGCGGCCGGCATGCCCGGCAGCTCGGCCATCCAGCGCACGTATTCACGCGACGGCACCCGGTCGCCGGTCTCGACCACGAGACCTTCCTCGAATGACAGCACCACCTCGTCGAGGTCGTCGAGGTCGACTCGCCGGCTGAACGTCGTGAACAGGGCCTTGGTGATGAGGCGCTCCACGATCCGCTCCTCCGGCGCCTCGTCGCCGACCGTCTCCAGCTCCACCTTGCCGACGGTCGAGGCGATGACCGCGCCCAGGTCGCTCACGCGCGGCGCCGCCAGCGGCTCGCCCAGGCGCACGGCCCGCTTCACGGCCGCCGCCTCGAGCACCTCGCTGTTGGCGACCGACACCCGGACGCTGACCCCCGACCGCTGGCTGATCTCGGGCGATCGGCGCGCAAGATGGGTCAGCTCGGCGACCAGCTCCTCCATGAAGGCTGGCACGACGACGGCGGGCGCCTCGTCGTCCTCAAAGCGCTGCTTCTCCTGGCGAACGATCGCAATCTCGTGCTCCAGCGTCCTGGGATAGTGCGTTCGGATCTGGGATCCCAGGCGGTCCTTGAGCGGGGTGATGATCCGGCCGCGGGACGTGTAGTCCTCCGGGTTCGCGCTGGCGACGACGAACAGGTCGAGGGGCAGGCGGACGATGAAGCCGCGAATCTGGACGTCGCGCTCCTCGAGGATGTTGAGCAAGCCCACCTGGATGCGTTCGGCCAGGTCCGGCAGCTCGTTGATGGCGAAGATGCCGCGATTGGCGCGCGGGATCAGGCCGTAGTGGAGCGTCAGCTCGTCGCTCAGGTAGCGACCCTCCGCGACGCGCACCGGATCCACCTCCCCGATCAGGTCGGCGATCGTGATGTCCGGCGTGGCCAGCTTCTCGGCATAGCGGCGATCGCGCGGCAGCCAGTCGATGGCCGTCGCATCGCCGCTCTCGGCGACGATCGTCCGGGCGATGGCGCTGACCGGTGCGTACGGGTCGTCGTTGAGCTCACCGCCGCGCACAACGGGGATCGCCTCGTCCAGCAGGCCCACCAGCAGCCGCGCCATGCGCGTCTTGGCCTGGCCGCGCTCCCCGAGGAAGACGAGGTCCTGCCCGGCCAGGATTGCGTTCTCGACTGCCGGCAGGAC
>JALZAF010000073.1 GCA_030948505.1 Chloroflexota bacterium
CGTCTAGACTCCCCCCAAGACCGAGTCAGGAGGCCCGACTGTGAGTGATCGCCGCTTCGCATTGGCGAATTTGCGCGTGCGCGTGGTCGGGCTTCTTGTCGTCCTCCTGCCGATCGTGCTGGCGGCCTGCAACAAGAACAACGGATCGGGACCCGGCTACTGAGCCGATCGGCGGGCAGTCGAGACTAGCCGCCTGAGTCGCCGTTCGCCGAGCTCCCGCCGCCGCTGGTTCCTCCGTTCCCGTGGAGGTCACTGTCGCCGTTCGAGCCCGCAGGCCGGCCGGTTCCCGTAGCGCCCGTCGAGCCGTCTCCCGTGGCGCCCGTCGTGCCGTTTCCCGTAGCGCCCGTCGAGCCGTTTCCCGTGGTGCCTTGGCCTGCTTGGTCATCGCCAACGCTGCCATTGCCAACCTGTCCGGCCGGGCCCGTTTGGCCGCCGTCGACATTTCCGCCTTGTCGTTGATCCCCGCCCGACTGGCCGCCGTCGACGTTCCGGCCGCCGCCCTGCCGATCGGAGCCCGACTCTCCGTCATTGACGTTCCCTGAGCCGTGTGGTCCCTGCTCGCCGGACTGCCCGTTCTGGATCTGGCCATGCCCGCCGGCGCCCAGCTGCTGGATGACCTGAATGGCCCCGGCGGCGGCCAGCGAGGCGCTGAGGCCCAGGATCGCGACGGTGCTCAGGATCAGGGCCATGGACCGGACCCGAACGCTGCGCCCCACGCGCCAGTTTGCGAGCGTTCCGAGGTGCCAGGCAGTCCAGAGGGCGCCTGCAGCGTCGCCCGCCGAGAGCGAACGGATTGCCGACGCGAACGCACGAGTCGGACTCGGCGACGCCTCGCCGGCAATTTCGGCCATGACGCGGTCCGAGAACACGCCGTGGTCAACGCTCATGGGGTGGGCCTCGACGCGAAGTGCTCGCGCAGGGTGGCCATCCCGCGGTGGAGGCGCGACTTCACGGTCCCGAGCGGCGTGGTGGTCAGATCGGCGATCTCCTCGAGGGTCAGGTCAGCGTAGAAGCGCAGTGCCACCACCTTGCGCTGTGGGAGCGGCAGCAACCCGATCGCATCCCGGATGGCTGTGCGCTGCTCTCCCTTGAGCGCGCTCGCTTCAGGATCGTCGCTGGATCGGCTCGATACGGCTCGGCGCTCCAGATCGTCCGTGGGCATCGCGACGAGGTCCCGGCGGCTCGCAACCCGGGCTACGGCCAGGCGTGCCGCGATGCGAGTCACCCACGCTCCGAACGGACCATCGCCGCGGAAGGTCGCCAGCGCCCGGTAGGCCCGAAGGAACGCCTCCTGGGCGACGTCCTGGGCCTCATCGGGATCACCCACGATGCGACGGGAGACGCCGATGACGGATGGGGAGACTCGCTCAACGAGCACGCGGAATGCCTCGCTGTTGCCGAGGAGAACCGCGTCGACAAGCTGACGATCCGATGCGGACGGCCCGATCACGATCGGGTCCCTGCGGATTCCTGCTGGTCACGGTCCACCGTCCCATCATGGTCAATCCGAATCCCGGGTGCGATCACCCAGTGCGCGAGGCCGCTCCTGACCAAGGTCCGGGGGGCCCGCCTCGCCCGTTCGACCCCAAGGCGAGCGGGGACGCTCCGGCACGAGCCGAAGCGTCCCATCGCCCTGTGGGAAGGCCGCGGTCAGTTGCCTGACTGGCCGTTGTCACCGTTGCCACCGTTGCCACCGTTGCCACTGTTGCCCTGCTGGCCGTGGGAGGTGGCGTGCTTCGTGACCTTGACCTGCGGGCTGGCACTGGTGTCGCCGGCTTGGTCGTTGACGTTGTCCTTCTGGCCGTCGTCGACATTGCCAACCTGGCCCTGGTCGACATTGCCGACTTGCTCGTCGACGTTGCCGACCTGGCCTTCGTCGACGTTGCCCACCTGGGCGTCGGTGTTGCCGGCCTGCTCATCGACCTGGCCCTGCTGGCCCTCGTCGATATTGCCGACCTGGCCCTCGTCCACGTTGCCCACCTGGGCGTCGACGTTGCCCACCTGGGCGTCGGTGTTGCCGGCCTGCTCATCGACCTGGCCCTGCTGGCCTTGGTCAGGAAGAAGGGCGGGAAGGCCCGCCGCTGCGAACACCGGCAGTGCCCCGAGGACGAGGACGCATGCCCCCGCCAGCAGGATCGCGCGCAACCGGGAATTCGCCAGCCATTTTCGGGTCTTCATTTGGACTCCTGTTTCGAGGTGGCCCCCGGACAGCGTGCCGGTGCTCTACTTGTATGAGCGCCCTCGGTTGCCGAAGGGTTCCAGCCGGTCGGCGCCGTTGGTACGGGGCCGATTGAACGAAAGTCCCTGGCCGCGAGGCGGCGGAGGGCCGGCGGGTGGTTGCGATTTCTCCGTTGACGGGCGGGCTAGAGTCAAAGGTCCGATAAGCGACACCCGCCCGCGAGTGGCGGAGGAGGACCACATGGCCGTGCAGATGCGTCCGCTCGAGAAGAAGAGCCTGGACTCGCCGGATGAGACGAGGGACCTGTCCGGGATGGGCAAGGTCGACGTCGTGAAGATCGGGGAGTCGAAGGCCACCCGCAGCACCTTCAAGCCAGGCTGGCGCTGGTCGCAGCACGTGAAGCCGATCGTCGGCGGCGACAGCTGCCAGGTGCTCCATCAGGGGGTCGTACTTTCGGGCCGCCTCCACGTCCGAAGCAACGACGGGAGCGAGCAGGAATTCGGCGCGGGCGACGTCTGGGTCATCCAGCCCGGCCACGACGCGTGGGTCGTGGGCAACGAGACCGTCGTGGCGATCGACCTCTCGCCGGCTGCCGCGAACTACGCCAAGCCGAGCTAGGGTTCGGCCCGAGCCCATGAGCAAGAAGGACGATCGCGGTCGCGGCCAGCTCCACAGCCGGAGCCAGCGAACCTGGCGAGACGAGACGAACCCGAGCGGATCGACCGAGCCAACCGACCCGGACGCCGCGACTGATAGCGGCCTCGACCTGGGGCGCGGCGGCGAGGACGACGCGCCCGGAGAGAAGGGCCGTCACGTTCAGACCACCTCGACCGACGGCCCGGGCGGGGGTGGGGCGACCGAGTCGCCGGACCGGGCCAAGCACCACGAGGGCCTGCACGGGGGCCCGAGCCGCAAGCGGTAGCCAGGCGAGCGGTCGCGCCGCACCGGGCCCAGCCGTCCGGCCGCGGTAGGCGGTCCATACGATTGCCGGAGCGTACGGGAACGACCGGCCGGTAGCCGCCGCCCCCGCCCCCGCCGAAGCTCCGGCGCATGAACCGGACCCTCGCAGCGCTCCTTGCACTCGTGTCGGTTGCGACAGCGTGCTCGCCGACCGTTGTGGGCCCGGGCTGGCTCGACGCCAACCTGCACGCCGTCGACGGCTACCTCGTGACTGGCGAGACGCGCTGCGCGCTCGGCCAGCCGGACGGCTGTGGCGGAGTCGTCCCGCCGGCAGTCGGGGCGCTGAAGTCGTTTGGCGGGGATGTTGACGTCGTGGGCGCCTGGGAGGCCTTGCTACCGACCCAGTACGTCGACGCAGCCGGAAACCACGCGATTTTCAAGAGCGGCGCATCGCATCTCGTGATCCTGGACCTGGCGAACGGAACCCGGCGAGCCGTCGGGGTCTTCTGCCGAGGCCCTCTCACGGACCAGAGCGGTCTGGTCGTCGAGCAGGGCTCCTGCTTCTCAGACCGCAACGGCTTGCTCGGCGCCTTCGAGCAGTTCCGCGTCGGATGGACGCCGTAGTCTGGCTGGGCGCGCGGTAGCGCGAGCGGCGCGGCGCGAGACAGCCGCGCCGGAGGACCAGAGGCGCCCATAGAGTGGCGCCGCCGTGATCCGCACCACCCCGTTCCACGAGCGAACCAGCAAGCTGAATGAAACCGGGCTCTGGGAGCACTGGTCGAACCACCTCGTGGCGACGCGCTACCAGATGTCCGAGAAATTCGAGTACTTCGCCGTCCGCAACAGCGCCGGCCTGTTCGACACGTCGCCGCTCTACAAGTACCGCATCACCGGGTCGGATGCGGAGGGCTTTCTGGCCGGTGTCCTGGCTCGCGACATCCGGACCTGCCGGCCGGGCCACGCCCAGTACACGGTGTGGTGCGACGAGCGCGGTTTTGTCGTCGAGGACGGCGTCGTCCTCCGCCCTGGCCGCGACGAGTTCCTCCTCACCGCCGCGGAGCCGAACCTGGCCTACTTCGAGGAGCTGGTCGGGCGGCTTGACGTCGAGATCGAGGAGGTCTCGGACCGCTGGGCCGTACTGGCCGTGCAGGGGCCGAAGTCGCGCGATCTGCTGGCCGCCCTGAGCCCGGCCGTGGCCAAGCTGCCCTACTTCGGTCTCGTCGCAACGAAGATCGGCAAGGTCCCCGTCCAGATCTCGAGGACCGGCTACACCGGCGACCTGGGCTACGAGGTCTGGGTCGCCGCGGACGATGCATTGGCGGTGTGGGACGCGGTCTGGGCCGCGGGGCGGGGCAGGGGAGTGATCCCATTCGGCCTGACCGCCCTCTACATGGCGCGCATCGAGGCTGGCCTCGTCCTGCTCGACACGGACTTCCGCTCCAGCCGCTTCGCCTGGACGGACGCGGACCGCACGACTCCCATCGAGCTTGGCCTGGGCTGGATGTTCCGCGACCTCGAGAGCGACGACCGGGCATTCATCGGGCGCGACGCGATCCGGCGCGAGATCGCCGGGGGGACATCGCGCTGGAAGCTCAGCGGCCTGGTGCTGGACTGGCGGGAGTACGAGCGCATCCACGACCGGGCCGGGCTCATTCCGCCGAAGAACCACCTGCCCATCCAGGACGAGTACTACATCTACGACGACAAGCTGAACCAGCTCGGCTACGCGACCAGCCAGATGTACTCGCCGATGTTGCAGCGCCACATCGCCCTGGCTCGGGTTCCGCTGAACCTATCCGCCCCGGGGTCACGGGTGAAGCTGGAGCTGGCGGTCAGCCACCGCTACGAATACTTCGACGCCCTCGTCACCCGCCTGCCCCTCTTCAATCCCCAGCGAAGGACGGCCTGAATGCCGAAGACGACGACGCCGAAACCCAAGCCGAAGCCGAAGGCGAACCCCAGGGCGGCCCGGACGGCAGACAAGGACCGCACGTACGACGCGATCGTCATCGGTGGCGGCCACAACGGTCTCGTCAACGGCGCCTACCTGGCCAAGTCCGGCCTTCGCACGCTCATCCTCGAGCGGCGTCATCTCGTGGGCGGGGCGGCCATCACCGAGGAGCTCCGGCCCGGCTTCTGGTTCACGACCTTCTCCTACGCCCTGAGCCTGCTCCGGCCGGACATCGTCCAGGACCTCGACCTCGTGAGGCACGGCTTCATGCCGATCCTGATGCCCACGACCTTCTGCCCCAAGGAGGACGGCGATTACCTGCTGCTCGGCCAGGACCACGCCGAGAACCAGAAGGAGATCGCCCGCCACAGCCCCCACGACGCAGACGCCTACGACGCGTTCAATCACGACGTCCTGAAGGTCCTCCAGGTGCTGAAGCCGCTGATGGACCAGGTCCCGCCGGACATCTTCAGCGACGATCCCGAGGAGCTGGTGGCGATGGCGGCGCTCGCACAGCGGTTCCGCAAGCTCGACAAGAAGGTTCTGCACGATGCCGTCCGGCTGTTGACCGGCTCCGCGGCCGACTTCCTCGACGACTACTTCGAGTCGGACATCCTCAAGGGCTATCTCGCCTCGACCAGCATCATCGGCACCAAGGTGGGGCCGTATTCCCAGGGCTCGGGGCTGGTGCTGCTGTACCACCTGCTGGGTGAGCACGACGGTGAGTTCGGGGCCTGGTCGTTCCACAAGGGCGGCAACGGCGGTGTCACCCAGGTCATGGCGCGCGCGGCGAAGTCATTCGGGGCGGAGATCCGGCTGGAATCGCCGGTCGATCACGTGATCACGAAGAACGGTCGGGCGACCGGAGTGGCCCTCGTCGACGGCGCCGAGTTCCATGCTCCGGTGATCGTTTCGGCGCTCGATCCGCGCCGCACCTTCCTCGAGCTGGTCGACCCGCGAGAGCTGCCGACCGACCTCGTCGAGACGATCCGGCGGTTCCGCTTCCAGGGCACCTCCGCCAAGGTCAACTTCGCCCTCGACGGCTACCCGAAGTACCCGGCGCTGGGCGACCGGACCGACCAGTACCGCGGCTTCACCAACATCGGGCCATCGATGGAATACCTCGAGCGCGCGTTCGACGACGCCAAGTACGGCTGGTACTCCAAGCGGCCGTATCTCGATTGCGCCATCCAGTCGACCGTCGATCCCGACATGGCGCCGCCCGGCAAGGCGGTCATGAGCTGCTTCGTCCAGTACGCGCCGTACAAGCTCCGCGGCGGCGCCGACTGGGACAAGGAGAAGAAGGGGCTCGGCGACACCGTGCAGGCGACGCTGGAGTCGTTCTTCCCCGGCTTCGGCAAGCTCGTGCTGCAGCGCGAGATCCGAACGCCGCTCGACATCGAGCGGACGGTGGGCCTGTCGGAGGGCAACATCTTCGCCGGCGAGTTCCTGGCGCCCCAGATGTTCGTCTTCCGTCCCGCCCCCGGCTGGTCGCAGTACCGCACGCCCATCGCCGGCTACTACCAGTGCGGCTCGGGTACGCACCCGGGCGGCTGTGTGATCGGTGCGCCCGGCAAGCTCGCGGCAGGCCAGATCCTGAAGGACCGGGCCAGGGCCTGACGGCGCCGATCCGGCGACGACCCCCCGGACCGACCCGCCGACGACCCGCCGGACCGACGGGGGTCAGGGGCTCCAGAAAGCGGCCACGCCGTCGGCGATCGGGCGCGCCTTCGATCCGTCGGCGGGCACGATCGTGACGTGGCCCGCGCCCGTCTCGTCCTGCAGCGGCAGCACGACGGCGTCGCTCGCGGGCGACCACAGCCGGTGACTCCGGGCGTACTGGTCGAAGAACGGCAGGAACTGGTTCAGGACGATGTCGGACAGTCGGACGGCCCTCTCGGAACGGAGCGCCCCGCTCGCCACGTCGACGAACAGCAGGCGCAGCGTGAGGGGGTCCGCCTGCGCGATCGGGCCGCTGCCGGCAGCCGCGATCGTGGACAGCGAGGCGACCTGGTCCTCGCCCGGCAAGGGGATCCGCAGCGCGGCGATGGTGCGGCCATCGGGCGCCCAGAACCAGGACACCACGGGACCACTCAGGAGTGTGCGGACCGCGCCCGAGCGCGCGTCGATCAGCTGGAGGGGCCCGATCGGCAGCCCCGTCTGCCCCGTCGCGGTCGTGTAGCCGAGCTGGTCGGCGGCCGGGCTCCAGCCGATGGCGCTCGCGCCGGGGACCGACGCCTCGCGGCGGGAGGAGCCGTCCCTGGCCTCGACGACGAGCCTCGTCGATGAGGCGCCCATGGCGACATAGGCGCGGTAGCGAGCGTCGGCGGAGATGGCGGGCGCCTGGAACGGGCCGACGGACCCGGCGATCGGCTTCGCCTCCGCGTTGTCCACGCCGACCTCACCGAGGAATGCGCCGGGCAGGTTGGCCCCGCTGTGCACGAGGAGATGCGAACCGTCCACCCAGTCCCAGTACAGGGGCTGGCCGCGCCGCACCACCGTTGCAGGAGCCGAGGCGTTGGCGGGGACCACCTGCAGCGCCAGCCCGTCCGGCTCGCTCGTGATGAAGGTGATCCGCTGGCCATTGGGCGACCAGTAGAGGTAGATCGGAAGCTCCGACGCGCTGCTGAATGCCTTCACCGGGGTCGCGCCGGGGTTGGTCCCGCGGTCGTCGGCGACGAAGACTCCTGCTTCGGTCGCATCGTGCCCGATGGCCGCCACATGGCTCCCGTCCGGCGACCAGGCCGGGAACTGGAACGAGAGGCTGGCACCCCCGTGCGCCCGACGGTCCGTTCCGTCGGCGGCAACCGTGCTCAGCCCACCGCCCTTGTCGACGATCGCGATGCGCGCCGCATGGCCGGCCGCCAGTTGGCGGCGGTCGAAACGGAGCGTGCCATTCGCCAGCAGGGCAAGCACGAGAGAGGCCAGCACGGAAAGCGCGAAACCCAGCGCCGCCAGGCGGGCTCTTGAACCCCCGCCGGCGGGGGCCGATGGAGCGTTGACGCGCGCAGGCTCATCCATTGCGCCAAGTGTCCGACTTCGAGGCGGCCACCGTCAGCCGACGGCACCTCGAACCTTCAATGCTCGTCGACGATGGAGGAGACGGTCGAAGTCAGACCTCGCACCGAGGCGGCGTCGCGCGATGATCGCGCGCCTCGCGGGCGCCACCCAGTCCCGAACTGGTCACGTGGCGACCGGGATCGGCCCTAGGTGCCGACTCCAGGAGAGTGATCGCCGCCCTCGTGGCCCCCGTCGTGGTCGCCCTGGTCACCACCATCGTTGCCCCGGCCGACGCGCCGTTCGCTCGAACGTGGACCCTCGCCGGCCGCGTTGACCGCCGAGACCTGGTAGTAGTACCGAACGCCCCTGGTGGCGGTGGCGTCGACGTATCTGGTCACGTTGCCGACGGCCACGAGGAACTCCTCGGTGCCGCTCGAGGTGGATCGGTAGATGCGGTAGCTCGTCACTTGGCTGCGGTTCTTGCGCGAAGGAGGCGACCAGCTGAGCCGCACCTGCCCGTTGGCATTCATCGTGGCCTTGAGATCCTGGGGAGCGCGCGGAGCTTCGCCGACAACCGCGGGCGTGACCGAGGCTTCAGCGGAGCGCGCACCCTCGCCCATGGCGTTGAGGGCAGCCACCTGGTAGAAGTAGGTCGACCCGGAGGCGGCGCTCGCGTCGGAGTAGCCGGTGACGAGCGCGACGCTGTCGAGCAGGGTCTCCCCGCCCGAAGTTGTCCCGCGGTAGATCTTGTATCCGGTGATGGGGCTTCCGCCGGTCGACGCCGGAGCGCTCCAGGTCAGGGCGACCCGCGAGGTCCCCGTAGTGGGCGCGGCGCCAGGGGTCGTCGGGCTCGTCGTCGCGCTCAATCCGGTCGGTGCGCCGGGCACGGTCGCCGGGGCGACCGGCGTGGCGGTCGCGGCGGCCGAGGCGGCGCCTGGGCCGACAGCATTGTGGGCGCGGACCGTGAAGCTGTAGCTCGTGCCGTTGGCGAGGCCACTCATCGTGCAGCCGAGGGTGGCGGTCGTGCAGGTCGCGCCACCAGGACTGGCGGTCGCGGTGTAGCCGGTGATCGGGCTCCCGCCGTTTGAAGCGGGCGCCGTCCAGGCGAGAGCGACCGCTCCGTTGCCGGCCGTGGCGACCAGGCCGGTCGGTGCACCGGGCACGGTCGCCGGGGCGACCGGCGTGGCGGTCGCGGCGGCCGAGGCGGCGCCTGGGCCGACAGCATTGTGGGCGCGGACCGTGAAGCTGTAGCTCGTGCCGTTGGCGAGGCCACTCAGCGTGCAGCCGAGGGTGGCGGTCGTGCAGGTCGCCCCACCCGGGCTGGCTGTGGCCGTGTAGCTCGTGATCGGGCTACCGCCGTTCGACGCGGGTGCCGTCCAGGCCAGGACGACCGCTCCGTTGCCGGCCGTGGCGTTCAAGCCCGTCGGCGCGCCGGGTACCGTCATCGGGGTGGCGCTTGCCGGCGCCGAGGCGGCGCCGTCACCAACAAGGTTGGTCGCCCTTGCCGTGAAGGTGTACGTGGTGCCGTTCGCGAGGCCACTGATCGTGCAGCCCAGCGAAGGGGTCGTGCAGCTTGCGCCGCCCGGGCTGGCTGTGGCCGTGTAGCTCGTGATCGGGCTACCGCCGTTCGACGCGGGTGCCGTCCAGGCCAGGACCACCTGGCCGTTGCCGGCCGTGGCGCTCAATCCGGTCGGCGCGCCGGGGACCGTCATCGGGATGGCGCTTGCCGGTGCCGAGGCGGGACCGCTGCCCACGACGTTCGTAGCCGAGACCGTGACCGTATAGGTGGTGCCGTTCGTGAGGCCGCTGATCGTGCAGCCCAGCGAGGCCGTCGTGCAGGTTGCGCCACCAGGGCTGGCCGTGGCGGTATAGCCCGTGATCGGACTGCCACCGGACGAGGTTGGCGCCGTCCAGGCCAGGATGACTCGGGCGTTGCCGCCCGTCGCGGTCACGTGCGTCGGGGCACCGGGTGCCTTGGGCACCGCGGCATAGCCCAGGAACAAGCCGGAGAGCAGGGCGTTCATGCCGGCGGTCCGGTTGACGCTGATGAGGGCCGAACCGCCCGCGGCGACCGTGATCGGGAAGTTGATCCAAGCGCCGGTGCCGAAGGGGGTGGTCAAGGCGGTGGTCCGTGGCCCGGTCCCGTCGTCGACGGTGACGTCTTCGAGCTGGCCGGCCGCATCCCAATCGAGGGCATAGAGGTGGAGATTGCCGCTGTAGGCGGTGCTGAAGTTCAAGCGGATCCGGACTTGGGTCCCGTCGTACCAGGCCGCGGCGCGCCGCTCGGACTGGCTCGGGCTCTCGAGCGCCCGGACATCCATGGTCGGCGAGACCCACGTGTGGCGGGACCCCTGCTCGACCACGTAGGTCACGCCGGCCGGCAGCCCGACCAGGTCGCTGCTGCCGTTCCAGCTGCCGAGGACGTAGCCGTCGGCGCCGTAGTTGCCAACCCAGTCACCCTGCACAATCGCGCCCAGGCCGGGAGAGGCGGGGGCCGAATGATTAATGGCGGGCCTGCCGGCAGCAAGTACGGCGGCGGCAGGGAGCACGGTCGCCAGGAGCACGCCGACCGCGAAGCTGACTCGGAACCGCAGAGCTCGCGCGCCGCTCATGAAAGTCCTCTGGCTAGTCCGTTCGGGCCCCTGTGGGTGAGACGAATGTCGAGCCCGGGGGCAGGACAATCAATGCGGCATTGGTCCTAATCGACGGATCACCGGTGCACGCGAGCGCCGCTCGTGGCCCCGCTCCAGCCGCCTTCGGTCGGCAGATGGGGATCCCGGTCGCCCTCGCCGAACTCGTCAGCGAGGCGGCGGAATCTCGAGCCAGCCCTCCCGGAGAGCCCGCGTCGCCAACTCCGTGCGTGACCCTGTCCCGAACCGCTCGAACAGCCGTCGCAGGTAGGTCTCGACCGTCTTCGAGCCGATGCCCAGCGCCACGCCGATCTCGTCGTTGCTGCGGCCTTCGACGACCAGGCGGACGACATCGAGCTCGCGGCTGCTGAGCCCGGCCGAAGCCGCACCCGGCCGGACACCGAAGGCGAGCCCGCCCGCTGCGGCGCGGCGAATGGCGTCGAGGAGCTCGCTCAGGGGTGCCGTCTTGAGCACGAAGCCCGCGGCGCCCAGCCGGAGGGCCGCTTCGGCGTACTGCGGGTAGTCATACGCCGTCAGTACGATGACCGCGGGCCGCACCGGCCCGGCGCCTTCGCCCGCGCTGAGGAGCCGCAGCCCGCTGTCCGAGCCAAGCCGGATGTCGAGCAGCAGAACATCGAGCGCCGTCGATGCCACGAGCGCCGCGGCCTCTTCCAGCGAGCTGGCTGTCCCGACGACCTCGAAGCCTTCCTGCGCGCCGAGCAGCGCGGCCGTGCCTTCGCGGACGACGGGATGGTCGTCGACGATCGCGACCCGAATCAGCGCGGCCGCCATTCGAGCGCGACGTGGGTCCCGCCGGATGGCCAGCTGCGCACGTCGAGAATCGCGCCGATCCCCTGCGCCCGCTGCTCCATGTTGAGCAACCCGAACCGCCCGTCGCGCTCGGCGATGGAGCCGGCGTCCTCGGCGATGCCTGGGCCGGCGTCGTCGATCGATAGCGAGACACCGTGCTCCGTCGACCGGTAGCGCACCACGATCGGCGGCCGTCCGTGCTTCACGGCATTCGCCAGCGCTTCCTGGGCGACGCGGAAGATCGCCAGCTCGACGTCCGGCGGCGGGCGCGTCCCGTCGGCTCGCTCGAGACGGACCTCGCCGCCGGCGAGCCGCTCGATCCGCCGCACGAGCCAGTCCAGGGCCGGACCGACGCCAAGGTCGTCGAGGATCGGCAGGCGCAGATCGCCGCAGATCGCGCGCAGCCGGTCGGACACGGTTCGGGCGATGTCGGCTCCCTCGGCGTCGCCGGCGGCGTCGAGCCGGTGGACGAGCAGCGTCAGCTCCTGCAGCGCGTCGTCATGGATGTCGGCCGCGACCCGCGCCCGTTCGGCTTCCGTGGCCGCAACGACGAGATCGCGCTGGAGCTGTGCTCGCGTCGCAAGCCGGGCCAGTGGCCGGATGGTGAATCGGCCGGCGGCGAAGATCGCAACGAGCCACAGCCCGAGCGGGAAAAGGTAGGGCTGCGTATCCGTGCCTGCCGCGAACATCGGGGTCGCGCCGGCAATCGCAAACTCCGCGGACTGGAGCAGCCGTCCGCTCGACGGCGGCACGCCACCCTGGACGGGGCCGACGTTCAGGCTGCGCACGTTCAGGGGTCCGGCCGCGGCCAGCCCGGGCAGCAGCGGAATGGCGCTGATGAGGGCCCAGCGAGCGGTGGCCGGCGTTCCGAATGGCTGGGTGGCGACGATCGCCACCGAGGCGACGATCGCCCCGACGGCGCAGGCGATGATGGCGATACCGATGAGCCGGCGGTCGTATTCACCCTCGATGCGTTCGATCAGGGCATAGGCCAGCGGCAGCATTGCAACAGCGGCGACGCTGCCCGCCAGCGCCACTGCCCCGGGCCACCAGCTCGCGTCCAGCGGGCGGAGGAGGAAGGGCGCGGCAGTCGCGACGGCCAGTGGCGTCGCCAGCGGCCGGATGGCCTCGCCGGCCCGGCCACTACCGACCCACCAGAGTCCGGCGAACAAGATGACCACCCCCAGGGCGAGCGGCAGCGTGGAGCCCGTCAGGCCGTAGTTGTAGTACTGGAAGCCGGACGTGGCGAAGCCGGCGTCGGCCGAGCCGCGGGGCAAGTCCCACGGCTGGATCGTCACGAGGTCGACGATCGGCTGGGCGATCAGGCGGTCCAGGCTGGCCGCATCGATGGGGACCGGCGTCGGGATCGACGGCTGGACGACCATCGGTTGGGCGCGCGCGTTGCCCTCGGCATCGGTCGGCGCCGGGCCAGACGGGACGTACTGCGGCAGCTCGAGAATCTGGACGCCGTTGACGCTCAGGACGACCATCCCAGCCGCGACGCCGTCGCGGCTGCCCAGGCTGAACGCGTCGACCGAAGCGACCACGACACGATCGCCGTCGCGCGCGAGCCGGATGCCGGTGTCCACGCGTCCGACGAACAGCGCCGCCAGGCTCAGCGCCACGCAGACGGCCACGATCGCGAGGGCGAGCCGATCGCGGGGCTGGTCGGTCATCGTCGCCCGACACTAGCAGAGGGACCTTTGCGTCGATGTCCGGGAAATCCCGCACCGCTGCCGGGGAGAGCGCCCGATACCGGTGGTCACCGCGGCGCCCCACACTCGCCAGACGACCCCGATGGAGGAGAGATGACGATCGCCCTCGAAGCGCGCGGCCTGGGTAAGCGATACCGAAGGCGGCGCTGGGCGCTGCGCGATCTGGATCTGGCCGTGCCCGAGGGCAGCATCACCGCGCTGGTCGGCCCGAACGGGGCCGGCAAGTCGACGCTGATCAAGGCGTGGATCGGGTTCGAACGACCGACGACGGGCCAGCTGCTCGTCCAGGGCATCGATCCGCGGCGTGACCGCGGCGCGGCGATCGCCCGGATCGGGTACGTGCCGCAGGCTGCGTCGCTGTACCGCGAGCTGTCGGTCAGCGACCACCTCGTGTTGGCAGCCAGCCTCCGGCGGGGCTTCGATTCGACGGTCGCGCGGCGCCGGCTCGAGGAACTGGCCATCCCGCTCGACTCCCGCGCCGACGAGCTGTCCGGGGGCCAGCAGGCGCAGGTTGGGCTGGCGCTCGCGCTGGGGACGCGGGCGCCGGTCCTCCTCCTCGACGAGCCACTTGCCAGCCTCGATCCGCTCGCCCGCCGCGAATTCCTGCACATCCTGGTCGATGCGGTCAGGACCGATGGACACACGGCACTTCTCTCGTCGCACGTGATCACCGACATCGAACAGGCCTGCGACCGACTCCTCGTCCTGGGTGGCGGCCGCAAGCTGCTCGACCTGTCCATCGCCGAGGCGCTGGCTGCGCATCGCATCGTCCCTGCACCGGCGACGGCGGAGACGGTGGTGGGCGTCTTCCCGGGGCCGGCCGGCGAACAGCTGGCGCTCGTGGTGGGTATTGGAACCGGCGATGCCCGCCATCCCACCCTCGAGGAGCTCGTCCTCGGCCATCTCGCCGCCGGCCGGCCGCCCCGACCGCAACGGGCGGCCGCCTGATGCTCAACGCGACCCGGCTCACCCTTCGGCTGCACCGCTTCGAAGTCGTCGCCTTCGTCGCCTTGTCTCTGCTGCTGACAGCCGCCGCCTGGCTCGTGGCATCGCGCCTGGACGCCGTCGGGTTCAGCGCCGCGTGCATCGACCGGACTGGCGCCGGGGTGCCGCCCTCCTGCGAGCGGCTGGCCCAGACCTTCTACGACCTCGCCAGCAGTGAGGCGTCGCCGATCCAGTCGTTCATCGTGATCGTCCCGTTCATCGCCGCGATCCTGCTCGGCGTGACGGTTGTTGGGCGCGAGGTCGAGCGAGGGACCACCCGCCTGGCCTGGTCGTTGGCGCCGTCGCGCAGGCGCTGGCTCCTGGCCCGGCTGGTTCCGATCGCCGTCCTGATCGCCGTCGGCACGTACGCCCTGGGGGTCGCCGCCGACCGGCTCCTCGGGGCCTCCGAGCCGGATATCGATACGGCCAATGCGTTCGCCATGTTCGGCTTCCGCGGTGTCGCGCTCGCGGCCAGGGTCTTCTTCGTCTTCGCCCTGGCTGTGCTCGTCGGAACGGCGATGGGCCGGGTCATGCCGGCCGTGATCGTCGCCGCGATCCTTGCCTGGTTCGGTATCTCAGGCGGGGAGCGGGTCCACGACGAGATCCTCCAGCGCGAGACCGTTGTCGTTGCGTCCGACGCGGTCAAGACCGGCGACAGGCAGTTCGACCAGCGATTCCAGCTGCCCGACGGCAGCCTGATCGGCTGGCAGGAGATGGAGCAGATCGATCCGCCGACCGGCGACAACTGGAGGCCCAAGTACCCGATGGTCTCGCTCATCATCCCCGGGGCCCGCTATCGGCAGGTCGAGCTGCGCGAGGTGGCGGCGTTGGCCGGCGGCACGCTGGTCGCGGTCGTCGCTACGGCCTTCGTCGTCGCGCGTCGGCGCCCCTCCTAGGAGTCCTGGGTCACGACTTCTGCCGTCAGAACGGGGGCTCAGGCCGGCGGATCTCCTGCGAGCGCTGATGGCTCTCGGCTAGACGGCTTTCGGCCGGGCGCGCCGTGCAGCCCGGCCTCGTAGGAGCGGGGATCGAGTGAGCGCAGGCCGCGCACGCTGGTGGGCGGGATCACCTTGGTGTGCCCGATGCGCTCGAGGTGCTCGACGATCGGCCAGAGATCGTCTTCGGTGGTCATCCAGCCGATCCGGTCGAATTGGGCCAGGGAGATCGGCCGTGAGTATCCCCGCAGGGTCCGTTCGCCGTCCCAGTTGTAGTAGTGGTCGAAGTACGAGATGACCAGCTCGCGAATCGTGCGGTAGACCGGCGAGCGGTAGCGCAGTCCGGCGAACTTGGAGATCCCGACTGAGCCCCACAGACCCTTGTCCCGATAGACGGCGACCACGTGATCGTCGTCACGAACGGCGACGAGGTCGACGAGGAGTGGCGGCCGGCCGTTCACCCGGAACGCAGCGGCGGCAAGGAAGGCGCCCTCGGCGCAATGGGCTGTGCCGTCGCGCAGGACACGGCGCGGCGAGCGCAGTGTGTCGCCGTCTGGCTCGAGGTTGTAGCGGATTCCGTCGAGGTAGGCCTGGACCCGCTCCGGCGTCGAAAGGCGACGCAGGGCGGCCAGCTCAGACCGGCTCAGGCCGTACACGGTCGGATCATCCCATGCGCCTGTTTCGGAGTGTGGACGATCTCGATGATGGTCGCGAGCGGGAGATCCGGATCGGCTACGGGGCCGGAGGCGTAGGCGGCAACCACGTTCCGTTGTAGTGAACTGGCGGGAAGTGTTGCCGGATCCAGAGGCGGCAGGCAGCCATCTTGAGCATGTTGCTGGTGCCACCAACCGAGATCGCGAACGTGCGCGGTCCGAATACGGTCCGCGGCGCATACGTGAGGTTCGCTGTGCCGACCATCGCGAAGGCGAGTGGGGCGTAGTTGAGCTGAAGATCCGTCTTCACGACCCCGGCGCTGGCCGCGATGAGGGTGGCGAGAGGACCGAGGCCTCGGGTCTCCACCTTCCCAACAGCTGCCGCGACCAGCTGTTGCTGCCGGCGAGCACGGGCGTAGTCGTTGTCTCCGTGGCGGGTGCGGGCGAACGCGAGCGCCACCAGGTCCCGGAGATGGTGCCAGCCACGCGTGAAGGTGATGCCGTGCTGGCCGCTACGGATCGAGTACGTCGGGTCCCTGAACGTGCGAGCGACATAGACGTCCAACCCGCCTACGGCGTTGACCAGCCTGCGGAAGCCCGTAAACCCGAGCAGGGCATACGCGTCGATCTCGATCCCGAGCGCGGCGCCGATGATCTTGCGGAGGGCCAAACCCGGGTTCAGCCTGATGGATCGTGTGGGGCTACGGGCGAGGGTCAGGTATAGCGCGTTGATCTTGCCCGTGTATCGCCGGCCGCCGGGCAGCGGGAAGTTGACCATGTCGCGCGGGATGCTGAACGCGGCCGCCTTGCCGGTGGCCGGATCGACCGACGCGACGATGATGGCGTCCGTCCGCCCGGCGAGGCCCCCGAACCGAGCGTCACTGCCGAGGAGGAGGGTCGTGAACCGCCCGTCGTGGCCGAGGAAGCGCAGGCTGTCCGCGGGCGTATATGTCGAAGGGTCCACGAGGAGGATCGAGGCGAGGTCCATGAGCCCGGCGAACGGCAAGGAGGCTGTTGCGCCGGAGGAGGCCCCAGCGTCGGGGGCGGCCGCCGGTTGCCGCTCCAGGCCGGGGGCGACCGTGATGGCGGAGCCGAGGAGGATGCCCGCGAACGCGAGGGCGGCAGCTCGCCACACGACCGATCGAACGTGTCGGGGAGAGTTGGGCTCTCTGCCCTGGGGCGCGAGGTCGCTGGTGTTCATGAGTCCCTCGTGCTGGCCCTCGCCTGGGTCGAGGGACGCGGTGACGGTAGCGCGGCGTCACCCTAGCCCACCAGGGACCGCCAAACAACCCTACCAACGGGTCACCGATCCCCACTGGACCGCACCTTCGTGTTCATTGGGGCAGCGAGGTCCTAGGGCGTGGGTGGGATCTGGGCTTGCAACGCCTTGAGGAGGTCGAGGCCCTGCGCCTCGGTCAGACCCGGCTTGTGGAGTGTCGTCCCGATCGACAGGCCCTTGGCGTAGATCCAGAGCGTGGCCGAGGGCGGCGTGCCGACATTGGAGTAGAGATATCGAGCCGCCTCGCCCAGGCCCGGAACCTCGGTCGTCCCGAAATGGAGGGCGTCCGTGAAGTCGCCCACCGATGCGTAATCGTTCTCGATCGTCACCGCGAGCTCGGCCCCGTTGCCGGCCGCGAACGAGCAGACCAACCCGGCGGCATTCGCGAGCCTGCTCGGCGTGCCCGCGCCGCTCGCGGCGCCGAGAATGCCGTCGATCGCCGCCTTGGGCAGGAT
>JALZAF010000081.1 GCA_030948505.1 Chloroflexota bacterium
GCTCAAGAGTGGTGCCTCGTCCTCATGGGGTTACGTGGCGCCCGCCCCGTCCGAGGGGTTGGCGAGCGTCTCCGCGCACGGCAGAGGGTACCGTCCCTCGACTTCTGCCGCTGCCGGCTCAGGGCTCGCTCAGGTAGCCGCGAGCCTCGGGCCGCAGCAGTCCGCGGAACAGCAGGATCGCCAGGGCGGCCATCAGGACGGCCGGGATGACCAAGCCGCTTAGCACCAGCAGTGGTATCGCGGGCAAGGTCAGGCTGGCTAGTCCCAGGGCAAGACCCCGAGCCGCCTCTTTGCGCTGCAGGACGAGGGTCGTGGTGAAGATCGTGTAGGCCAGCAGGATCATGACGATCACGCCGGTGAAGCTGATCGGGACGTTGACCGCCATGTCGACGACGGCCGGCATGGCCAAGCCGATCCCGGCCAGGATCAGCAGCGCGTAGGCGAGGAAGAGGCGGATCCCGCCTGGCATGGTCCGCAGGCTGCTGAGCATCGAGGTCGATTGTAGGTGCCGACTCTCAAGTGCCGCCGTGCAGGGAATTTTGGCTCCGATCTTGACACAGCGGTTGCCGCGGCCTAGGTTCCCCTAAACCGGTTTGCTAAACCGGTTTGCCCGCGCGAGGACGGAGGTCCTCGGCGCAGGGTGCACGCAATGGCTGCCCAAGCGGGCCGCCTGGAGGATGCGAGCAGCCGAGTGGAGCAGGCCACGCGACGACCCCGCATTGCCGACGTCGCCCGGGAAGCAGGCGTCTCGAAGACGGCTGTGTCGTTCGCTTTCAACAGTCCGGACCGCCTGAGCCCGGGAACGGCCAGCCGGATCCGCGAAGTTGCCGAGACACTTGGCTATCGGCCGCATCCCGTCGCGCGGATGTTGACCCAGCGTCAGACACTCACCCTCGGCGTACTCACGCCGCAGGCCCTGTCGGTCATCTTCTCGAACCCGTTCTTCGGCGCGTTCAGCGAAGGCGTCGCACTGGCGGCCGAGGAGCATGGCTACGGCCTGCACTTCATCTCGCCTGTCCACGGCTCGCTGGCCCGGGCCGTCGGGCGAGCCACAGTCGACGGCGTGGTGGCTATCGGCCTGTCGGCGGACCACCCCGAGATCGAGCAGATCCGGCGCGCCCTGCCGATCGTCCTCGTCGATTCCACGGCCATGCCCGACTACCCCTCGATCGACATCGACGACGAGGGGGGCGCGCGGGCGGCGGCCGAACACCTCATCGCCCTTGGCCATCGCGAGTTCGTCGTGATCGGGGTGGAGCCGCCCCAGCCAGCCACGAGGATCGAGCCGGAGGGCGTCACCGGCCGCCGGCTGCGCGGCTATCGCGCCGCGCTGGCCGCAGCAGGAATCGAACTGGGAGACAACCGCGTGGTCGTTGGACCCGCGAGCGTCAGCGGCGGTGTCGCAGCACTGGACCGCGCCTGGGAGGATGGGCTCCGACCGACAGCCGTCCTGGCCATGAGCGACGCGATGGCGATCGGTGCGATGCGAGCGATCCGCGAGCTGCGGCTCAGCGTCCCCGGCGACATCAGCGTGGTGGGTTTCGACGACATCGACCTTGCCATGCACACCGATCCACCCCTCACGACGGTTCATCAGCCGATCCGCCGAAAGGGCGAGGAGGCCGTGCGCCTGCTTCTGACTGTCGTGCAGGGCCGGAACGGTTCACGGCCGGAACATCGCCGGCTCGAAACCCGACTCATTGTTCGCGGTTCGACGGGGCCCGCACGGCAGGCTCGGAAGGAGGTGGTCGGGGTCGAGGACTAAGGTCAAATGCGGCGAGCGGTCCGAGGATCGGTACGCTTCGCCCGGAATATGTACCGACGCGCGGCTCGGCCACGTCGACGGTCGACTGAACGCCTTGGCAACAGGCCGGTCTGCCGGCCGATCAGACGCCGCGGGGCGTGATGGCCCCGCCACAGGAGGAGAGATACGAACACCATGAAGAAGCTCCGCTTCGCCCCGCTCATCGCGAGCGTGGTCATCGCGGTTTCCGCCTGCTCGAGCGGCGGTATCGCCGCCTGGAGACGAGGCTGATCGTCCGTGGCTCGACGGGTCCCGCCCGCTAGGCTCCTCGACGGCGAGGCGGCTTAGTAGACCTCAGGGACAAACGTCTGGTCGGTCAGGGGTGGGCGAACGTACCCGGTGTCCGATTGGCGGGGTGGCAGCTCCATCAACTCGGGCGTCAGGTCCTCGTACGGGATTGCGCTCAAGAGGTGGGTGATGCAGTTGAGTCGGGCGCGCTTCTTGTCATCGGCGTTCACGACGAACCACGGCGCCTGCTTGATGTCGCAGTGGGCGAACATCTCATCCTTGGCCTTCGAGTAATCGAGCCAGCGTGACCGTGACTGCAGGTCCATCGGGCTGAGCTTCCAGCGTTTCGTCGGGTCGTTGATCCGCGCCTGGAACCTTCGTTCCTGCTCGGCATCGCTGACCGAGAACCAGTACTTGATGAGGATGATCCCGGACCGGATGAGCATCCGTTCGAACTCCGGACAGGAACGGATGAATTCCCGGTACTCGTCGTCGCTGCAGAAGCCCATGACCCGCTCGACGCCCGCCCGGTTGTACCAGCTCCGATCGAACAGGGTCATCTCGCCGGCGGCAGGCAACTGCGAGACGTAGCGCTGGAAATACCACTGCGTCCTCTCCCGCTCGGTCGGCGCGGCGAGCGCGACAACACGGCACACCCGCGGGTTGAGGCTCTGAGTGATGGTCTTGATGACCCCGCCCTTGCCGGCCGCGTCGCGTCCCTCGAACAGAACGACGATCTTCAGGCCCTGCTGACGGATCCACTCCTGGAGCTTGACGAGCTCTACCTGGAGGTGACCCAGCTCCGCGAGGTAGGCCTTGTTGCGGAGGGAGTCCCGGCCGGAGCTGGCGTCGACGGCGGGTTCGGCCGCTAGCGCGGCCTTCGAGCGGGCCCGTTTGGTCGAGCCACCCGAGCGCGTGTGGCCCTTGGCCCGGCCGACCCGATTCGTCGCCGCTCGATGTCCCTTCGGTGCCGGCTTCTTCGGTGCCGGCTTCTTCGGTGCCGCCTTCTTCGGGATCGCCTTCTTCGCCATCAGCCGCCTCGCGTCTTCGAGAGGACGATGAATCAGAAACCCGGTCCGAGCGCCTCGCACGGGATGTTACGAACCACAACTATCTTGACACTCGTCGGGCATGGTTCGACCGACCGACCTGAGCGGCGGGTGCCTCAGCGACCTCCGCGGCGTACCGAGATCGTGCCGATCCGCTCGACGACGACCGGCCCGCCGGTAGTCGCCTCGAAGAGGACGGGCTGCGTCATGTCCGCCGGACCGCCGTAAGCGCCAGTGAGCGCCTCGGAAGCTTCCTCTGTGGCTGAGGGGGTCGCCCCGGCCGTCTTCCAGTTGAACTGGAAGTCGTCGTCCTCCTGCACGCCAATCGGCCATGGATCGCCCCGATAGGGCTGGAAGAGGCTGAGGTGGAGATGCGCGGTCTGGGCGGTCCACGCCCGGTAGCAGGCGGTCCCGACCAGGACGGTGGCGACTATCACCAGACCCTCGATCACCTCCGGGGTCATCTCGTCCACCCCGGCTTCTCGAACCCTGCTCCCATGGTGCCGACAGCCTACACCCAGGCCCAAAACTGACTCGCCGCGCTGCCGGGCCGAGGCCTGCCCGGGGGGCCCGACACGCGACCGCTCGGCGTGCGACGATCGCCATGCGTCCGAACATCCACCTGCCACGGAGCCCACGATGCCGATCGACACGCCGGACTGGGTCCGCGACGCGGTCTTCTACCAGATTTTTCCCGACCGCTTCGCCGCGAGCGACCGAGTCCGCAAGCCCGGGCGGATGGAGTCCTGGGACAGCCCGCCCACGACCTACGGCTTCAAGGGTGGCGACCTCCTTGGTGTGGCTGAGCGCCTGCCGTACCTCGCCGACCTGGGGGTGACGGCGCTGTACCTCACGCCGGTCTTCTCGTCCGCCGCGAACCATCGCTATCACGCCTACGACTACTTCCATGTGGATCCGCTGCTGGGTGGCAACGACGCCCTGCGCGAGCTGCTCGACGACGCCCATGGACGTGGCATGCGAGTGATCCTGGATGGCGTGTTCAACCACACCGGGCGCGGCTTCTGGCCGTTTCATCACGTCCTCGAGGCGGGCGCCGCCTCGCCCTATCGCAATTGGTTCTATTTCGACCAGGCGGCCCTGGACGCCGGGCGGCCCGTCCTCGCCTATCCGGAGGCCGTGGGGCGGGACGGCGCCGCCAGGAACGATCCCGGCCCGGTCGGCACGGCCGGGCCGCACGACGGCCGGGCCTCCCTCGAACAGCTTGGCTATCGCGCCTGGTGGGACCTGCCCGCCCTGCCGAAGCTCAACGTGGCGGAGCCTGCCGTCCGCGACTACCTGCTGTCCGTGGCCGAGTACTGGATCCGATTCGGGGCGGATGGCTGGCGGCTGGACGTGCCGAGTGAGATCGACGAGGCCACCTTCTGGCCGGAGTTTCGGCGCAGGGTTCGTGCCGTCAACCCGGAGGCGTACCTGGTCGGCGAGATCTGGAGCCTCGCGCCGGATTGGCTGCGCGGCGACCGTTTCGATGCCCTGATGAACTACCCGCTGGCCGAAGCGATCCTGTCGTTTGCCGGCGCGGGTCACCTGAACGATGAGCTAATCCGCTCCCACCACGAGTACGGGGCTCGCGTGAGTGCGCTCGACGGGCCGGCCTTCGCGGCCCGACTGGGGGAGGTGATGACGGCCTATGACCCTGCCGTCACCGCCGTCCAGATGAACCTGCTCGACAGCCACGACAGTCCGCGTTTCCACTCGATGGTCGGGGGCGATCGCACGTCCTACCGGCTGGCTCTGCTGTTGATCGCCGCCCTTCCCGGCGCGCCATGTGTGTACTACGGCGACGAGGTGGGAATCGATGGCGGCCTGGATCCGGACAACCGGCGCGCGTTCCCATGGCGGGAGGAGGCATGGGACCGCGACCTGCGGAGCTTCGTGCGCGCGAGCATCGCCTTGAGGCGCGATGAGCCGGCCCTGCGACGCGGCTCCTTCCGGGTCGCCGGCGCGGGTGCAGGGGCGATCGCGATCGAACGGCGCATGGACGATCGCCGGCTGCTCCTGGTCGTCAACAACGGGGCGGCCGAAACCAGCCTGGCGGTCGACCTGCCCGGCGCGGCAGGCTGCCGGCTCGAGGTCATCCCGCTGCCCGATCTGCCGGCGGCCAGCCCGCCGCCGACCATGCCGGGCGATCAAGTCACGATCAAGCTGCCGCCGCGGTCCGGGACGATCGTGCGGCTCGCCTGACGCGCCCGCCGATCCGCGGGCAGCCAGGTCGGTGAGCGTGGCTATACTCCGCCGTCGTGGGCGACTTTCCTTTCGAGCTCGCCGACGGCCTCGCCCAACGGCTCGCTGGCGCGCTGGACGCGGAAGGCAAGATCCCTCGCGCCCTGGTCGTGCTGGGTGATCTGGTCGGGCGCGACGTCGTCCTATTCGACGCCCGCGGCGGGCTGCGCGAACGCCAGCTGACCGATCTCGGGGCGCGCGTGGTGCAGGCCGAAACGAATGCCCGGCTTGCGACGCTGGCCGAAGCGTCCGCGGACGCTGTCATCTCCTGGTGGTCGGGGTTCCGCGGCCTCGACCCGGCGGAGGTGGCCGGCGCGGAACGGGTTCTGCGGCCTGGCGGGCGGCTGCTCATCGTCCACGACTACGGCAGGGACGACGTCTCGAGGCTGCGCGGCGACCAGCCCGATTACGGCCTGTGGAGCCGGCGCGACGGACCGTTCCTGCGCGGCGGCTTCCGGATCCGTGTCCTGCATTGCTGGTGGACGTTCGACTCGCTGGACGACGCGCGGGAGTTCCTGTCGGCCGCATTTGGTTCGATCGGCGAAGAGGTGGCGGCCGGCATGCGACGGCCGCGGCTGTCCTACAACGTGGCCGTCTATCACCGCGCCCGGGCGGCTGCCCGGAGCTGAGCGTCCGGGCCTTTCGGGAAGCCACTCGGAGCCGCTCGGCGCCACCGCCCTACAATCCTTGGATGGAGCCAACGACGACACCCGCCGCCGCGAACGACCCCGATGCCTGGAGCGGCCAGAGCTATGAACCCGACACCGGGCCGCAGGCGCCGGGAGGCGGCCGCCGGTTCCGCGTCACGCCAGTCGGCGTCATCC
>JALZAF010000082.1 GCA_030948505.1 Chloroflexota bacterium
CCCAGGTCCGTCGCGGTTGTCGCCCCGAGGACGGCGACTCGCAGGCGTTGCTCCACGCTGACCTCCGGGAGGAACGAGCCCTGGGCGATCTCGAAGGCCCGAACGCGAAGGTAGTCCGGCGTGGTCCCGACGATGGAGGTCGTGCTGTTGGCCGTGCCGGCCGCGACCAGGGCCTGGGTCGTCACCTCCGGCGCCACGCCGGCGATCGTCGGCAGCGCGGCCAGGGCGGCCGCGTCGGCAGTGGTCAGGTTGGTCCGCGAGCCCGCCGCGCCGACGGTGTTGCCCGTTCGGGCCGCGCCCGGGTTGACGGTGAGCAGGTTCGTCCCCAGCGCCGAGAGGCGCCGCGTGATGTCCGAGGTCGTCCCTTGGCCGACACCGACCAGGGCCACCACGGCCGCCACACCGATGACGACGCCGAGCATGGTCAGGGCGGACCGCAGGCGGCTGGTCCGCAGCCGGGAGAGGGCCAGCCGCAGGAGCTCCGGCAGGCTCATGTCACGACCCGCCCATCGAGCAGATGGACCTGCCGCGAGGCCATGGCGGCCACGTCGGGATCGTGGGTGATCACGACGATCGTCCGGCCGGTGGCGTTCAGCTCACCGAACAGGGCCATGACCTCGGCGCCGGCGTGGCTGTCGAGGTTGCCGGTCGGCTCGTCAGCCAGGAGCAGGGCGGGATCAGTAACGAGGGCCCGCGCAATGGCGACGCGCTGCTGCTGGCCACCCGACAGCTCGGTCGGTTCGTGGTCCACGCGGTCGCCCAGGCCCAGCCGTTCGAGGGCCGCCCGGGCCCGAGCGTTGCGTTCGCGTCGCGAGACCCCCTGGTAGAGGAGGGGGGTGGCGACGTTGTCGAGGGCGCTCGTGCGGGGCAGCAGGTTGTAGGACTGGAAGACGAAGCCGATGGTCCGGCTGCGGAGCCGCGCCAGCCCGTCGTCGTTGAGCGAGGCGACGGCGGTGCCGGCCAGCTCGTATGTTCCGCCGGTGGGCCGGTCGAGGCAGCCGACGATGTTCATCATCGTGCTCTTGCCGGACCCGGACGGACCGGCAATGGCGACGAACTCGCCGGCTCCCACGGTCATGCTCACGCCGGCCAGGGCCTGCACCTCGAGCCGTCCCATCTGGTACACGCGGCTCACGTCGTGGAGGGCGATGATCGGCCTGGTTGGTGCCGGCCATGTGACGGAGGTCGCGCTCACGGCTGCCGGTTCCCGCCGCCTCCGCCCACGGTGCCGCGACCGCCGAACCCGCCGCCGCCCAGCCCGCCCGCGCCGCCGAGCCCGCCACCACCGCCCGTGGTCGTCGTGGTCGGGGTCGACACCACGCCCGTTACCACGGTCTGGCCTTCGCTCAGCCCGTCGCGGACCTCCGCGCGCGTGTTTGTGACCAGGCCAACCGTGACCGGTTGGGTCACGAGCTGGCCGCTGGCGTCGAGCATGCGCACGTCGTACGAGCCATTGGCCCCGACCAGGGCGGTCGTGGGCACGAGGAGGACATTGGCTGCCTGAGCGGTGGTGATCGAGACGGCCGCGCTCATGCCCGGGCGAACCTTGCCGCTGGGGTCGGTGATGGAAACCGTCACCGCGTACGACACGACACTGTTCGAGCCGCTGGAGGTCGTCGCCACCGGAGCGACGCTCGTTACTGCGCCGCTCAGATCCTGGCCCACGGCGGTGACCGTGACCTGGGCGGGCTGGCCCACGGCCACGTTCGGCAGGTCGCTCTCGACGACCGCCGCGGTCACTTGGAGGCTGTTGGCATTGAGCACGATGGCGTCGCCGCTCGGCGCGTCGAGGCCGGCTCCGACGTTGACTGCCACGACGATCCCGTCGATCGGCGCCTTGATCGTGGCGGCCGCGATCTGGGTCAGGAGGTTGGACCGGGTCTGCTGCGCCCGGGACTCCCCGGACCGGGCGTTGTAGACGCCGATGCGCGCCTGCCGGATTGCGGCCGTGGTGGTGGCGCTGGACAGCGTGGTCTCGGCGATCTGGACCTGGATTTGAGCGGCTCGCCAGGCCGTGGTCGCGTCGGCCAGCTGGCGTTGCAGGTCGGCCGTGTCCGCGGTGGCCAGGACCTGGCCCTTCTTGGCCGCCACGCCCACCCTGGCCGCGACAGACTTGACGTGCCACGTCGTACTGGAGCTGGCGCCGGTAGAGGTGCCTTCGATCAGGCGGGCCGGCAGGCCGAAGGCGAGGCCGTAGCTCGCGGTGGTGGCCACCGTCCCGGTCGCGGCGGTCACCTGGGTCACCGTGCCTCGGCTCACCGCGGCGGTGAGGTACTGTGCGGCGGCCGTGCCACCCGACGCGAAGGCGCCCATGGCGTAGGCCGTGGCACCCAGCCCGACCAGGACGAAGACGATGACGGCGACGAGTTTGATCTTCACCGCGATCCCCATGCGACTCGGGCGACGAGTGAAACAGCCCCTCCGCCTCACCTTGTACGTCCTGGCGATGAGATCGTCCTGAGAATGGGCTGGCAATCGCGAGCCACCTGGGAGTGGCCTGACGGCGCGCCCCGAATCGGAACGCCCGGTCCGCGAGG
>JALZAF010000122.1 GCA_030948505.1 Chloroflexota bacterium
GGGTGCGCCTGCGACCCCCGGTGGCCGCTGCTCCAAACACGAGCGGAACGACCGGCAGGGTGCACGGCGCCAGGATCGTCAGCACCCCGGCCACGAACGCGAAGCCAAGGACGATCAGCACGTCAACGCTCGCCTCGACGAACCTTTACGCGGGAATTGGCACAGGTCCTACTGGAGGGGTGCCGCGGCAATCGGGTGGGTCATCTCGGTATCCCACAGGACGACCGTGTGGTACGTCATGGCGTCAGCCGACGGCGGGACGACGAAGTCCTGCATGCCAGTCGTGCCCTTGAGCGGGCCGAGGTCGACGATCGCGGTCTTGTCGATGTCGCCGTCCTTGGTCACGTCCTTGTTGGTCACGAGAATCACGTTCGTGTGAGCGTTGCTGGCGATCGAGAAGTCCTCGAACGTGATCGCGAACGTGCCGTCAGGCTTGTGGAACAGGGCGACCGCGCCCTTCGCGGTGCCGTCGACCGCGTGGAAGGTGCCGGTGCTGACCGGTCCGGCGACACTCGGTGCGGCGCTGTGCTCCATCATCGCCGACGCCGAGGGCATGGCGCTATGCTCCATCATCGCCGACGCCGCGGCGGAAGCTGGCGCGCTCGCCCCGGTGCTCGAGCAGGCGGCGAGGAGGACGATCGTCGACAGGCCGATCGAGCATGTCCATAGGGTGGCAACGCGAGGACGGTGCATGACGACTCCTTGACGCATTGATGCTGAAGTCGCTCACCATGACCGTCGCCCGTGACAACCCGATGACGCGGAATCGCTTGCGCGATCCGAGACTTCTGGAACGGGCCACGGCGTGGCGGCCGGGACTGGTCGGTAGCCTCGGCAATTGGGCGGTCGCGGGATCCTTTCGGACAGGAGCGTCGGGCCGTAGGCGAGCACGCCGCTAGGCGGGACTAATACAGATCCGGCGTCCGATCGACCGGTCTCAGACCGCTGCGGCGGTCCGCTCGCTCGCACGAAGACCATTGGCCGCGTACTTCGCGAAGCGACTGACACCGAGCCAGGTTGGGAACGCGCGAACCAAAGCTGGCGTTCCTTCGAGCCGGATGTCGCCATGGTCGACGGCGTCGGCAAAGTTCCCCCGACCGAGGAGGACGCCACCAAAGACCCGCTCATCGACGGTCACCGCGAGTCCCGCCACGCGACCGGGATCGTTGTAACAGAGGTCCGACGCCTTCGCTCTCGCCGACCTGCTCCGGCGCCAGGCCGCCACGTGGCGACCGCTCCGCCGCCCGAGCGCCGTCCAAGCGGAGCTCGGGGCGCTCCTGCGAGACCGGGAACGGTTCGTCATCGAGCACCGCCGGCTGCAGCATCAGCTCCGCGCGGTGTGTCGAGGTCGGCTTCGGCCGTGTCTCGCCGGGCGACGGCTGCTGCAAGTTGCGCCTTGAGGTGGTGCGCGGCATTCCCGACCGCGACCGCCTCATCCGAACGGGCGATGACGATGGCAGCAACCTCTGCCCGCCTGGTACTCGCCGCCAGCCAGTCAGCCAGGGCCGTCTGGGCTGCTTCGAACCCGTCGAGCTTCGGAGGCTGCCGCCCGACCTGCCGCGGCTGCGTTGGCCGCGGCTACGGCAGCGATCCCGAGGGCCTCCACCGCCTTCGTGTTCTGCCGGTCTTATCCACGAGTATCGCCGGACAGCGTGATTCGGATTGTTGAACCCTTCAGGCTTGCGGCCCGTCAGGACGAGCGCGGGGACCCGAGCGTCCAACCAGCCGCGCGGATCATTGAAGCGGCCGTTGCAACGAGGTCGCCGCTGTGGCGAGCGGTTCGGCCATCGGGCAGGACGAGCGTGTCCTCCAGGCCAACCCGAACGTCGTAGCCGAAACGGATCGCCCGCTCGATGACAGCCCACGTCGCGACGCCGTGGCCATGGTGAAGGCGCGGCCGGCTTGACCCGCCGGCGTCGAGTGCGGTGTCGATCTCCTTCGCCAGAGCCACCGCCCGCTCGGCGTCGAGCTCTTGATCGATCTCCACGAGCAGGCGGACGCACCGCGGCTCGAGCGTCGTGTTCAGTAGCCGCCGTGCATCGGCGGGGCTCGACAGCCCGGCCTCCACGCCGATGTCCAGCCGGATGGCGAACTCCGCGAGCGCTTCGGCGCCATCTTCCGAGAAATTGATCGAGACGAAGTCTGGCAGCACCCGCCACGCGGCGACGAGGTCGAGCCGCGCCTGGACGTCGCCCGCGATCCATAGGCCGGTGGTGAGACCGATCGGAGTACCAGGACAGGTCGTACGCACCGCGTCGATGGCGGCGGCGCACGCCGCTGGGTCGAGCGACTCGCGACCGTCCGGTCCGCGTGGGTGGAGGTGGATCGCACCAGCGCCCGCATCGACTGCCCGCCGGGCCTCTCGGCCGACCTCAGCAGCGGTGACCGGTACAGCCGGATGTTCAGCCGGCTCACGAGACCCGTTCAGGCACGCCTGCAGCAGTTCGATCATGTCCTCTTGCCGCTGAGTCCGCGCTACGCCGGTCGTCAACGGCTCGGAGCCGGGACCCGCACCCGATGCCCAGCCCGTCCGAGGAGCTCGCGGGACACCCGGTCGAGCTGGCGGACGTGGCCCCAGCGGAACCCGCGCAGGAAGGTGCCCAGCGTGGACGCCGCCTTGACCGTGAAGCCTAGGACCCGGCCCGTGCCGCCGGCCCGCAGCGCATCGGCGTCATCGATGCAGTCGCCGCCGGCGAGGGCGGACATCACCAGCGTCAGGAC
>JALZAF010000140.1 GCA_030948505.1 Chloroflexota bacterium
CCTCGCCCAGGAGGGACGCCACATTCAGGTCGCTGGCAGCGTTGGCGTTCGAGCGGCCCGCCAGCGCCTCTGCCGTCGACACCACCCGAACGCAGGCCTCGACGCACTCCAGGGGAACCTCGGCCGCTCGTCGCGCAGCGGCCCGGACCGCCACGTCGCGGGCCACGCGCTGGTCGCCGTTGTCGCGCGGGAGCTTGCGTGCCGCAGAGAACTCAGCATAGGCGGCGGCGTCTTGGTCAGCCAGCTCGAGGAAACGGTCGGCGAGCTCTCGGCCGGTGCGGCCGGCCACGGCGAGCAATTCGGCGTGACCAACGTACTTGGGGCGTCCCTCGGACAGCGCGGCCACCATCGCGACGAGGGCCGCGGCAAGGCCTGCGGCGACGGCCGACGCACTCCCTCCGCCAGGGACCGGTTCAGACGAGGCGAGATGGTCGACGAAGGCGGCGACCGTCAGCTCACGGAACCGAAGGCCTGGAGGGATCACGCGGCGATTGTAGGGGCGGGCAATGCCCCTCGCGGCCGCCGTTCAGCCAGTGGGTCAGGGCACCGTCACGTCGTTGCGCCGGGTCGGGGCGGCGCGGTACCGGCGCACCGCCCCGAGAACCGACGCAGGCCGCGCAGTGGGAAGAGACCTCGCGGCCGCGATGATCAGGCCGCCGGGCGGGCTTCCTCGTCGAGACCCTCTATCGTCCAGCGCCGCGTGCGGTGCCGGAAGCTGAGGTTCACCCGCGCCAGCGGGGTATCGACCTCGAAGACCGTTCGTGGACCGACGATCACGGGATAGGCCGAGGACTCCTCGCGAACCGCCGCCAGCCCGGTCACCGGCAGGCGCCGGTTGCCCCAGGCGATCTCGCGGGGACGGCCATCGAACCAGTTGGTTCGGACATCGACGCGAACCGGTGCGACGCGGATCATCGCCATCTTGAAAGAACTCCTATTCCGGGGGCATCTGGCCGTCGAACCGGGGCACTCGGCCGACAGAACGTCTGTTCGATATTGGACAACACTAGATCGAACAGGTGTTCGATGTCAAGCGTCGTCGGCCAGATCCTCCGGCACCGGTTTGTCACCTTGCGTGTCACGGCGCGACGGCCCTCGGGGAGTCCGTTTCGCCTCCCCCACGACGTCGGCTGCGTGGCGACCGCGTCGCTCGGCGGCCGTGCCAGGATCCCGCTCGAACGGCGTCGGAAGGGCCGCGCCGATCAGCCGTGCCCGGGTCACGGCACGCTCGCCGAAGCGGCGGCGGATGTCGTCCGCCGCCTCGACCGCTCGGCGCCGGCGGACGTCGTCTGCCTCGAACAGCGCCATCTGGTCCGGCATCTCGAGATGCGAGGCGGTGACCCCGAGCAGGCGGACGCGAATCCCGCGGACCTCCGGCCTCGCCAGGTCCAGGGCGACGTGCCAGATCGGCTCCGTCAGGTCCGTGGGTTCGGGCAACGTGCGTTGGCGTGTGATCGTGCGAAAGCTCGAGTCGCGGATCTTGACCGCGATCGTGCCGGCCTTGACACCCCCGGCGCGCAGCCGGCCCGCGACGCCTTCGGCCATGGCCAACAGCGTCCGTTCGATCGTGTCGCGGTCGGCGGTATCGACGTCGAAGGTGTGCTCGTGGCCGATCGACTTGGCGTCGGCCGGGTCGGACACCACATCGGCGTCGATGCCGCGGGCGCGCTGGGTCAGAGCCTCGCCGTGCTTGCCGAACCGACGCCGCAACAGGTCCGCTGGGAGCGCCGCGAGGTCGCCGATCGTCGCGACGCCGTAGTCGCGCAGGGCCGCCGCAGTCTGCTCGCCGACGCCCCACAGTCGCTTGATTGGCAGCGGCGCCAGGAATGCCGCCTCCTCGCCGGGCGCGACGACGACGAGGCCGTCCGGCTTGCGCAGGTCGGACGCGATCTTGGCCACCAGCTTCGTGCGCGCCACGCCCACAGAGATGGTCAGCCCGATCTCGTCGTGGACGGAGTCCTTGATCAGTCGCGCGACCGCGGGCCCTTCGCCAAACAGGGCTCGTGAGGCGGTGACATCCAGGAACGCCTCGTCGATCGAGATCGGCTCGACCAGCGGCGTGAACCGCCGCAGGATCGTCATCACCTCGCGACTCACGGTGAGGTACTTCGCGCCATCGACCGGCAGGAAGATCCCGTGCGGGCAGAGGCGACCTGCTTCGCGTAATGGCATCGCCGAGTGCACGCCGAACACCCGGGCCTCGTAGCTCGCGGCGCTGACGACGCCTCGATCAGTCGGGCCACCGCCACCCACGATGACTGGCTTGCCGCGCAGCTCCGGTCTGTCGCGCTGCTCGACCGCGGCGAAGAACGCATCGAGGTCGACGTGCAGGATCGTCCGGACCGGGACCGCCGTCGAACGTCTCACGTTGTTCGTCAATTTGTGTATGCCAATGTGTTCAAACCGGCCTCCCGACACGCGGCCGAAACTGGGTCTGCCGAACGCTTGACGCCGCGCGTATTCTCCGCGCTAGGGTTCCGGGCCGGAACCCGGCCGAACCAAACCGCGCGGGCCTCCCTCCTGGGTTCGCGCACGACGGACCGCCCGCCCAGAAGGCCCGGAGCCGGCCGCACCGCGTTCGCGCCTAGGAGGAACCAGAGGGTGTACCAGGACCGCACACTCACCTGCCGCGATTGTTCCGAGGAGTTCATCTTCTCGGCCGGCGAGCAGACCTTCTTCGCCAGCAAGGGATTGGTGAACGATCCCCAGCGCTGCCCGTCCTGTCGGGCAGCTGCCAAACGGGCGCGCACTGTCGGCGGCCCGCGCGAATTCCACGCTGCAATCTGCGGCGCCTGCGGAGGACAGGCGATCGTGCCGTTCGCCCCACGCAACGACCGGCCCGTCTACTGCAGCTCGTGCTTCGACAAGGTTCGTGCCGGCACCCTGGTGACGGATCCCGTGTCCGTCTGATGGCCGGCGTCATCATCATTCGGGAGATGGTCGGGACTAGCCCGCGGTCGTGGAGCGACGCGGCGCGCCAGGCGGTGGCGACGGCCTCCCGAACCGTGCGCAACATCAAGACCGTGGAGGTCGTGAAGTCGTCCGCGGTGGTCGAGAACGGCGCGATCGTCGAGTACCGCGTCGAACTGAAGATCGGCTTCGAGTACGAGGGCTGACGAGCCTCAAGTACGCTCGAGGAACCTGTCTCCGGCAAGGCTCTCGAAGCGTGTCTGCCGCTTCTTGAACCACAGCTGCGTCTCGCCGGTGGGACCGTTGCGATGCTTGGCCAGCTTGAGGTTGATCGCCTCCCCATCCGTGTCCTGATCCTCGCCCGTCCGCTCTTTCTCACGCCACAGGAACAGCACCAGGTCTGAGTCCTGCTCGATTGCGCCACTTTCGCGGAGGTCCGAAAGTCGAGGCTCCTTCGACTCCCGCATCTCGGGCTGCCGGGAGAGCTGCGACAAGGCGATAACGGGAACCGACAGCTCTCGGGCCAGGGCCTTCAACCCGCGCGAGATCTCCGAAACCTCCTGGACGCGGTTGGAGTCGCGGGACTGCACGGTCGCCTGCATCAGCTGCAGGTAGTCGACGATCACCAGGTCGAGGCCGGCCTCGGCCTGCAGCCGGCGGGCCTTCGTGCGGAGCTCCATGGCCGAGATGTTCGGGGTGTCGTCGATGTAGATGGGCGCCTCGGACAGCGCGTTCATCGCCGGGGCGATACGGGCGAAATCGAGCTCCTCCAGGAAGCCGGTCCGCAGCCGCTGCGAATCGATGTTGGCGACGCTGGAGAGCAACCGCAGGACGAGCTGCTCCTTGCTCATCTCCAGGCTGAACAGGCCGACGCTCTTCTTCTCCCGCACGGCGGCGTGCTCCGCGACGTTGAGGGCGAAGCTCGTCTTGCCAACCGACGGGCGGGCGGCAATGACGATCAGATCGCTTTTCTGGAGACCGGTAGTCAGCGCATCGAGGTCGGCGAAGCCCGTCCTGACGCCGCTGATCTCGCCCCGGTGGGCGTGCAGATAGTCAAGCCGGTCGTAGGCCTCGTGAAGGAGGTCCTTGAGCTTGCTGAAGCCGGCAGTGATGCGGCGGTTGCCGACCTGAAAGAGCTCGCTCTCCGCCCGGTCGATCGCCTCCTGAATCTCCGCCGGCTCCTCGTAGCCGATGCCGGCGATCTTGCCCGCGGCAGCGATCAGGTTTCGCAACACCGCCTTTCGCTCCACGATGCGGCCGTACTGAACGGCGTGCACCGCGGTGGGGGTCTGATTCGACAGCGTCGACAGGTACGACCGACCGCCGACGGCATCGAGCTCCTCCGTCCGCTCGAGTGATTCGGCGACGGTGACGATGTCGACCGGCTCGCGACGCTCGAACAGGTCAAGGATCGCTCGATAAATGGTCCCATTGGCCTGCCGGTAGAAGTCCTCGGGCCGGAGAAACTCGGCGACCTCGACGACCACGTCGCGATCGATGAGGATGGCGCCCAGGACCGATTGCTCGGCCTCGAGGCTCTGGGGCGGCAAGCGATCGATCATTGGCTCCCGACAGTGACGTATGCGCGTGACACGTTGACTGTCACGGGCGCGGGCTTCCGCGGGAAGCGGCTTATCCCCAGATCGCGTCCACGATTTCTGGGCCGCCCGTTAGCGCCCTGTGGATGAGGTGTGGGTAACCCGGCGGATCCCATTGATCGTTCGCCGCAGCGGCTCAGGCGAGGTCCGACCCCGGGCCCTGGGAGATGGCGCGTAGGCGGCAACCCCGGCATCGGGCGCGCCATCGCCGGTCAGTCCAGGCGGCGAATGACCCCGATGAGCTTTCCCTGAATGCGCACGTCGTCATAGAACTGCGCCGGGTAGTTCGGGTTGGCCGGCTGCAGCCGGATGCGATCCTTCTCCTTGAAGAAGGTCTTGAGGGTCACCCCATTGTCCTCGACCTGGGCCACGACGATGTCGCCGTTGCGGGCGGTCGACTGGGGCCGGATCAGGACGAAATCGCCGTCAGCGATGTGGGCCTCGATCATCGAGTCGCCTCGCACCTTGAGCACGTACGCGTCGCCGCTGGGAGCGAGGAGATCGGGCACGGCCATCGACTCCGACGCGTCCTGGTATGCCTCGATCGGTCCGCCGGCTGCGATCTCGCCGACGATCGGCAGGAGGTGCGCCTCCGACGAGGGAGATTGCGGAACGAGCTCGCTCGAGAGACCCAGTCGCAGGGCCGCGGTGGGCGTAAGGCGGATGGCGCGGGACTGCGCGGCTCCACGCTCGAGGTAACCCTCCCGCTCGAGGATCTGGAGATGGTGGTGGACGGCAGATGTCGACGCCAACCCCACCGCGCGGGCGATTTCGCGGACCGACGGCGGGTACCCGCGGGCACGGAGCGTCGCGGCGATGAAATCGAGGATCCGGACCTTGCGCTCGGCGTCGTGCTTCGTCACTCGCGCCTCCTTGGCATGATCATACCGAACGGACGTTCGATGTCAAGCGTCCGAAGTAACGCGATCCCGAGCGGTGCCTTGACACTCGCGCGAACTCACGACTGCTAGACTCCGATGCCCCGAACCGCAGCGTGTGCGCTCGTCGGGCGCGGAGGAGGGTGGACCTGGATGGCCAAGAAGGAACGTTCGGCGGGACGCGCCAGGAACGGGACTCGCCGCAGTGCTGGCGGAGCCGTTCGGCGCGCGGTCGGACTACTCGCCTTCCTGCCGGTTGCCAGCCGCGTCCCTGCGTATGCCCGGCTCGTCTGGTCACTGGCCGCAGACGAGCGGACGCCAGCCTCCCGCAAGGCTCTCCTGGGTGGCGCAGTCGGCTATCTGCTGCTCGGGCGCGACCTCATCCCGGACGACATCCCGATCGTCGGCGGCCTCGACGACCTCGTGGTCGTCGCCCTCGCCATCGACATGTTCCTGGAGGGCGTGCCCCAGGATCTGCTCGACGAGAAGCTCGTCGCGCTGGGTATCGACAAGGTTGCCTTCGAGCGCGACGTTGCCCAGATCCGGCGCCTCACGCCGGGACCGATTCGCCGCACGATGCGCCGCGTCCCTGAAGCCATCGGCGCCTTCGCCGGGGCCCTCGAACAGTCGGGCATCGGGCCGCGCGTTCGGACATGGATCAGCAAGGAGGAACCGCTCGCGTGAAGGTCATCCTGACCCAGGACGTCGCGGCGCTCGGGAAGAGTGGCGACATGAAGGCCGTGGCCGACGGCTACGCCACGAACTACCTCATCCCGCACAAGCTCGCGGTTCCGGCGGCCGGTGGCGCCTTTCGGGCCTGGCAGCACGACGTCGCCAGCCGGGAGGACAAGCGCAAGCGTGAACGGGAGGAGGCCGACATCGCGGCCACCCGCATCGCCAGCACGACGCTGACCATGGGCGTCAAGGTGGGCGAGGGCGGCAAGCTGTTCGGCTCGATCACGGCCAAGGACATTTCCGACGCCCTGGGCCGCCGTGGGATCGACATCGACCGCCACAAGATCGACCTCGAAGAGCCGTTGAAGTCGCTGGGCACGTACAAGGTCGCGATCAAGGTCTTCTCCGGCCTGACGCCCGAAGTCACGGTGGTCGTCGAGCCCAAGGGCTAGGCCGCCGCCGGGAACCTGGGCCTAGGTTCCAGCGTCCGGGCGCCATGCCGAACCCCAACCGCCTGCCCCTCCTTGTCTGCCTGACCCTTCTCGTGGCCGGCTGCGCGGCCTCCGTCGGGCCATCGAGCTCGCCGGTCGGGAGCGCGTCACCTCCACCCTCCGTCGCTCCAACCATCACCGGCATCGACCACCCGACGGGCGCGACGGATGTGGTGCTGCGGGTCGAGGAGGGTGGCGGCTTCATCCGGCCGGACTTCCTGCTCACCCAGGGCCCGATCTTCACCCTGTACGGCGACGGCACTGTCATCTTCCGCGACAACCGCGCCGCCCCGCCCCAGTCGAACGACGGCATCGGGCACGCGCTCCCCTATCGGACCGCCAGGCTGACCGAACAGCAGCTGCAGGCGCTCCTCGACCAGGCCATCAACGGCGGTACGCTCGGCATCGCCCGCGCCAACTACAACCCGGGCACGATCGCCGATGCGCCGACCACAACCTTCACCCTCAAGGCAGGCGGCCTGAACAAGACCGTTTCGGCCGTTGCCCTGGGCATCGACGTCAAGCCCGGGCCCGACACGCTGACCTTGACCGCGCTGGCCAAGCTCGCCGATCGGCTCCGCCAGTTCGACCAGGGCGGCACATTCGCCACCGACGTCTACAAGCCCTCCAGGTATCGCGGCTCCCTGTGGGACTCGGGCTTTGTCCCCGGCACCCCGCCGAAAGCATGGCCATGGCCGAACATCAAGCCGGCCGACTTCACCGCCCCCGCGGACCCGAACGCCCTCACGTTTCCGCGCCGAACGCTCACCGCCGACGAGGCGGCTCAACTCGCCATCGCCGATTTCGAGGGCGGCCTCCAGCAGGTGTTCCTCAAGGGCCCGGACGGCAAGGCGTACTCCTTCGCGCTACGCCCGTTGTTGCCGGACGAGCCGGCCTGAGCGAAACCGGCGGGCAACCCGGAGGCATCGCCGGAGACGGCGCGCAGCTAAGCGGGAGATGAGGACCGGACCGCACCATAGTGCGACGATGTCCTCGTTCGACCGGCCACCCGTTGACACCGTGCGCGAGCGATCCGTATCGTTCGCGCCGCCCAGTCCGGGACCGGCGGCAGGCGTTCGACTCGGGGTATACCAGCTGCCGGTGTCCGATTCTTCGGGCCGACCGGCGATCGTCGCGCCGACGCTCGTGCGCGGGAGTGAGCGCGACGAGGTGAACGGCTACCCGATCCAGTTGGCGAAAGTGCAGCGCCCCCCGCTGCGCGACGAGACGCTTGCCCGCGAGCGCCTGCTCGACTGGCTCGGCGTCAAGATTCATCACCGGGTCGTCTTCGTCACGGCCGAAGCGGGGTACGGCAAGACCACCCTGCTATCGGATTTCTCGCGCCGCACCCGGCTGCGGACGTTGTGGTACCGGTTGGATGACGAGGACCGGAACTGGGTCGCGTTTCTGAGCTATCTCGTGGCCGCCGGACGCGAGTACGACCCGACCTTCGCCGACGTCACGTCGGGACTCCTCGGTGAGCTCGGCACGGGCGGTCCAACCCGCGAATCCGTGACCGAGACGTTCGTTCGCGAATTCCGGTCGCTGGGGGACCAGGGCGCCGTGCTCGTCTTCGACGACTACCACGTCGTCGACGATTCCGCGGACGTCCGCTACATCGTCGGCGAGCTGCTGGCCAAGGCGCCCGAACGCATCACGTTCGTCTTCTCGAGCCGCCGTCAGCCTTCCCTGCGCGTCGCTCGGCTGAGGGCCCTGGGCGAGTTGGCGGAGCTCGCAACGGACGATCTGCGATTCAGCGAGCCGGAGACGGAGCAGCTCTTCCGCAACATCTACCACCATCCCCTTGAGCCGGACGTGCTCGACGATCTCTCACGCCGAACCGAGGGCTGGGCCGCCTCGCTGCAGCTCGTCCGGGCCGCAATCCGCGACCGCTCGGTGGGTGATGTGCGTCGCTTCGTTCACTCGCTCAGCGGCGCCGAGGGCGACCTCCACGACTACCTCGCCGAGGAGGTCATCGGCGACCTCGACCCAGACCTCCAGGACTTCCTCATGAAAACGTCCGTGTTGCACACCGTGAACCAGTCCGACGCCTCAATTGTGGCGGGGCTTGACTTGGCAACCTCAAGAAGGCTGATCACCGAAGCGGAGAGGCACGGTCTGCTCGGTCGACGCACGGAGCCGTTGCGATCTTCCCAGGCATACCACCCGCTCGTTAGAGAGTTCCTGGAGCATCGCTTTGTCAGGGAAGCAGGCGCTAGTGCCGTCCAAGATGCCCACGTTCTCATAGCCAGCGCGAATGAAGAAACCCAATGGGATCTCGCGTGCTTTCACTATGCTGCGGCCGGCCGGGCGGATGATATCCACCGCGTCATTCGGCGGGCCACTCCTAGGATCATGGGCACGGGCAAGTTCGAATTGGCGGCCGGCTTCCTCGCGACCTTTCCCGCGCAGACCGAGGAATTCGAGTTTGAAGTCATTAGGTCGCGGGCCGACTTTCAAGCAGGGCACTCTACCGCGGCCTTCGAGTCGGCAGAACGTGCTTTGGAGCTGAGGCCTGACTCAGAGTTGGCCGCAGTCAATGCGCTCTCCCTTCGCGTCTTGGCCGGAAATCTCAAAGACGCGGAGGGGCTCGCGCACTCGCTCGGCGGCAGCGGTGATCCGCACCTACGGGCGATCGCTGCCGCGACGACGGCCATGTTGCAGCTGTCGGTGGATGGCAACCTCTCCAGATTCGTCTCGGACGTAACCGAGCTGGCGGAGGAACAGGGGCGCGCGGGATTCCGACACTACGAAGGAGTCAGCCTCCTGAACGCCGCGTCCGCGCTCAAGGCCCAGGGTGCCGCTGCCGTTTGCCTCAGCTACGCGTCGCGGGCTATCGATCTTTTGGCCTCTACTTCGGCCGGCCACGAGGTAGTCTCCGCCAAGCTCGTCAGAGCGTGGGCGCTTGCACACTTGGGTCGGTGGGACGAAGCGACGACCGCGCTTTCCGAACTCAAGGGAACCGTTGATTCGGTGAGTCGCGGTGAGGCGCTGACGGAGATGGCGCTGATCGAACTCTGGTATGGGCAGGGAACCGAGGTTCCCACTCTTCTCCAGCGCGCTGAACCATGGTTGCGTTTTCTCCCAGATGTCGCAGCACTATGGCTGGTCGCCGCGATGGAAAAGGCCGTGCAGCTCGGCAAATACGATGAGGCGGCTCAGTTGGGACGCCGAATCAAGCACGGCGTGCTCAACGCCGAACCGGGACTGACAGTCCACGCCCTTGCCACGGCCGCATATCTCGCTGTGAGGGAAGGCAAGGTGGACGCTTTGACCCTCGTGGGCAATGCAGCTGCGCTCGCGGAGAGGCAGGAGGCCGGGTTTTGGGCGCGGTACTGCCGGACTCTTGCCGTCTTCGTAGATGAAGCGGAGGACTTCGCCGACCGGCTTCGCGATGCGATCGATGAGGATCACGCGTTTCTCTCGATCCTGGCTGAGCTGGTGACAAGCCGCCTGGAAGATCTTGACCAGCCCATTCTCGAGATCGTCGCCGAGGAGGCAAGACAGAGACCGCAGCGATGGCGCTCTCTGCTGAGGGCCGCGATTGACGCCTCCTCGCCAGCTCGATGGTATGCAGCCCGTGTGTTGGATCAGGTGGGAGAAGCTAACGATATCCCTCGACTGAGGACGCTCGCGCGGTCGGCCTCGGTGGGTGCGGCTGATCGATCGCTCGGCAAGGCCCTGGCTCGGCGGCTCGCGCCAAGAGTGTTTGTGGAAGACCAAGGCAGGGTCTCGATCATGATTGGACGAGACGTGGTTCTCGGAACCAACGTGCGGCGCAAGGTCCTTTCCCTGCTGTGCTTTCTCGTGTCGCGGCAAGGATTCGCGGCAACCCGCGACCAGGTGCTCGATGCGCTGTGGCCTGATCTCGAGCCGGCTGTGGCACTCAATTCGCTCAACCAGACGGTGTACTTCCTCCGTCGAGTATTCGAAGCCGACTATCAAGATGACCACTCGGCGGGCTATGTTCGCCACGATTCGAACTTGATTTGGCTTGACCAGGAACTGGTGCAGGCTCGCAGCTCCGAATGTAGGTCACTCATTCAGAGGGCCGGCGCCGGTGCTTTGCCCGATGACGTCGACCATCTCAGCGGGATGTACCAGGGCAGATTCGCACTCGACTTCGCTTACGAGGAATGGGCGATCTCGTACCGGGACTCCCTGCATGCCTCCTATCTCCAGGTCCTGGAAAATGCGGTAGCAGCGGACACAGTTTCCGGCCACTATCAACGCGCGATCAACCTAGCCCGTCGGGCACTCGACGTGGATCCCGAGGCCGAGGAATTGGAGGTAGCCCTGCTCAAGCTATATCGCCTCGCCGGTGCTCATTCGGCGGCGGCCGAGCAGTACGAGCACTACGCGAGCGTCATGAGGCGAGAGGTAGGCGTGGACCCGCCGCCGCTTGAAATGTTGTAGATAGGTAGATTGACGTATTGACCGGTGCGCACGGCAGTACCTATAGTCCGGGGGACTTCTTAGTACTCAGGTACTAGGAGGTGAAGTTAAGAACGCTCGGACGCGCCGATGCTCCACCTGAAATGGGCACTTAGGGTGGGGAAGAGCGAGTAGTGCAACCGACCGACCTAGAGTCAGGTCGGTTTTCGTGCGTTGGCGCACGAAGACCGCGAGGAGGACGAGCGTGCACGCTGAAGCGCAAATCAAAGGCTGGTAAGGGGCTCGAGACCGACATGAAGGCTCGCTTGCTGCGGCTTGCCGCAACACTCGCGGCCATAGGCGCTATCGCGCTTGCCGGAGGCGCCTCACTCCAAGGCTTCTGAGGTACGTTAGTCCCATACCCTTCCAGAGACACTAGCCCTTAGAGTCTCGGGGAGGGTGGCTAACTGTGCGGGGCTGCGATGCCTAGGCTCCTGAAGCTCTATATCGCTGGGCTCGTGGTCGGAAGTGCGCTTGCACTTGTGGCTACGAGCCTTTTGTTTGGTGTGGATCGCCACATCGCGATCGACGTCAACGGCGACGGCATCCCGAGCCAAGCAGAGAAGTTCATTGGCGTTGCCTTCTGGGTGCTCGTCTCTCTGTTCGCATCTGCCCTCCCGGTGCGGATGCCTGGCGGGATGCTCGTGACGGTATCCATCGCACCCGTGATGGCTGCGGCAAGCCTCGGTGGGCCGGCAGCTGCCGCTTGGGTGGCGCTTCTCGGGTCCACCGAACTCCGCGAGCTTCGCGGAAAAGTCCCCTGGTACGGCACGCTCGCCAACCATGCCGGGATCGTCCTCCCTGTCGCGTTGGGAGCGACCGTGCTCTGGTGGATCCGGCCAGAAGCTGACCACCTGGCCCAGGATTTTCTTGCGACGGTGGCTGGGTCGGTGGTCAACTTTCTCGCCAACATCTTGGTTGTGTCGACTGTTCTCGCGCTCAGATCTGGCGAGCCGGTGCGCACCTTCATCTTTCGAGACTCGCGCGGGTTCTGGGCAAACCTCCTTGCCCTTGCCCCGTTGGCTTGGCTGATGGCACGGATGTTCATAGTTGCTCCATGGGCGGCGCTGCTCTTCGCGCTGCCTCTCTACACCACTCGTGTCGCCTATCAGAAGTTTGTGGAAATGCGCGAGATGTTCACCCAGACCATCGGCGCGCTGGCCGAGGCCGTCGACAAGCGGGATCCCTATACGAGCAAGCACAGCCACCGGGTGAAGGCGATCTCGGTCGACATCGGCAAGCAGATGCGGGTCAGCGAGGCGGAGCTGGAGGCGCTCGAATGGGGCGGCCTGCTGCATGACGTCGGGAAGATCGGTGTCCGCGACGCGGTTCTCCTGAAGCAGGACCGGCTCACGCGCGACGAGCGGAGGCAGATGAATGCCCACCCCGTGCTTGGGGCGGAGATCATCGCGCCGGTGAAGAAGCTGGCCCCGGAGCTGCCGATCATTCGGCACCATCACGAATGGTTCAACGGGTCCGGCTATCCAGACCGGCTCATCGGCGACGAGATCCCGCGCCTTGCCCGGATCCTGCACGTGGCGGACGCTTTCGAGGCCATGACGGCCAAGCGTCCGTATCGCATGACGCCGCTCACAAATGAGCAGGCTCTCGCGGAGCTAAGGAAGTTCGCCGGCATCCAGTTCGATCCGGTGATGGTCGACGCCTTCGTCCGTACGAGCTGGGTCGACGGCGTGGCCGACTCCGGGCGCATGGTGGAGACACGGCCGATTCCGCTCATCGCCCAGGCGGCGAACCGGATGACGACTCCACCGGCCGATGGGACGGCAGTCGCAGTGACCGATCGGGGCTGAGCTCCCTCGCTCGTCGGGCGGACCGCTCGGCGCTGGCGAGTCCTCGTCGTCTGCGGACTCTTGGCGCGCCGCTCGGTGCCGCCGGTCCTGCCATTTCGGTCGTGCGGGCGCGCGCGGCGCCGCCACGCTGAGTCCCTCACAGTGACGTCGTGCTGATCAGCGGCATCGTCCTCGGCCTGGTCCTCGGGCTGGTCGCCGGCGGGACGATCTGGAACCTGTCGGCGGTTCGGCTGCGCCGGGTCGAGGTCATCGCGGTCGCGGTCCTCGTCCGCTTCCTCACCGAAGCCGCGATTGGCAACGGGATTCCCGCCGCCGAGCAGTTCCGGTTGCCGCTGTACGCGCTGGCCTATCTCCTGCTCCTCGTCGGCCTGTGGGCCAATCGCTCCCAGCCTGGCATCAGCCTCGCGTTCGTCGGCATCCTCGGCAACGGCATCGCGATCGTGGCCAATGCCGGCCACATGCCGATCTGGGAGCCGAGCCTCGTCGCTGCCGGACTGAGCGCCGCCGACGTACGCACGGCATTCCACGCCATCATCCCGCCGACGCTTGATGGCAGCTTCCTGCTGCACGCGGGCCCGCTCGCGGACGTCATCCCGATCCCCTTCCCCATCGTCCGCAACGTGGCCTCGGTCGGCGACTTGTTCCTGACGTCCGGCCTGGCCTTCTTCCTGTTCGCAACCGTGGTCCGCTCGCCAGCCCAGCTCGAGGACGAGGAGGAGGTCCTCCGGCTGCGCCCGCGGCTAGGCAGGTCGACGGGCCCGCGTCCGGAGGGAATCTCGTTCGGCGAGGCGCGGCTCCGGGCAGAGACCGCCATCCTGCCCGCCGAAGCGAGTGCCCTGGACGTCGAGGCCGCGATTGGGCTGGGGGCGGCGGCCGGCCCCGTGTCGACCCAGGCCGAGTTCCGGCCGCTGAGACCGGAAACGGCGACGGCCGATGCTGGCGCGACGGGCATTCCCGGCGTGGCGATCCCGATACCCGGGCGGGAAGCCGTCGAGCGAGCGCGGCGCCATCCCTACGTTCGGCTCGCCCTGAACAGCTCCTTCTCCGCGCTGTGGACCGGCCAGGTGATCAGCCTGTTCGGCGACCGGGTCCATCAGATCGCGCTGGCATTTCTCGTCCTCTCCGCGACGCAGTCCCCGATCGCCCTGGCCGCGGTGTTCATCGCGGCCACCATCCCCAACCTGCTCTTCAGCCCCGTCGCGGGTACGTTCGTGGATCGCTGGGATCAGCACGAGGTGCTCGTGGTCAGCGACCTGCTGCGTGCCGCGCTCGTACTGCTCATTCCCGCGGCCGCCGGGATCAACTTGCTGCTCGTCTACCCGTTGACGTTCGCGATCACGACGATCTCCGTCTTCTTCCGGCCGGCCCGGGTAGCCGTTCTGCCGCGGATCGTCCACGACGAAGACCTGCTGACCGCCAACTCGGCGACGTGGATCGCAGAGAACCTGGCCGACATCGTCGGCTATCCCCTGGCAGGCCTTTTCGTTGCCTTCCTCGGTGCGGCATTGCCGCTCGCCTTCTGGATCGACGCCGCGACCTACATCCTGTCGGCCGCCCTGCTCTGGACGATCGTCGTGCCGCCGGTCATCCGGCGCGCCGGCGCGGCGATCGGCAAGACGAGCTTCGGCGAGGAGCTCCGGGAGGGCTGGCGTTTCCTGCGGACCGAGACCACGCTGCTGGCCAACACGCTGCAGGCGACGGTAGCCCAGTTCACCCTCGGCATCCTGCTCGTGCTGACGCCTATCTACGTGACCCAGGCCCTGGGGGCGGGCAACGACTTCCAGGCCCGTGCGTACTACGGCTTCCTGGAAACCGGGATCGGGCTGGGCAACCTGGTTGGTGGGTTCGTGATCGGCCTGCTCGGCGCGCGGTGGGCGCGCGGCCGAACGGTCATCGTCGGCTATGCCGCAGCCGGCGCGTGCATCGCGCTCCTTGGCGTGACCGGCCACGTGGGCATTGCCTTCGGACTGATGACCGGACTTGGCGTCGCGAACATGGTGTTCGTGATCCCCAGCCAGACGATGTTCCAGGAACGAACACCGCAGGAGTTGATGGGCCGCGTGGTCGGCTTCCGGGTGTCGCTGGTGTTCGGTTCGATGACCCTCGCGATGGCGGTCGGTGGCGTGCTGGGTCAGCTCTTCGGGGCGGCTCCAGTGATCGGAGCGTTCGGCGTCCTGACCCTGGTCGCAGGCCTGGCCGGGCTGCTCGTCCCGGCCGTGCGCGACGCCTGACCTCGGCTACACTGGCGCCCGCGCCCGGCCGCCGAACAGCCTCGCGACCGCCGACAGGAGACGCTGCCCAGGATGACCGAACCAGATCCCCGCGCGCCGGGCGGTGGCGGAACGGCGGGTGACGCGTCCAAAAGGGGGGCTGCCGCCGACGCGGTCGAAGCCGGCGGGGCCGAAACCGACGCGGCGGGGGCAACGGACGCGACCGGGCCGATTGCATCCGGCAGCGAGCCGACCGAAACGGCCGTGGAGGGCGATCCCGTCGAGGCGAACACGGACCTGGGGCCGGCCACGACGCCAGGGTCCGGCCCAAAGTCCGCGGCGGGGGCCGTGCGAGGGGCCGTTCCAGCGGCGACGCCGAAAGGGGCCGTTCCGGCGGCGACGCCGAAGAGCGCTCCGGCTCCACCGCCTCCCGGGCGCCGCACGCCTGATCCACGCGCCCGCCCCGCACCCCCGGCCGCGGCGCCCGCGACTCCATCCGAGCAGGCGGTCCACATCGACGACCGGGTCTCGGCCATCTTCGTGCTGGCCACGGTCGCGATCTTCGTGCTGATCCTGCTCAATGGTTTGCTG
>JALZAF010000146.1 GCA_030948505.1 Chloroflexota bacterium
CCTATCGCCGCAGCTACGCCAGCGCGCGCGCCGCGCGGAGCGGCAACGACGAGATGCCCGGTTCGGAGCGGGCAGCGTTTCGACGCGATGGTCGCCTGCTCGTCGCGGCGCTGCTCGCTCACCTCGACGCTCCCGGGCGCGACGGACGGGGTCGGGCAGAGGCCGATGCCCAGACGCTGACCGATGAGCTGGCCCGACGGCTGTCCGCGGCCGGCACGAGCCTGACCGAATCCGTCGCCCTGTTCGTCGCCGCGCGCCGGCCCTTCCTCGCAGAGCTGGGCGCAATCGGTCGCCGGCGGTCGCTCGATCCGGCCCGCCTCGCAGGCGCTTACGAAGATGCGTCGGCCTTGCTCGACCGGCTCCTGCTGCGCTTGATCTCCACCCACCAGGCAACTGCCAGCGAGACTGAGGCAGCACCATGAACCCAGTCCTGCCGGCGCTCACTTCCGTGCTCGCACTCGTCTTCTCCGCCGCGCTGATCGACCAGTGGCGCGAGCGGCGGCAGGGCTTCCAGCTGATCTGGGCCATTGGGATGCTGTTCTACGGAATCGCGTCGGGCTGCGAGGCCCTGGGCGCGGCCTCGGGCTGGAACGAGGCGCTGTATCGAACCTGGTATCTCACCGGCGCGGTGTGGACCGCAGGGTGGCTGGGCCTGGGGACGGCCTTCCTGCTTGGCCGAACGCGATTCGGCTACACGTTCGCCCTGTGCCTCGTTCTCGCCGGGGTCTTCACCCTCCTGACCCAGCGTCGTTACGACTATCCAGGGTCGGGGGTTGCCCCGCTGCTGTACCTCATCGCTGCGCTGGTCCTTGCTCTCGCGGTGGCCATAGAGACCTACTTCCAGAATGAGCGCTGGCCGATGCTGGCAGCCGTGGCCGTGGTCGGGGCAACGCTGCTGTCGGTCGGCCTCATGGTCGTGACGACCCTTCCACCGCCCGGCTACGCGCTGGCAAGTGACACCCATGTGCCGGTCGGGGACCTGTTCCCGGGCACCATCCGGCTGCTCACCCCATTCCTCAACATCACTGGCGGGCTGGCACTGATCCTGGGGGCGACGTTCTCGACCTATGTCTTCATGCCCAAGCGCCGTGTGCTGGCGTACTCGCTGGATCCCAACCAGCCGGGGGACCAGTTCCTCTTCAACCTGATCATCGCGCCGGTCGCCATCGCCGTGAACCTCGTGGCGTCCCTGCCGGGCATGGTGGCGGCGATCGGCCGGGGGCGGATCCACAGTCGTGTGCCGGCCACGATCCTGATCGCCGTCGGAGCGTTCATCCCGAGCCTCACCGACAGCCTGAACCGGTTCGGAGCGACCGACCTGTTCCAGCTTGGAAAATTCCTCGGCATCGTCTTCCTGTTCGCCGGCTTCCTTGTCTCGATCGAGGTGTTCCGCGAGATCCGGGTGCCCTTCACGTCCATTCGCCTGGCGACGGGCCGGCGCGAACGGATCACTGCGCCAGCCGAACAAGGAGTCGCCGCCGACTGACCGGGCGACACGGCCGTCGACCCCGTCGACCCGACCATCGACAGCCTGCGATGCCCGCCGGGCAGGTCGCCCGTACCATGGCCCCGTGCGTCGGTCCCCCTTGCCGCTCGGCTATCTGCTCGCGTTGGCCGGGGCATCGATGTTTGCCTGGCTCGGACCCCTGTCACGTTGGGCGGCCGCCGACGGCGTGGATTCGCTGGCCTTCGTCGCCTGGCGAGCGGGAGTCGGATCGCTCGTCCTCGCCATCGTCGTAGCCATCCGCGCGCTGGCACGACGCGGGCAACGCAGCGGGCCTCGAGCGAGCCGCCGCGAGCGGACGACCCTGATCGTGGCAACGGTCATCGCCCTCGTGCTCAACCTGGCCATCTTCGCCGCGTTTTCCCGGGTGACCATCGCGATTGCGCTGCTCGCCCTTTACACCTACCCCGCGATGGTAACGGCGGTCGCCCTGGTCCTCGGCCGGGAGCGCGTCTCGGCATCGACCGTGGTCGCACTTGCCCTCGCCCTTGGCGGCATGGCCGTTGTGGTCGCGGGCAGCATCGACCCGGCGGCCGGCTTGGTCGTCGATCCGCTGGGCGTCGTGTTCGCCCTCATTGCGGCCGCCTGCCAGACGGCGTTCGTCACGATCAGCCGCGATGGTTACCGAAGCATCTCCGAGGACCGGGCGATGGCGGTGATCCTGGGCGGCACGCTCGTTGGCTGCGTCACGATCGCCCTCGTCAACGGCGGAATGGGCGGCATCGTGTTGCCGTTCACCCGCCCGGAAGTGCTGCCCAACCTGATCGTCTCCGGGACCCTGGGAGCGGCCATCCCGTCGCTGTTCTTCCTGGGCGCCATCCGCCTCATCGGCGGCATGCGGACGGGCATCCTGATGCTGTTCGAGCCGGTCGTGGCGGTGAGCCTGGCGGCCATCCTGCTCGGGGAGCGGCTCCGTCCAATCCAGATCCTGGGAGCCGTTGGTGTGCTGGGTGCGGCGCTGCTCCTGCGCAGATCGTCACCGGACCCGGATCGCGCCGCGCGGCCCCGCCTGGCCGATGACGACATCCTGGCCCTGCAAGTCCCGGGCGGCCCGTGACCGCCGCTCCGCCAATCCGGATCCTGCTGGTCGAGGAGCATCGCGCCGACTCGTCGGCGGGAAGCCGCCGATGAATCAGGCCGCGGGCGGAGGAGCACCCATCGTCTTCGTCCACGGCACCCGCCTGACAGGCGCCATGTGGCGGTCGCAGATCGCCTCACTGAATTCCATGTCAGTGGTGGCGATCGACCTGCCTGGTCACGGCCGGCGGGCAGATACCGCGTTCACCCTGGCGGCTGCGGTCGACGCCGTCGCGGAGGCGATCGACGAGCTGGGCGGGGCGGCAATCGTCGTCGGGCTGTCGCTGGGAGGCTACGTGGCCATGGATCTCGCGAGCCGGTCGCCCGCCCGGGTGGCCGGCCTCGTGCTCGCCGGGGCGACGCAGGAGCCGGTCGGATTGCGGGCGCTCCCGTATCGGGGCCTCGCGCAGGTCCTGGGGGTGGCCGACGAGCGACGCCTGGCGGCGCTCAACGAGTGGTACTTCCGGAGCCGCTATCCGGCCGACATCGCCGGCCCGATCATCGCCGACGGCTTCTGGTCGCGTGGCGGTGCGGATGCACTGCGGGCGCTGGTGGGCGAGCGATTCCTGCCTCGACTGGCGGCCTATGAAGGCCCGACACTGGTCCTCAACGGTTCGCTCGACGTCCTCTTCCGAGTGGGCGAGCCGGCCTTCGTCGCGGCGGCTCGACACCCGCGCAGAACGGTGTTGCGCGGCGCCAGCCACCTCTCCAATCTCGACCGGCCGGTGGCGTTCACGGCCGCCGTTGAGGACTTCGCGCGGGAGGTTGCGGGCGCCTCGAATGGGTCGACCTCGAACGGGTCGACCTGACCGGCGCCTGACCGGGCGGCCATGGGGCGCGGCGTATACTTCGGTGGCCCCAACGTCCCACACACGAGGATCGATTGCGCGTCCGAAAAGCCGTCTTCCCGGCCGCCGGTTGGGGCACCCGCTTCCTGCCGGCAACCAAGGCCCAGCCGAAGGAGATGCTGCCGCTCGTCGACAAGCCGATCATCCAGTACGCGGTCGAGGAGGCGGTCGCCGCCGGCATCGAGCAGGTCATCATCGTCACCAGCAGCCAGAAGCGGGCGATCGAAGATCACTTCGACCTGTCGTATGAGCTGGAGCACCTTCTCGAGGAGAAGGGCGAGATCGAGAAGTTGCGCCAGGTGCGCGCGATCAGCGACCTTGCCCAGGTCGCCTACGTCCGGCAGAAGGAGCAGCTGGGCCTGGGACACGCGGTCCTCATGGCCAAGGACCTCATTGGCCACGAGCCCTTCGCCGTCATCCTGCCCGACGATGTCGTCATCTCCGACCGCCCATGCATCGGCCAGCTCATTCACGCCTACCAGCAGACGCATGGCTCGGTCGTCGCCGTCATGGAGGTCCCGCCGGACCAGACGAGCCGCTACGGGGTGATCGCCGGCGAACCGGTCGAGGAAGGCCTCAACCACGGCCGCCTGCGGCGGGTCACCAAGCTGGTCGAAAAGCCGAAGCCGGGTGAGGCGCCCTCCAACCTCGCCATCATCGGTCGCTACATCCTGACGCCCAAGATCTTCGACAAGCTCGAGCAGACGCCACGCGGCGCGGGCGGAGAGATCCAGCTGACCGACGCGATCCAGGCGCTGATGGAGGAGCAAGGCGTGTACGGCTACGAGTTCGAAGGCACCCGCCACGATGCCGGCACGACGATGGGCTGGCTCAAGGCGTCGGTCGATCTCGCTCTCCAGCGCCCCGAGCTCGAGGCCGAATTCCGCACGTACCTCCGGTCGCTCGAGCTGTAGCGGCGATCGCGGGCGGGCCGTCACCCTGCCGCGGCGCTTCGGAGGCCGGCGAGGCGCCGTACGGTAGGATGCCCCAGACCCGGCCGCCGGACGGCCGCGGGGCACGGAAGGAGCGGGTTTGGCGGAGATCGGCAACGTCCTGGGCGGCCGATATCGGTTGATCGAGCTGCTCGGACAGGGCGGCATGGCCACGATCTACCGCGCGCGGGACAACCAGCTGGAGCGTGACGTGGCGGTCAAGCTCCTCCGACCCGAGTACGGGCGCGATCCGGACTTTGGCACTCGCTTCCAGCAGGAGGCCCGCGCGGCCGCCTCGCTGAACCACCCCAACGTCGTCGCCGTGTACGACTACGGCCAGGACGCGGCCGGGCCGTTCATCGTCATGGAGCTCATCGACGGGGAGGACCTGGCGGCGATCATCCGCCGGGTTGGTGCACTTCCACCGCGACAGGCGGCCCGACTGACGGCACAGATCGCGGCGGCTCTGGCTGCAGCGCACGCACGAGGCATCGTTCATCGCGACGTCAAGCCGGGCAACGTGATGGTTGCCCGCGACGGGCGAGTCAAGGTCGCCGACTTCGGCATCGCGCGGGCCGTGGCCGAGGCGCAGATGACGTTGCCCGGCACGACCCTGGGATCGGTCCATTACTTCAGCCCCGAGCAGGCGCGTGGCGAACCTGCCACGGCCGCCTCAGACGTCTACTCGCTGGGCATCGTGCTGTACGAGCTTCTCACGGGGCGCCGGCCGTGGGTGGGCGACAACGCGGCGGCGATCGCGATGGCCCGCCTGTCCGGAGCAGTCCCGTCGCCGTCGGGGGTTCGGGCCGGAATCCCCCCGGCGCTCGAAGCGATCGACCGGCGGGCCCTCGCCCTCGACCCGGCGGCGCGCTACCCAACGGCGGCCGGCATGGCGGAGGCGCTCGAAACCTTCCTCGCTGACGGTGCCGGCGGAACCTCCGCCGGCCTCGGCGCGACGTCCGCGGGCGTCGGGGTGGCCG
>JALZAF010000166.1 GCA_030948505.1 Chloroflexota bacterium
GGTTCCGGACGACGAGGCCGAACGCAAAGGGCAACAGGAGGGGCAGCAGGTAGAAGGCGCCGCGCAGCACGTCGCCGGCGTCGTGGATGGTGGAGTTGCGCGCGAGAAACAGGACGAAGAGGACGCCGGTGAAGAAGAGACCCAGCAGCGCTTGTCGCGGGTCGGCGTAGGCACCCAGCGAATAGAGGGCAACGCAGATCAGCAAGAAACCGCCGAGGCCCTCGGACGAGCCGTACAGGACGGTCGGGACGGCGATGCCAGCAAGCACCACGGTGGTGGCGGCCAGCGGCCACCGGCGCCGGACGACGAGCGTAAGCCCCGCAATCAGGTACGACGCCGACAGAACGCGAGCATCGCCGACCATGTGGTTGGGCGTCGTCACCTGGGGTGCCCAGACGTCGAGCTGAGCCCAGCCGATCACGACGGTCAGGAGCGCCAGGTCGAGGAGGCGGGTACGCATATCACCCGCGACGATAGCCTGCCCGGCCGTCGACGGGCATCCCCCGCAGGGCGGAAGGGATGTCCTACTCAGGAATGAGCGCGTGGTCCGCCATCGGCCGGACGACAGCGAGTGCCGCCGGCCATAGCCTCACTGGCGACTCCTCGTTTCACCATCGGAGGCCTTCACCCCGTGGCAACCCTCGTCGTCGGAGCATCCGCCGCAGCCGAGCCCAGGAGCGTGCGCCTGTCAAGGTTGGGCGGTGTCGCGGCACTCCTCTTCGGCATCGCCCTCCTGGCCGATATCGTCGTCTTCTTCGCGTATGTCGGGTCGACCGGCGTCTCGATCGAAGGCGACCCCGCCGCCCATCCCGCCCAGTTGGCTCAGCTGCTGGTCAACGGCGCGGCGTCCGCGGTCTGGATCTGGTACCTGGTCCTGGCCGGGCTCTCGGCGCTCGCCTTGACGACCGTTCGGTCGCTCAGCGACCACCTGCGCGCGGCTGGCTTCGATGTTCCCGCCAGTGGGCTCGGAGCCGCGGCCCTGGCCATCTACCTGCTGATCTCGCTGACGACCCTGGCGATCGACCGTCAGGCCGGATCGGCGGTGCTCACCCAGGCGCAGCTCGAGGCCTCGATCCCTGTCCTTTTCGCGGTGCTGTTTCCCGCGCTGCTCGGCGCATTCAACCTCCTCGCGGCGGGGTGGATCTTCGCCACGAGCTGGGCTGGATGGAGAACGCGCGCCCTGCCGAGGTGGCTGTGCGCTGTCGGTGGCGTGACGGCGATCGTGCTTCTCGCCGGCGTCACCGGCGCATCAGGGATCGAGGTGCTAGCAGGTCCCTGGCTGATCTGTGTCGGGATCTGGATGCTTGTGCATCGTCCGTAATAGAGGCAGCTAGGCCAGCGGCGCGTCTCGGAGGAGCCGTCGGCTGTCAAGAGGACCGACTGGTCGACCTCCCGACACTCTTCGATCGACTCATCTGTCTCGGCGCGCTTGGCCTGCGGTTGGAGCGGCCCAGCGTTGTTGACGCGGCTATCGATGCAGCCGGACGCGTATATGACGTCGGGTTCTCGATCGAGACGGCTTCACTGACAATCGGATCATTGGCTTCATCCAGAAGAGCCCAGGCCCGAACGAGTCCACGGCGTAGCCAGACCGCCGCCGGTGCTCGACCCCGAGCCTAGAGCCGATCGCCCGGGCTGAGGCGCTTGTAGGCTTCGCGGGCCCGTTCGTCGGCGGCGGAGGCTCCGTAGCGGGCGAGCATCTGGCGGCTCTTCCAGCCGGCGAGGCGCATGAGGTCGCCCTCGGTGCCGCCGGCAGCGAGCCACTGGTGGGCGTAGGTGTGGCGGAACTGGTGGGGGTGGATGTCGGGCAGCCCGGCAGCCCGGCCGCGACGCTTGACGGCCTGCTCGACGCCGGTCTCGGTCAGCCGGCCGCGCTTGCCGAGCCATAGCCACGGCTCGCTGGCGTCGGATCGCTTCGCGCGCACGCGCATGTACCGATCGAGCGCCTGCCCGGTCTTGTGGCCAAACGGGCAGGCCCGTGGTCGACGGCCCTTGCCCATCACGACTGCCGCCTCCTGGTCGAGGTCGATGTCCTCCATCCGCAGCCCGGCGAGCTCGCCGCGGCGCATGCCGCTGTCGAGGAAGAGCCGGATCATCGCGTTGTCGCGGCGATCCTCGAAGTCGGTCCCCGCGCAGGTGTCGAGCAGCTTCCGGAGGTCGGCCTCGCGGAGGACGGGTGGGGGAGTCTCGGGCACATGCGGCGGGCGCATCGTCGCCATCGGGCTGCGCTCGATCTCGCCCTCGCCTGCCAGCCACTTGAAGAACTGCTGGAGGGAGCGGAAGCGCTGCGACAGGGTCGCCGGCCGCATGCCGGCGTCCTGGCGCTCGACGAGGAAGGCCTCGATGTCCTCACGCCGCACGTCGGCGACCCGCCGCGGCCGGCGGCGCCGGCCATCGGCGAGGAACAGCTCGAACTGCTCGACCGCCTTCGAGTAGGTCACGATCGTCGACGGCGCCTTGTTCTCGGCCCGCAGGTGGCGGGTGAACGAAGCCAGGTTGTCCAGAACGTCCGGCTCGGCTATAGAATCAGAGCGAGCCCGACCGCGTGTCGTAGAGCTCATAACTGTGAGTGATCGTCCTCCAAACGATGGTCATAGTTATAGGCTCGAAAAGCATTGTGGTCAAGCTTCGCGCCAGTTATGTCGTGTAACTGAGCGTGACTCCGTGGCGGAGTAGCTCAGTGGTAGAGCAGGGGACTCATAAGCCCTTGGTCGGTGGTTCGAATCCGCCCTCCGCTACCACCCATTCTCACCCCCGATCCGGCTGACGGACTTTTGGGTTGTCGCGCTGGGCCGCGCGGGGGGCCACGATCCGGGTTGGCTTCTCAACCGTATCTCTGATGACGGTCTGCCCCGTTCAGGGGTCGTTCAGGACCCGGCGTTATACTCGATGTCGCGGCCGGTGCGAGGCACCGGTCTGGTTCACCCGGAGGCTCCAGTTTGAATCCCAAGTTCTTTCGCAACGGCATCGTCATGCTCGTATTGGTCGTCGGAACGGTGGCCCTGCTCTACACCTGGATCTCGGCATCCAGCACCCCGGTCACCAAACCCTACTCAGGGTTCCTGACTGACGTCAAGGCCGGCGTCGTCGACAAGGTCGTTCACCAGGGCGACACGCTGACCATCACGACCAAGGATCAACCACCCAAGACCTATACCGTCACCGTGCCCGGGGTGCCCGGCCTGCACGACGTCCTCAAGGACATCCAGCTGGCGGCCGGCACCGCCGCGATCCCCACCTACGACGTCAAGCCCGCACCCGATACGTCCTGGGTCGGCCTGCTCCTGACGGGGCTGTTGCCGCTCCTTGTCATCGGCGGATTCATCTTCTTCATGATGAGACAGGCGCAGGGCACCAATAACCAGGCCCTCAGCTTCGGCAAGAGCCGGGCCCGCATGTTCCTCGGCAACAAGACCGTCGTGACGTTCAGCGACGTGGCCGACGTGGACGAGGCGAAGACGGAGCTCCAGGAAGTCGTCGAATTCCTGAAGTACCCGGAAAAGTTCAACTCGCTCGGCGCGCGCATCCCGCGCGGCGTGCTCCTGGTTGGGCCTCCCGGCACAGGCAAGACGCTGATGGCCCGCGCCGTGGCCGGCGAGGCGGGCGTGCCGTTCTTCTCGATCTCAGGCTCTGACTTCGTCGAAATGTTCGTCGGTGTCGGTGCATCGCGCGTGCGCGACCTGTTCGACCAGGCCAAGCGCAACTCGCCGTGCATCGTGTTCGTCGACGAGATCGACGCGGTCGGCCGCCAGCGCGGCGCCGGCCTCGGCGGCAGCCACGACGAGCGTGAGCAGACGCTCAACCAGATCCTCGTCGAGATGGACGGCTTCGACACGAACACGAACGTCATCGTCGTCGCCGCCACCAACCGGCCGGACGTGCTCGACCCGGCCCTGCTGCGGCCCGGCCGGTTCGACCGCCAGGTCATCCTCGACCGGCCGGACATGAAGGGCCGCACCGCGATCCTCAAGGTCCACACCAAGGGCAAGCCACTCGACAAGGCGATCGACCCGGAGGCCGTCGCGCGGCTGTCGCCGGGCTTCTCCGGCGCCGACCTCGCGAACCTCGTCAATGAGGCCGCGATCCTCGCCGCGCGGCGCAACAAGAAGGTCATCGGGATGACCGAGTTCATCGAGGCGCTCGAGCGGATCGTCGCCGGCCCGGAGCGCAAGTCGCGCATCATCTCGGACGCCGAGAAGGCGATCATCGCCTACCACGAGGGCGGCCACGCGGTCGTCCAGCGGATCCTGCCGAAGTGCGATCCGGTCGCCAAGGTGACGATCATCAGCCGCGGCATGGCGCTCGGCTACACGATGGCCCTGCCGATGGAGGATCGCTACCTCCAATCGAAGACCGAGTTCGAGGACAAGATCGCCGGGCTGCTCGGCGGCAACGCCGCGGAACGCCTCGTCTTCGGTGACACGACGACCGGCGCGAGCAACGACATCGAGAAGGCGACCGACCTCGCGCGCCGGATGGTGACCGAGTTCGGCATGAGCGACAAGCTCGGCCCGCTCTCGTTCGGCAAGCGCGACGAGATGATCTTCCTTGGCCGCTCGATGGGCGAGCAGCGCGACTACAGCGACGAGGTTGCCCGGACGATCGATGAAGAGGTCCGCGCGATCATCGACAAGGCCTACGATCGGGCGACGGAGGTCCTGACGACCCACCGCGACAAGCTCATCACCCTGGCCGAGAAGCTGGTGGCCGAGGAGACGGTGGATGCGGAAGGGTTCGAGGCTCTTTTCAGCGATCTCCCTGCCAAGGAGAACATCCACGGCATGCCGACCATCGTCGGACCCGGCCAGCCGATCCCCGAGCCCAACCCCCAACCGGCCTGATCCTCGGCCGCACATCAACGAACGCGCACGAGCGGGCCGGCAGCGGCCCGCTCGTTCGATTCCGGCCGCGGTCGTTGCCTACAATGCCC
>JALZAF010000175.1 GCA_030948505.1 Chloroflexota bacterium
ACCGTGCTCCCGCCACGCGTCTGGGGTGGCGGCTCGGGCTCCACGCGCGCGACCGAGGAGCCGGCGCGAGGCGCCGGCGGGTCCCACTGGTTCGGCCTGCCCAGCTTGTCCGTCCGCCGTGGCGCCGGCAGGAGGACGCCACTCTCGGGATCAATCGTCCGGCCATCGATCGTGCCGGGCGCCGACTCGTGCCGGTAACCTGTTCCGCGCCCGGCCCGTAGCCAGGCCACGCTGGCCGGCGTGTCCCCGGGGCCACCTTCGTCGTCGGCGCGGCCGCCGGGTCGGACCGACGGCGGCGACTCGGGCGCCTCCTCCCACATCCCGGAGGCCGAGGGGCCCGGCGAGTGCGGCCGCTGCGTTGCGGTTGGCCTCTCCCGTATCGCACCCATCGATGCTGCGTGCGGGAGCGATGCGCCAAGCCGCTGCTCGCCCCCCTCGTCCGGGCCGTTGTCCCTCCCGGTATCGCTCCCATCGATACGCCACGCAGCGGGGCGCGATAAGGTCGGAGTGCCCGAAGGGTTGGCCGGGGCTTCCGCTCGCTCGTCGTGCTCGGATGATCGATGAGTGCGATATGGAGCGGAGGAAGCGGCGGAAACCGCGGCGGCGGAATCCTCGGGGCCCGTCTCCGCGCCGCCGCGCCGGACGTGGTTGAGCTGCCCCATCCCATCCGTCAGGCCGCGCGCGCCGGCCGTCGCCGCCGCCCGGGCTTCGGTCGCTTCGTCCTCACCGGGTCGGCGGAAGAAGTCGGCGAATCCGCCATCCGCCTCGAGGTCGCGCCGGACCATGACCGAGTCGTACGTCTCGAGGGCCTTGGCCACGCGGTCGACGAGCGGACGCGGAAACCCCAGCGCGTAACCAACCTCGCGAACCGCGGACCGCGCGCGGTACGTGACGAGGTTGCAGACCATGCCGGTGTGCTCTTCGCCGTAGCGCCCGTAGACGTACTGGATGATCTCCTCGCGCCGCTCCGAGCTGAAATCGATGTCGACGTCCGGGTACGCCGTGCGTCCCTCGTTGATGAACCGCTCGAACAGGAGGTTGTGGCGGATCGGGTCCACCCGGGTGATGCCAAGGGCGTAGGCGACGATCGAGTCGGCCGCGCTGCCGCGACCCTGCGCGGGGATGCCGCGCTCCTTCGCGAAACGCATCAGGTCCCAGCAGATGAGGAAGAACTCGGCCAGGCCGGTCTTCTCGATGACACCCAGCTCGTGGGCCAGCTGCTTCACGACCGGAGGCGTGAGCGGGTGATAGCGCCGCCGGACGCCGGCCTGACACAGCTCGACCAGGTAACTGAACGGCGTCTCGCCGTTCGGCACCGCGAAACCCGGGAAGCGGTATTGCTCGAAGCCCAGGTCCACCGAACACGACGCCGCTAGCTCCCCGGCGTTGGCCATCCCCTCCGACCAGGAGCTCGCCACGGCTGGATCATCCGATGGCGGGAGCGCCGCCAGCTCCGCGGCGGACTTGAGGTGCGATTCGCCATCCGGCCGGCGCAGGTGAGCCAGCTCGTCGAGTGTTCGGCCGTGGCGGATGGCGGTCAGGACGTCATGCAGCTCGCGGTCTTCGGGCCGCGCATAGTGGACGTCGTTCGTCACGACCACCGGCAGGCCCAGCTCTTCGGCCAGGGCGACCGTCCCCGCGACGAGCCAGTCGTCGTCGGCCTGCAGATGATGCTGCAGCTCGAGCACGAATCCGGCCGCGGCGATGCCCTCACTGCCGGGTGTCCCGAAAAGCCGCGCGTACAGCTGCGCAACGGCCCGTGCACCTTCGCGGTCGCCGACCACCAGGCGCCGGGCGATCTCTCCGTGCCGGCAGGCCGACAGGGCGATCAGCCCCTCCGTGTGCTCGGCGAGAAGCGCCTGGGAAAAGCGCGGCATGCTCTTCGTCCCGGCCAGGTTGGCCCGCGACACGAGCCGGCACAGGCTCCGATAGCCGGTCGCGTCCCTGGCCAGCAGGACGAGATGCGGCCCACGCTGCCGATCTCCGATCCCGCGCAGATCCTCCTTGACCGGCTCACGGT
>JALZAF010000189.1 GCA_030948505.1 Chloroflexota bacterium
CCCGGCTGGCGCTTCCGGGGCGGGCCAGGAGGCGGCGGCTTCGGCGGCACCCGCCCCGGCCGACGGCCAGCCCGGTTCCGGCAATGGGTCAAACGGTGCCTTCAAGGACGACGCCAAGATCGTTCGCACCGGTTCGCTCAACGTCCAGGTCAAGGACCTCGATGTGGCTCTCACGGCCGGCCGCGACGCCGTCCGCGCGGCAGGCGGCTATGTCGGTGCATCGAAGCAGACGAACGACGGCGACAACTCCGTGGCCTCGGTGACCTACCGCATCCCGTCCGACCGCTGGGAGGAGTCGCTCACTGCGCTGCGTAGGCTGGGCAAGGTCCTCGGAGAGCAGACGGACGCCATCGAGGTCACCGGTCAGCTGGTCGACCTCCAGGCCCGCATCGCCAACCTGCGCGCCAGCGAGCAGGCCCTGCAGGGCATCGCCGCCAAGGCCACCAAGATCTCCGACGTGCTCGAGGTGGAGAGCCGGCTCACGGAAGTCCGCGGCCAGATCGAGCAGCTCGACGGACAGCGTGCCCACCTCGCCGATCAGGCTGGGCTGGGAACACTGACCGTGACCTACGGCCTGCAGGTCGTCGCGGTCACCCAGGCCACCAAGGGCTGGAACGCCGGCGATGAGGTCGATCGCGCATCGGCGACCCTGGTCGACATCCTGCAGTCGCTCGCCCGGGCCGGGATCTGGTTGGGCATCGTCTGGCTGCCGATCCTGGTCACGCTTGGCATCCTGGCCGCCATCGCCGCGTTCGTGCTGCGCCGGCTGGGCTTCCTTCGTCGTGCGGGGTCGCCGGCGCCGCCCGCCGCGCCGGCAGCGACCGCGAGCTGAGCCTCGCTCCGTCCTCGGCGCATGGCACGATGCGCCGGTGACGGATCAGGCCACGCGTTACGACTCGATCGCCCGGGGCTATGCGCGCTGGTGGGCGCCGGTCCTCGCGCCCACCGCGGTCGGGGTGCTCGACGGGATCGAGACGATCGTCACGGCCGGAGCGCGCCAGATCCTCGATGTAGGCACGGGCACGGCGACCCTGGCCATCGCTGCCATCGAACGCTGGCCGCACGTGAAGGTCACGGGCGTCGATGCCTCGAGCGGGATGGCCGCGGCGGCCCGCGCCGAGGCGGACCGCCGCCTGGGGCCCGCCGATCGCCGCCGCTTCGAGGTTCGGGTGGCATTCGCCGACCGCATGCCCTTCGACGACAGCTCGTTCGACGCGGCCGTTTCCTCGTTCGTGCTGCAGCTCGTCCCCAGCCGCGCGGCGGTGCTGCGCGAGGCCCATCGGGTGCTCCGTCCCGACAGCGGCCTGGCCCACGTCACCTGGCTGGCCGCCAGCCGCGCCTTCCAGCCGGATATCGAGTTCGACGCCGCGCTCGAGGAGATCGGCGAGGGGGCCCGCGAGCCGGACGGGCGGTCGGGCGATTACCGGTCGGTTGGCACCGCGGCCGCCGAGCTGCGACGCGCGGGGTTCCGCGGTGTGCGGGCGGAGGAGCGCGAGCTCGTCCACCGCTTCGAACCCGACGAGTACGAGAAGTTCCTCGAGGAGTTCGACGAGGAGGACCTCTTCTCGTCGCTCGAGCCGCATCTCCGCGACCGACTCAAGCGAGAACTTCGCAGACGCCTGGGTCGTCTGCCGGCGGATGCCTTCCGGCTTCGGTTGCCGGTCGTGATCGCCAGCGGCAGGCGCTCCTGACCGGGCGCCTGCCCTTCGCCAGCGGGCGTTAGCCCTTGGGCTTGCGCTCCGGCTTGCGGTCCTCGGCGCCCTGAGCCTCGCCACCCTCGGGGGCCTCGCCACCCTCGGCAGCTGCTGCGCCCTCGCCCTCTTCGCCCTCGACCGGCTCGACGGCCTCGACAGCCGGCGCCTCCTCGACCTCGATGCGCGGGGGGATGACCCGGGCGACGAGCTCGTCGAGTTCGTTGAGCAGCGTCACGTCGGAGGGGATGATCAGGTCGCGGACGTGGATCGTGCCTTCGAAGTCGACGAGGCTGTCGATGGGGTACTCGATCCGCTGCGGCAGGTGGTCGGGCAGCGCCCGGATGCGGACCTCCTCGAGAGCGTGGATCAGGGTTCCGCCCTGAACCTCGACCGCCTCGGACGTACCGACGGGCACGAGCGGGACCTCGACCGTCAGCTCCTCGGTCATCCGCACCAGGAACAGGTCGACATGCAGCGGCCGGCGGTGGACGGGATGGATCTGGACCTCGTGGAAGAGCACCGGATTGGGGCTCTCCCCGGCGACCGACAGGTCGACCAGCGCATTGGCCCCCAGGCGCCGCCGCAGGACGTCGAACTCGTGGGCGTCCAGCGACAGGTTCGACGAGGGAACCCCGTGGCCATAGACGACGGCCGGCAGGCGGCCCTGGCGGCGGAGCCGGGCGACGGCCTTGCCGGTGATCTGGCGCGGCTCGGCGGCCAACGTCGGGCGGGCGGTGGGCATTCCGGGTGGACCTCGCGTGCTGTGTTCGGTGGCCCGGGCTGCGGCTCGGCGGCGGCACACCGTCGCCTGGCGCCCGGAAGCCCGCATACCCTACCACAGCCCGCCGCGGGGTCCGCGCGGGCGACCGGTGTAGCATCGGCCGGTGGCGGCCACGATTCTCATCGTCGAGGACGAGTTCGCGGTCGCGCGAGGTATCCAGTACGCGCTCCAGCAGGAGGGCTACCAGGTCGCCGTCGCGCGGTCCGGCGAGGAAGGGCTGGACTTCGCGTCGAACCAGGCCCCGGACCTCGTCGTGCTCGACGTGCGGCTGCCCGGCATGGACGGCTTCGAGGTCCTGCGGCGGTTGCGGGCGACGGGGTCCAAGGCGCCGGTCCTGGTCCTGACCGCTCGCGACGACGAGGTCGACAAGGTCATCGGCCTGGAGCTCGGGGCGGACGATTACCTGACCAAGCCGTTCGGCCTGCGCGAGCTGATGAGCCGCATCAAGGCCCTCCTCCGGCGGGCCTATGGCGACCTGTCCGACGCGGCCGGCGGTCGGGTGATCCGGCATCACGATCTGGTGATCGACCTCGAGCGGCGACGTGTCCAGCGCGGCCAGAAGCGGATCGGACTGACCCCGACGGAGTTCGAGATCCTGCGCCACCTCGCCAGCCGGCCTGGCCGCGTCTACACCCGCTCCGAGCTGCTGGAGCTGCTGCGCGACTACGAGGCCCTCGACCAGGACGAGAAGACGATCAACGTCCACGTCAGCCACCTGCGCGACAAGATCGAGGACGACCCGGCGGCGCCCGCGTTCGTCCTTACTGTCCGGGGGGTGGGCTACGCATTCGCCGAGCGCTGACGTCGGGGAGGCGTCCGCCAGGAGTCGCGGCCGGCTGGGTTCGCTGGCGCCGCACACGTTCCAGGCCCGGCTGACCCTCGCGTTTGTCGCGGTCGTCGCCCTGACCCTGGTCCTCGTCTCGCTGCTGGTCCTCAACCGGCTGGACGATTACTTCCTCAAGCAGCAGCGAGCTGACCTCGACAATCGCAGTCAGACCGTCGCCCAGGTCGTCGCCGCTGGGGCGACGCAGTGGGCGGGGCTGCGGCCCGTCGTCGGGGCAGACCAGGTCACGAATCCGGCGGTCCTCGCTGCGCTGAACTCCCCCGATCAGCGTCGCGTCCTGGCCGACCTGCTGGCCCAGGCCAAGGTCCGGATCCGCTTTGGCACGGGTACGCCCGCCGACTTCCTGCCATCGCCGAACGGGACCGTCGAGGTGCCGCTGACGTCAAAACCGGGCAAGGACCAGGCCCCGGAAGTGCTGGAGACCGATCCGGTCCGGCTCCAGGTAAACGGGTTCTTTCCGTACGTCGTCGAGGTCACCCTGTACGACCCGTACACGTTCCGGGCAACCGCGGTTTCGAACGTGGCCGGCCTGCTAGCGGCGATCGGCCTATTCGCCCTGGGTTTGTCGGTCATCGTCGCCGCCGGGCTTGCCCGTCGCTTCACGACGCCCCTCCGCCGCCTGACGGAGGCGACGCG
>JALZAF010000200.1 GCA_030948505.1 Chloroflexota bacterium
CCTCGAGCCCGCCTGGCGAGCGGGCCGGATCTCGCCGGTCGAGGCGCTGCGGTACCGGGCGGAGCAGATGCGCGGCGAGCGGGCGCGCCTCCGCTGGCTGGTCGTGGTCTTCGTCGCGGTGGGAATCGCGGGACTCCTCGTCTGGCCGCGTGGCAGTGGTGACGCGGGGCTCGTCCGGGCCTTCGCCGTCTACGCGCTGCTGCTGTTCGTGGTGCTGCTGTCGCCGCTGTTCCTGACGCCGCTGGGGCGAGTCGCCGGCGTGCCATTCGCGTTGATCCTGCGATTCGAGGAGCGGCTGGCCCGCAGTGCCCTGGTCCGCGATCGGGGCAGAACGGGCCTGACCGTCGGGGCACTGACGCTGGGATTGGCGATGGTCGTGGCCATCGGCGGCGTTGCCCAGAACGCTCGCCACGCCGCGACGGCCTGGCTGGCCGGCGTCATCCCGGGCGACGAGATCGTCACCTCGATCCGCCCGGTGGCGCGCGACGAAGGCGTGGTCCAGGACCTGGCGGCGGTCGAAGGGGTGGCCCGCGTGACGCCGGTGGCGACGTTCGACATGGCGCTTCGCGGCATACGGGTGGACGCGGCCGCGATCGTTGGCGCGGACTTCGCCGCGGACGGTCGGCTCAGGTTCGTGGCCGGCGATCGGTCCACGGCGCTGGCGTCGCTGGACGGAGGCGGCAACGCGATCCTGCCGCAGAGCCTCGCCGAGCGGCTGGGATTACGGCTCGGAGACGTGCTGTCCTTCGGGATCGGGCAGGGCAAGGGGTTCCAGCTCCACGTCGCCGGCATCGCCGAGCGGACCCTGCCGGGCAGGGCGGGGGAGACCGTTCTGGTCGGCTGGGACGACGCCACCTCGAAGTTCGGGGTGGCCGGCGCGGACTTCTTCGGCGTGCGCTATGCGGCCGGGCGCGAGTCGGTCGCGCGACCCGCCCTCGAGGCGGTGGCGCGCTCGCTGGCCCTCGAACCCAGCACCCTTGACCAGGTCCAGGGCGCTGTCTCGGATGCCCTGAGCCGCGTGTTCGGGCTGTTCGACGCGCTCGCGCTGGTGGCCGTGCTGGTAGCGGCTCTCGGGATCTTCAACACCCTGACCATGAACGTCATCGAGCGTGTCCGCGAGATCGGCGTCCTGCGGGCGGCCGGGATGACCCGCCGCCAGGTGGGCCGCATGGTCGTCGTCGAGGCCGGCGTGCTGGGGCTGGTGGGGGCGGTGCTCGGGGTTTTCACGGGCCTTGCCGTCGGGGCCCTGATGGTCGTCCTCGCCGGCGGCGCGATCGAGCTGCCGGCGGACGTGCCCTGGTCGACCGTGGCCCTGAGCCTCGGCCTGGGCGTGGCCCTGTCCATGCTGGCGGCCTGGTACCCCGCCCGGCTTGCCGCCCGCCTGTCGATCGTTCGGGCGGTCCAGTTCGAATGAGTGGGCCACCCGCCGCCGAGGTGCCATCCTCGAACGACGGGCCGAAGGCGTCGAGGCCTCTGCTAGACTCGCCGCGTCGGACGGATGGAGAGGGTGGTCGGCGGACCGGAGGAGGAGCGTCGATGACGATCGTCATGCCCAGGCTGGACCGATTGCCAGCCGCCGAGCGCGGCATCACGATCGCTGATTTCCTGGTCCCGATCCGGGTCGGGGAGCGCCTTAGCTCGCGCGCCCGACATGTCGCCCTGATCCTGGCCGGCGCGCTGCTCATCTACCTGACCGCCCTGATCAGCATCCCCGTGCCGGGCAGCCCGGTGCCGGTGACCGGCCAGACGTTCGGTGTGCTGCTGGTCGGTGGCGCCCTGGGCTTCCGGCGCGGCCTCGCGGCGGTCGCGCTGTACGTCCTCCTGGGCCTCGTCGGGCTGCCGTTCTTCGCCGAGGGCAAGGGCGGCCTGCAGGTGATCCTGGGGGCCAGCGGCGGCTACCTGATCGGGTTCGTCCTCGCAGGCAGCCTCATCGGCCGCCTGGCGGAGCTGGGCTGGGACCGCAACCTGCTCGGGGCCGTCGGCGCCATGCTCATCGGCAACGCCCTGATCTACGTCGTGGGCCTGCCGTGGCTGGCCGTCGTCACCGGCTGGGACGCGTCCAAGACCCTGAAGCTGGGTCTGGAGCCGTTCATCGTGGGCGACCTGCTGAAGCTCGCCCTCGCGGCAATCGTGTTCCCGGCGGCCTGGTGGGTCGTCGGCCATCGGCCGGGAGAGCGCTAGCGTCCTGGGCAGCCCTCACGCGGGCGGTCCCTCGAGGCCGGCCCGCAGGCTGCGATACGACTCGCGCAGCAACCGCGCCACCTCCGGCCAGTACGCCTTGCCGGCCGCCTTCGGCCCCTCCGGATCCGCGGTCGCGCCGCGGTCACGCACCTCGGCGGCCATGCCGCGCAGGCGACCGGCCTCCTCGACCCGGTTGAGGGGCACGGCATAGAACGCCGAGTAGAGACGCGCGATGGCATCGCCGGCGGCTTCGCCCGCCGCCAGGCCGATTTCACGCCGGACGACCCACCAGCGCAGCTCCCAGCGCGACACCTCGGCCACGTCGACCGACTCGGGCAGGTGCAGCGCGCGGTAGCCGCGTTCGATGTCGGGCGCGAAGCGGTCGTAGTCACCGCTGGCCCGTGCAAACCCCACCGCCGCCCGGGTCAGCAGCACGGCCGCGGCGAACGCCCGCGGCCACGACGTCCGCGCCTGCTCGCGGAGCGCCAGCACGAGCAGCCCGAACAGGCGCGCGGGCTGTCGCCGGTAGTAGGCCTTCCACATCCGCGTCTCGAGATGGGCGAGGCGATCAGCGTCGAAGTGGGCCCCCCAGGCAGCCGCCGAAGTGGTCATCGAGTGTCGCGTCCTCCTTCGGGTATCGTCGCGCCATGGTCGCTCGCTTGCAGGACGATTCGGCCGAGGGTGCACCGGGTGGTGCGCCCCGGTACGCCACGCGGATCAATCGCGACCCCGCCGCGCGGATCAGTCGCGATCCCGCCGCCCAGCTGAGCCCCGATCCCGGCCTGTACGGTCCGGGCAGCGAGGGCTGGCGGCTGGACCGCGAGGCGATGCTGCTGCTGGCGGCCGGCCCAAGGTCGCTGCTGCTGCAGATCGCGCATCCACTCGTCGCCGAGGGCGTCGACCAGCACAGCGCGTTCCGCTCCGACCCGTGGGGCCGATTGCAGGGCACGCTGCGCAGCTACCTGCGAATCGTGTACGGCACATCGGCGGCGGCACGGGCCGAGATTCGCCGGCTGAACGCGCTGCACCGGTCGATCGGCGGCCCCGTGCACGACGCCGCGGCGCGCGAGGCCCATGGTCCCAGCTACTCCGCCCGCGACCCGGAGCTGGCGATGTGGGTGCACGCGACGCTCGTCGACTCGACGATCGAGACCTACCACGCCTGGCTCGAGCCGTACGACCGCGACAGCCGGGAGCGGTTCTATGCGGAGACCCGGCCGATCGGTCGCGCATTCGGGATCCCGGATGGGCTGCTGCCGCGCGACTACGACGCGTTCGAGGCATACATGGCCCGCACCCTCGCGCCGGACGGGCCCATCCACGTCTCGGAGACGGGACGGCGGATCGGGCAGGCGATCCTCAATCCGCCACTGGGACCCGTGTCACCGCTGCTGGGCTGGCTGCCCGCGCCGGCGTACGCGTGGACGCTCTGGCCGGCGGTCGGGCTGCTGCTGCCGCGCCTGCGCGAGGAATTCGGCCTGTCGTGGGGCCTGCGCGAGCGGGCCGTGTCGGCCTGGCTGGTCGCCGGTTGGCGGGCGTGGCGGCCGTTCGTCCCGACCTCGTTTCGGTGGATGCCGCAGGCGCGTGCGGCGGACGCACGCATGGCCGATAGCGCCGCGCGCGACCCGGCGCCTTAAACGGACAGCTCAGTAGATCCGGGGGAACCGGGTGTGATACCGAGGGACGAGATTCTGCGGCGTCGCGTTGTCGAGCGCGTCGAGCAGCATCTTCGTCGTCACGATCCCGAACCTGTTCGCCGCGACATAGCCGCGCAGCGCGTTCCAGAACGCCGTCGCGCCGATCGTCCGGCGGATGTCGTCGAGGAAGTTGCCGCCCTGGATGTAGATGACCTCGTAGTAACAGGCCGACGAGTAGCGGTAGATCGATAGGTCCAGTCGCGCCGTGGCGCAGCCGCTGGAGCGCCGCAGCGACAGCACGTAGCGGGCCAGGAAGTCCGCCGCGGCCTCGTCGGTGTACGGCTCGTACGGCTGGTTCGAACCGACGATCCCGTAGAACCACTGGTGAGCGGTCTCGTGGGTCACGAGGTAGCGCAGGTTCGAGCTCGCCACGCCCGTCGGCACCCAGATCAGCTCCGGTGATTCCATCCCGAATCCGCCTGCCGACTGGACGACCTTGAACGTCGCGTAGGGATACGCCCCGACCAGGGCGGCCATCTTCGACAGCGCGTTCCGTGCGGCCGACAGCATCGCCGGGCCCGGACCGCCGGGGCGGTAATAGGCCCGGATGGTGGTGCCGCCGACGACGACCGATGCCGTCCGGTAATCCGGGCTGGCCGTGATCGTGAAGTCGCGCACGTCCTGGGC
>JALZAF010000202.1 GCA_030948505.1 Chloroflexota bacterium
GGATTCGGTATTGACGCGCCGAGCAGGGTCACCTTAGAGGCGGTCGATGGGCGAGGCGCGCCGATGCACGGCTCGTACGTCATCGTCGAGCAGCTGCACGTAGCGACGGGTGATCTGAAGGGACGTCGGGCTGTGGCCGAGGATCCGCTGGAGGGTGAAAACGTCCCCGCCGTTCGCCAGGAACGCCCGGGCGAAGCTGTGACGCAGGACATGTGGAGAGCAACGCGTCGAGATATCCGCGGCACGAGCCAGGCGGCCTACGAGCAACTGAACGCCACGCGGTGAGAGAACCTCACCACTGCGGCCGACGAATAGGACCGCATCACCCTTCGGGGCACCGCGCGTCATCAGCCAAGCACGCAACGCTCGGCGGCTCCGGCCACCGATTGGCACGATCCGCTCCTTGGCACCCTTACCGACAACGCGACAGCGACCCTCGACCAGATCTAGGTCTCTAACCCGGAGGCCCACCAGCTCCCCAAGCCGGAGGCCGCTGTCGAGCAGAAGGAGGACGATGGCGCGGTCTCTCACAGGATTGCGCGACTGGTCGCCCGCCGCAGCGACGAGGGCGCGCATCTCGCGCTCCCGAAGGCTCTCGACGAGGACATCGGGCAACTTGGGAAGTGGAAGGCCAGCCAGTGGATGGGCGTCGAGCGCCAGTTCCCGCTGGACCCAACCCCCAAAGGCGCGAAGTGTTCGCACGCGCCCCGCCATGGAGTTCGGAGCGAGCGGACTCGATCGGGCTGCCTGAACCGCAAGTAGCCACCGCCGGCTCGTCGCCGGGGTGAGATCGTCGAGCGTCGGCGACCGGCCGTCCCTGCCCACGAAGATAACGAACTCGTCGAGGTAGCCGCGGTACCAGTCGATCGTTCGGCGGCTACGGCCGCCGACCTCGAGTGCGACGCGGTACTCATCAACGAGATCCCGAAGTGGGAACTCGTCCGGGCGCGGCTCCGCGGCCGTCCCTACGGCTCGCATGTCTGCAGTCCCAGGTAGCGCTGAAAGAGCCGGTCCCGCACGGCGTAGCGGCCGCGGCGGCTGCTGGCGAGCCGATTGATGTGACCCGCGGCGGCAAGGCGACGAAGGGACTGACGCGCCGCGCTCGGCCTCACACCGAGCCTCGCCGCCTCGGCTTCGATGTCCCCCGATGGTCGTGGCTCCGTGCTTCGTGCGACCACAGCCACGACCTGGCGGTCGATCGGCGACATCCCCGCCCATCGGGCAGCGAAGATCTCCTGGCTGACCGAGGCAAACGCCAGCTCGAACGCGACCGCGAACTCCGCCTGGGTCACTCTCCCGTCGGTCGCCGCATCGAAGGCGAAGTAGCCGAGCTTCTGGAGGTAGTACGGTCGCCCGCCGGCGAGGTCGACGATCTCCGCGACGACCTCGGGGTCGAAACGAACCACTGTCTCGTCGAGGGGTTCGGTGATCGCCCGAGCCGCATCCTCGGGATCGAGCGGTCCGAGCGAGAGGGGCTCGAAGAACCGCACGAGCGGCTCGTGGGCTGACCGGACCGCATCGAACAGGCCCGATGACGCGGCCACGAGGAAGGCGAGCGGTAGGTCGGCCGCGTAGAGCTCGAGGGCGCACGCCCGCAGCCGTAGGAGCACGTCTCCCGTCATCGGGAGGAGGTCGACGTCATCGAGCAGCACGATCACGGCCCGTCGCTGATGAGCTTCGTGCTCGATCAGCCGTCGGAGCGCCGCATGCAGCTCGCGCTCGGGATCGCGAGACGGACGACGGATGCGGGCGTTAGCGATCCCGATACCGACACCCAGCTCCACGTCGAGACGGTCCGGCCAGTCGGTCGCGAGCTCGGCATCGATGGCTGTGACGAGACCGGCGAGGAATTCGTCTGCCGACTGCGGGTACGCCATCGAAAGCACGACGGCGTCGCCGGCCTGCTGCCGCAGTCGGCGCCAGTGCATCAGCAGCGTGGTCTTGCCGATCGCCCACTCGCCTAGGAGCGCAGTGTGCTGTGGCTGACCCTCGCGCGTCCGGACGACCCGCGCCTCGAAGATGGCCGTCTCGCGCTCGCGCCCAGCCAGCAGCGGCGGGAGGATCCCGCTGCCCGGTCGAAATGGGTTCGTCGATCGCGTTTGTGACAATTGTTTCAAATCCTGTAACAAAGATCCGGTGAGGGTGATTAGGCCGGGGAGCGCCGCATAGCGCCTCCCCGGCCAAGGTGTGCACCTGTTGATCCACACCCCCTAGGGCGTACTTGCCGGGACGCGGAACCACGAGCGGCTGCGGGCCGCGTTGTGGACCACGTCGAGGTAGACCTCGCTGTAGGGGACGCTGCCCTGCTCGGTCACTGCCCAAAGGCAGTTGAGCATCGCGCTTGCGACCATCAGGTTCATCACGACGAGCTGGGGCCGTTCGGCCGCGAGGGCCGCACAGCCGGTGCCCGGCATGAGGTCCGACTCGACCGCCAGACCGATCTCCGGATGGACCTCGACGAGGTGGCCGTCGACGCTGTACCCGTCGTGGCGGCGGACGAGCTGGACGTTGCCGTCCGTCTCGTCGTTGCCGCCGCTGATGAGAGTCACGTCGGTGAGCCCGGCGATGTGCCGGTCCACCAACGCCCGGGTCGGGTGGTTGTCGACCGCGAGGAGACAGATGTCATCCTCGCGAACGACGAGCCCGACATTGACTGGACTCACGAACTCGGCGATCGCCTGGACCGCCAGCCCGCTCCCGCGAAACACCTGGGCCAAGGCCTCGGCCTTGTTCGTGCCCAGGGCGTCATCGGGGAAGAGTTGCCGTGACCGATTCGCCGGCTCGTAGG